>NZ_JAMPQC010000028.1:0-111201 GCF_028482225.1 Providencia sp. PROV130 | reverse complement strand
AGAGAGACTCGCTAAGATAGAAGCAGAGCGATTAGCGCAAGAAGAAGCTAAACGTGCAGCAGAGGAAGTGGAAAGGACAGAGCAGGAAGCTGTGGAACGTAAACAGTATGGCCTTGATGATAATAGCGTATTGCTGTAATTAGGTGCAAAAAAGCCGCATTATTGCGGCTTCACTTACTATACGCATTCAGTAGTTCTTGAATACTAACATCAAGAATGTTAGCTATCGCGAATAAGTCATCGATGTATATTGATAACTCACCACTTTCATATTGTATATATTTTTTTTCAGAGGCTGTTAAGCCTTTTGCTATTTCTTTGGTTGAAATATTTTTAGCTAACCGCTTATTTTTTATAAGGCTGCCGATTGCTTTATTTCCCATATCCCTCTCAATCAGTCCAGTTGCAAAGTAAGTTAGTTAGGGTGAGAGGGTATTTTACAAAAAATAATACAGGCTTCAAACGAAACAAGGCTAAGCAAGTATTTTATAAACAGAGCAACAATAAAAACTAATGCGCCAGCTCGAGTAGTTGGCGCATCTAGAACACTTATCAAAATATTCTACTTCGGCTTCTTGGGTTTCAGGAAGCCAATCACCATCGATAAATATCTCTTCTAGTGTTTCTTCAATATATGTTTTCTTCTCATTCTTCCCAAGACCGTCAATAGACACGTTACTTGAGTGATGCAGTTTATATCGATATTTAGATCGGGGTATTAGAGTAAGAAGAAGCTAAACGTGAAGCAGAGGAAGAAGAGAAGGGAGAGCAGTAGGATAATAAATCCTAACGAAAGGAAGGGTAAAAGCCGGTATAACTATGTCGGACTTTTACCCGACTTTTACCCGACTTTTACCCGCCCCAAACTCACCGCACAAAAAAACCAACCTTAAGTGGTTGGTTTCTCTATATAAAGTTGGTCGGCATGATAGGATTTGAACCTACGACCCCCGACACCCCATGACGGTGCGCTACCAAGCTGCGCTACATGCCGAACTTTGATTAATACTACTCAATTTGCTTTTAAAAGCAATAGACTGACGACACGACTGGTTGATATTTAAGCACTAATTTTCATTAAAACGTTTTAGCTCAGTAAAGATCTTCAACAACTCAGCTAAATCAGGCTTTTCATTTCGTTCTATAGCACCTTGTTTATCATAGATATTAAACTGACCATTTTGATCCATGTAGAGAGTGGCATTATCAGTGGTAATAACAACATCGTCGTTATCACCGGTGATCACCCATGGGTAAGTACGCTTAACACTAAATAAATCTTCACCTTGGCTGTAATCATCGGGTGGATTACTGACATGTAATAAACGCTGCATCAATGTTGTCATGACATCTTGATGGCTTGTTAGCTTATCTATTTGCTGCGCTGGTGTGTTTGGCCAATAAATGAATAGTGGCACTTGCATATTATTACGATTGAAGTGTTTGCCATCTAACCACTCGTTTTCTGCTTTTCCTTGGTTATTGTAATTTGCGGTTACAATAACAATGGTGTTTTGCAAGCGATTATCACGCTGTAATACAGCCATTACGCGATTGATTTGTTCATTGGTTTTCGCACTTCCAGGCGTTCCTTTAATATTGAGGAAAGAGAACCAAGGCGAGCCATTTTTAAGGTTATCTAGCCAATTATTCCATTGTGTGACCGTTAAATTATCGTTATCTGCTGTTTTGGCAGGTAATGAGTAATCCGCTAAAATAGCTTGCCTAAATAATGGAGAATTAAAGCCATCTGTTGAGAACAAACCAAACTGATACCCTTGATGTTGTAAGGCTTCGATTAGCGCTGATGGATGGCGACCATTGAGAATATTATCGAAATAAGTTGATGAAATACCATAGAATAAGCCAAATAGCGCGGTATCATTACGTAGGCCAGCAGTGTAGTGATTCGTAAACTGTGTACTGATTTCTTTAAATTCGTTTAACGCACCCATAGAATCTTGTTGAGATTTATCTCCAAGATCATCAATGACCAACAATAATAAGTTGTAATCGGCGCCTTGGTCATAATAACTTAAAGGTTTCAATGGGTAGTTTAATTTAAGTGCTGTCGGGCTACCTTGCTGGAATACACGGTTTTGATGTTCGGTTAAGTCTAACAGACCATACCTATCAAGGAGCTTCCGGGCTGTCATGGGTTGTGACAATGGATAATTGTAGCGTTGCATGGTGATAGGGCGATAAAAATTAGCATCGGCCCATGCATACATCAGGTGTGACATAATAAAGGTCACAATAAAAATACCCGCAAGCGGTTTTCCAAATGTCTGGCGGTTTAAACTACGTAGCTTTTGCCAACTCCAAGTCGCAAATAACATTTCAACAAGAAAGATAATCGGAATGCTGATAAACATCAGTTGCCATTCACGAGCCATCTCGCCCTTAGTTGGGTTGATGACCAAGTCCCAAACTTGCGGTGTTAAATGCAAACCAAATTGGCTAAAAACACGGATATCAAAAATTAATAGCGTTGTACCAGCCGTTGCGAGGGCAACACAAAGTACCCTTAGAAGCCGCTGAGACATAACAATAAAGGTCAGTGGAAAAACAATTAGTAAGTAAGTCGCAAAGACCACAAAACTAAAGTGACCAATCCAACTGACGAAAGCATAAATTCGGCCAGTTAGGGTATCTGGCCAATCAAAAATAAACAGATAGCTACTACTTAACACGAGGCTAAGCAGTATATTGAATAGTGCAAACCAGTGCCCCCAACCAATCATGTTAGAGACTTTGTCACGGTAGCGCAGGTGGGTGACCATACTGTTTATTTCATTAATCAATTAGTGTGATTGATCTTCTTTAACAGAAGAAAGTAATGCATTTGCGAATGATTCTGCAATCATTTTACGTTGCGCAGGCGCAACCGACGTATTCAGCAGATTCGTTACCATATTACCTAACACCATGAGGGAAAGGTCAACAGGGGTGTGGTTTTTTTCTAACACGCTCACGAGGTCAGAAAGTAAACCTTCAACTTTTTCATCACTATAGCGAGATGATTGTGGCATAAATTGAGACATCCTAAATTAATGAAAGCTACATATCATAGCGTATCACAGCTGGTTTTTCTTCTTTCTTCGCAACAAATTTTTGTTTAAGTGATAATAATGCTAATTCAGATTCGTAAAGTGCGTATTAGTTCAGCGTAATTAGGCTGAAAATAGAACAAATGATGGTTTCTGTTGCAGAGGAATAATATCAATGTTTGAATACGCGCAACATTATTTTCGCTATAACGAAGGAGCCAACAATGAGTCTGGAAATTAACCAGATAGCTTTACACCAGTTAATTAAAAGAGATGAGCAAACGCTAGAGGTGATGTTGCGGGATTCTTTATTGACAGCAGATGGTGTCGTACAAGACATGATGGCCGAATTACATCGCGTCTATAGTGCAAAAAGTAAAGCTTTTGGTGAATTTAACGAAGAAAGTGAACTTGCTGACGCGTTAAAGTTATTGCGTAAAGGCGAGGAGGAGTTTTTAGGGTTCAGCCGTGCGATGACCGTTCGCTTGAAAGATGAATTAGCCAAATATCCTTTTGCTGAAGGGGGCGTGGTTCTTTTTTGTCAATACCGTTACCTCGCGGTCGAATATTTATTAATTGCGGTGCTCAATAGTTGTGACAGCATGTTTGTCACGGAATCATTGGATTTAGGCACCACACATTATTTAGACATCCCTCATGCAGATATTGTTGCTCGTATTGATTTAACCGAATGGGAGACCAATCCGGAATCAAAACGCTATTTAACTTTCTTAAAAGGCAGAGTAGGCCGAAAAGTGTCTGATTTCTTTATGGACTTTTTGGCTGCATCAGAGGGATTAAACGCAAAAGTTCAGAATAAAGGCTTGGTACAGGCACTCGACGATTTTTGTGATAATGCACAAATGGACAAAAATACGCGTCAAGCTTATCGCCAGCAAGTGCATAGTTATTGTACAGAACAATTACAATCTGGAGAGGAAATTGAGCTACAGGCGCTGGCAAAAGAGTTGCCAATGGTTGAAGAACAAAGCTTTGACGATTTCGCTCGCCAAAATGATTATCAACTTGAAGAAAGTTTCCCAGCCGATAGAGGAACGTTGAAGCAATTAACGAAGTTCTCTGGAAGTGGCGGAGGGATCACGATTAGCTTTGATGCGATGCTTATGGGAGAGCGTATCTTTTGGGACCCTGTAACTGATACGTTGACCATTCGCGGTACACCACCTAATTTGCGTGACCAATTACAACGCCGGGGTGCTAAATAGGCCGTGATGTTGAATAGATAGAAATAAATAACGCCGCAATTGCGGCGTTATTTACTCGGCGTCCCGAAAATTCTAAAGCTCGGCTGTGGGCTTTAATTAAGCGCGCAGGAAGTCAATGTGCGTCACTTTTGGCTTAAATGGGTGACGTTGAACAGCCTGAACTTTTACTTTTGTTTCTTTACCATCGATAACCAGGTTCAGAACTTCGTAAAATTCTGCTTTGCTTTCTTGGTTGATGATTTCATCGTGGTTAAGAGTTACAGAGATAGCTTCTTGGTTGCCACCGTAAACGATAGCTGGAAGCTGGTTATCTCTGCGCAGGCGGCGGCTCGCACCCTTACCCTGCTCTTTACGTTCAATTGCATTGATAGTTAACATTACTATTTCTCTATAAAAAGAAAATATAAATTCCTGCTACAGGCGACCCAGCAGCAGGTTCGAGATTTGGCCAATGGATACTTCATTCAGTGAATAAGATATCGGAAGGCGGGCGGCATTTTAACGAAAAATCCGTCATCCGGCAATCATTATGATCGTTTTCACTTTATGATAGGGAATCTGCAACGCGAAAACGCCCTTGATAATCGAAGATTTTCTCTCTAATTTCCCAAAAACGCTCTTTTTTGCGTGCAACTATAAATTGGGGATAACGTAATAATGATTGCTGCAATAATATATCATTTGCATTATTCCATTTAAATGGAACACCAGGAGCACGCTGATGCTCTCGTAAAAAACGATATTCGAATACGCGTTTTTGTGCGGGCGTTGCTAGGCGAAAACGTTCTGCAACGCGAGTTCCGTCTTCATCAAAATAATTTATTTTAATCCATTCACCTTTGGTATCACTCCCAGTAATGAATTGCATGCCACCGCAACGAATGATTAATGCATCTTTAAGTTTTAATGCGGCTTTTAGCATATCGTCAGGGTCAGTAAGCACCTCTAGGCATTTTTGGCAGCGACGAGCAGCAATATCATTTTCTGCACCACAATGTGGACATTGCTTGAAGCGAAAACGAAATTCACATTGTTTTTTCTGCTTATTTTCATCTTCTTCCCAGCCTTGGCAGCGCCGGCCGTAATGTTCAATAATTTGCCCATCAGAGGTACATTTGCCCCAAAAAATATTCGCAAATTGGCACAATGGACAGAAAACTTGCACGGGAACACTGGTTGAATTGGGTCTACTAGAACCCACTTCAGGCCGAAACAAATCGTGTGGGTTTCCTGCATAATCTAAGATTAAGCAGCGGGTTTTTCCTTCAGAGAGGCGTAATCCTCTGCCAACAATTTGTTGGTATAAGCTCACTGACTCTGTTGGTCGTAAAATTGCAATCACATCAACATGAGGTGCATCAAACCCAGTTGTTAATACTGAAACGTTAACTAGATAATGTAATTCTTTGTTTTTAAATTGTTTAATTATTGCTTGCCTATCAGCAGCAGGGGTTTCAGCTGTCACTAATGCCGCACTGTTTTGGGGTAAATAGCCCAAAATTTCTTTTGCATGCTCGACCGTTGCCGCAAAAATCATACAGCCTTGTAATGGTGCTGCATATTCAATAACTTGCTCAATAATTTTAGGGGTAATGCGTTGTTGCTTTTTTAATGACAAATTAAGTTCTTGTTCATTAAAAATACCTGATGATGTCAGTGAAACTTGGCTAAAATCATATTGAAGGACAGGCATGTCTAAGCGTTCAGGTGGTACTAAGAATTTATTTTTAATCATATAGTGTAGAGGTAGTTCATAAATACACTCATGGAAAAAACAGTTTTCATCGCCACGTACCATACCATGGTAATGGTATTGGTAAATCCAACCACTGTTGAGACGGTAGGGCGTGGCGGTTAACCCTAAAATACGTAATGAAGGGTTATTGGCCTGTAAAGCTTGGATGATTTGTTGATATTGGCTTTTATCATTTAGGCTTATGCGATGGCACTCATCAATAATTACTAGCGAAAAATGTGCGTCAAACGCCTTAAGATTACGAGCAACAGATTGCACACTGCCGAAAACGATTTTGCTTTGAGATTCTTTGCGATTTAGGCCTGCGGCAAATATATCGGCTTGTAGGCCATATGCGAGGTACTTAGCATGATTCTGCTCAACTAATTCTTTTACATGCGCTAATACCAGAACTCGCCCACGAGCAAGCCGTGCCAATTCAGCGATCACTAAGCTTTTTCCTGCGCCAGTTGGTAGGACAATTACGGCAGGGTGAGTCTGCTTACGGAAATAATCGACCGTCGCATCGACAGCTTCTTGTTGGTATGGGCGTAAAACAAAAGGCATATTATTCAGCATTATGTAATTAAATCAGGTGAATGACGTTAAATTTAATTTAAAACGATGACTCTGTCTAAAGATGTGAGTTGTTTCGGTGAAACTATCACTTCACAGGGGTTATTGTTATAATGAATTATGTGATAGCAATCACAACAACCTTTCACTCTATATTCTGACAGCTGAGCGTTATTGTACGCTTCACTGGCATTCCATCAAGTTAAGAGAATCTATGCGACTGGATAAATTTTTGTCCCAGCAATTAGGGATAAGCCGAAGTTTGGTAGCGCGAGAACTGCGCGCAGGGCTTGTAACGGTTGATGAGGAAATCGTTAAATCAGGGGCTTTTCAAGTTACGATTGACCATGAAGTCGCTTATGATGGCAATGTCCTCGTGCAAGTTACTGGGCCACGTTATTTTATGTTACATAAACCACAAGGTTATATTTGCTCAACAGATGACCCAACACATCCAACAATTCTTTTTTTTATTGATGAGCCTCTTGCACAAAAACTGCATTCAGCAGGGCGTTTAGATATCGATACAACCGGCCTTGTATTATTGACGGACGATGGTCAATGGTCTCATCGCATTACTTCACCCAAGCATCATTGTGAAAAAACGTACCGAGTTCAATTGAGTGATGATATTGCTCAAGATGTTGCTGAGCAGTTTGCTCAGGGCGTTATGCTCAATGGGGAAAAACATCCAACTAAACCAGCGAAACTGGAAATTATTAGCCCTAGAGATGTCAGGCTGACGATTAGCGAAGGGCGTTATCATCAAGTAAAACGTATGTTTGCAGCGGTAGGAAACCACGTTTGTGGGTTACACCGTGAACGTGTTGGGGAAATTTGGCTCGATGATGCTCTTGAGCCAGGAGAATACCGCCCACTGACGGAAGAAGAGATCAACAGCATTAATGTACCACGTAAAAAAACAGCAGGAGTTTAAAGAGTGCAACAGCAGCGTTCATCCTATTTGGGGCTGATATTAATTCTAGGTTTATTATCGATGCTAATGCCATTGGCTATCGACATGTACCTACCAAGCTTTCCGACGATGATGCATTATTTTAATGTAGATGAAGGGCGCATTCAAATGACGCTCAATAGCTACATTTTTGGTTTTGCTATAGGACAATTATTTTATGGCCCGATGGCAGATAGCATTGGGCGTAAACCTGTTATTTTGGGTGGGGTCGTCGTTTTTGCCATCGCTTCAGCGGCTTGTGCCATCACTGAATCGATTGATTCATTGATTTGGTTACGTTTTTTACATGGTTTTGCCGCCGCAGCTGCAAGTGTTGTGATTAACGCACTTATGCGAGATATGTTTACTCGTGATGAATTCTCAAGAAGTATGTCTTTTGTTGTATTAGTGATGACGGTGGCACCGTTATTAGCCCCTATTTTAGGGGGAGAGCTAATGCGTTGGTTTTCATGGCATGCCATTTTCTGGAGTATCGCCATTGCAGCGGTTGTTGCCGTTATTTTAGTGAGCTGTTTTGTGCGGGAAACATTGCCCGTTGCTAAAAGGCAAAAGTTTCATATTGGTACAACATTAAGGCAATTTGCGACTTTATTTAGAGCAAAACAGGTTCTGTTCTACATTTTAGCGAGTTCATTCTCTTTTGCAGGGATGTTTTCGTTCTTAAATGCAGGCGCTTTTGTCTATATCGATTTAAACGGGGTGTCTCCACAGAATTTTGGCTACTATTTTGGTATCAACATTATCTTCCTGTTTATTATGACAACAATAAATAGCCGCTATGTAAGGCATTTTGGCGCAGAAAAAATGCTTTATTTTGGCATCATTATCCAATTTGTAATGGGCGTGTGGTTGCTTGTTACAACGGCATTTACATTAGATTTTTGGACATTGGTTATCGGTGTTGCAATCTATGTTAGTGGCATCGCGATGATTACTTCTAATGCAATGGCAGTCATCTTGGATAATTATCCACATATTGCAGGAACCGTCTCTTCATTGGCAGGAACAATAAGGTTTTCAATTGGCGCACTCGTTGGGACTTTATTATCACTCATACCCGCTCAGAGCGCATGGCCAATGGTCGGTTCTATGGTTGCTTGTGTAGCATTATCAATGTTATTTGTTTTATTAGCGAAAAAAGCAAAGTAAGCCATATGTTTTCATGTTTCATGGATGAAACTGAGAACACACAATTCTCCTTTCTTTAAATAGAATTTTTTCTAGTTACTTCTCCATATCATTCATTTTATCTATTAGAGATAAAGGTATATTGCTCGATAAAAACGAGTAGTAATTCAGGGGTATTAAAATTTTTAATGAAAAATGATCTAAATCAATTATCATTCGAGCTAAATTTGTTAAATTTATGTTTTATGAATTAATGCTTATTGCAACATTATTCATTAATAAAAATTTGGTTTAACTTCAAAAATAAACTATTTTTTACTATTTTCATTTCATAAATGTAAAAAAAAGTTAAGTATTTTTGGCTAAATGTTGATCTTAAAGATCAAAATTAGTTTAATTTTTAATATATTTGCTATTAAAATGATTGTGCAATGATTTGTGTCACAAAAATTTAACGACATTTTGTTTTTTTAATGTTATATTTAAAGTTCGATATTTAACATTAATGTTACTTTTTGGATAACTAAAAGTTCGGTTTGAACGATGAATGATTAGCTTAAGCCCGTGTTAGGTTGAGTAAGAATGCAAGTATTAATACTTGGCAAAACACTAAAATGTTTCAATAGGATATCTTTGTGGAAAAATTAGGTCTTTCGGTGGTGCACAGGCTACCGCAAAGCTACCGCTGGTTATCAGGCAAAATAGGTACGGATGTTGAAGTCGTGCCTATGAATGATGCCGATAGCGATAAGCTTGTGGGGCTGAAGCTACTTAGCCATGACTGTGCGACAGATTGTATTGCAATGCAGCAATTGTCCGAATCATTGTCAGACATGCAGATCGCTAACGCAATCTTAGAGTGGCAAAAAGAAATTTGCCTATTCATTCATGCTAATGATGAGTTAGCTGCTATGTGTCGTTTAAAAGCCTCTGGCGTCGCGATTGCAGAACTGTCTTCTGGTTTTTATAGTGCTTAGTTTTGAGTATATTTGCTTAGCTACATTGGCTTGATGATTCATTATTATTTTAGTTGCAAGTTTAGTTACAGGTTTAGTTCAGCTATGTATTTATAACTTGTTTTTGGATGAGCGTTATCGTGAGGTGGGTTTGGTATTTAAGCTATTTTTATCAAAAAGAATCAAATAGCTATACTAAATTTAGTTAATAAAAATTCCCAATAAAAAAGCTTCCATTGTATGGAAGCTTTTTTATTGGGAGGGGATATAGAATGTTAAAAAAACTTATGAGCCATTAATAATACGTCTACCGGCATAATATCTTTTGCTCCAGTACGAGTTAGTCATTTCAGAAACGATAACACCACTACTGGTTGATGCATGAACAAATTTTTGGTCGCCAATATAGATACCAACATGCTTCATAGTTCGGCCAGTTTTAAATAAAACAATATCACCGACTTTTAGGTTATTACGTTTTACGCTTTTGCCTGAGGATTCTTGTTCAGAAGTGGTGCGGGGGAGTTCAACACCAAATTGTTCAAAGAATGTGCGTTGTACGAAGCTTGAACAATCAACACCTTTCTTTGTTGTACCGCCAAGACGATAAGCCACGCCTTTCCAGCTTGCGTATTGATCCATTATTTTAGATTTAGTATCAACACTTTGTACTAATTCTTCGAATTCATCTTGAGATGCCATCGTCAAGGAGTCGCCAGCAGAACCATTTAGCATACGTGCATCTGATTTGGCAGTATATTGCGTATTTTTAGCTGACTTTGGGTTGGTACATGCTGTGAGCGTTACGGCGATTGCAATTGCCGGAACAATGCGCCAAGCATAGCGCTTAAGTTTTTCAGAAGTTAGCATTCTTATATATATCCCTTACCATTTTTCTAGTACTTTATTGTGTAAAAAGACACAAAAAACTAAACTTATCCCTGTGAAAAACGCATTATAGATGCCAAAACTGTGTTTTTCGCAGAAAGTGTTTATCGCAGCACGACTAAAGTTCGAATGTGCTAGTCATATTTAATGACTTATTGAGTATAGGATATATATCAATATTTACTAAATTTACTAAAACATTCTTTACATTTTTTAGTTAGAAGATTTGGTATCGCAATAGTCCCAAATCAAACCTTTAAGAGCATACATAAACAAAAGCAAAATGGCGAGTTAATAGAGGTGAAATTTACAAAACATTAGATAAAAGTGCCTATTTGCCATTGGTTTATGTGATAGTTGCCTAATATGAAGGATATTTACTTATAACACAGGTAATTACAGTCAATGAAATATGATCTAAGTCACATTTTATTGGTTATTATTTCAGTGTAATCACATAAATATGTGCTTTTTAAGTTTGAAATGTAAAGAAGTTTAAATTTATATTTAATGACGGTTTATTTGTGAGCAAAACGAATAGTTTAATAGACTTTAAAAAAGATGAGTAGAGTAAAAAACACACAGAGAATAATGAAGAAAGTCAATTCACTGTATGTTTATCAGGGTATTTTGTTGTTCGGGTTTTCTACATGAAATAGATACTGGCGAGTGTGTGGTAATTTATGTTGATCACCAAACGGTAATAATGCAAATGAACCACGAGTGTAAGTGCTATATCTTGATATTGTAGTCACGATAAAGCCGTTGCTCGAAATCGCTAAACCGGCGATTGAGGGTGGCACGAGCGATTCTAGCTGAAAAATAATCCATGGGAATGAAATTAGATGACCCAAGGTTATCAATAATCAGAAATTGGCCGTGAGGTTTATAACCTAATTGGTAAACAATGTTGTAAGTCTTAAGTGCCATCGTGGAGATAGCCTCTTTATAAATATTCTTTTTAAATTGCTCATAGGCAATTTTCATGTTTTTTTTATGTTTTAAAAAAAATTGTTTGTTTTTTAGGTAATAATCTAAAGTATGTGAAACATTTCCAGTTTTATCTTTAATTAACTGGAACACATATCCTAATCCGCGATCAGTTTGCTGGAAACCATAGTAATGAGATATGGTTTTTGTGGTGAAATTTTTTTTGTATAAGCGCTTGTAATAACGAACCTCCCTTAATGTTTCTTTATCATCTCTTCCACTTAAATGAACTTTTACACATAGGTCATCATATTCAGGGTGCTGATAACAAGCACGCTGTCGGCCTGATGCGATCAAATTGGTAGAAGGTAATGAGATTTTTTTATTTAAATTCTTATGCATGATGATTAACACTATCTTTAACGATTTTAAAGTTTTTGATGTATAGGTGAGCTTTAAGTAGCATTGCGACGATTTTCATAAATTATAGGGCTAATGCTAATAGATATTATTTATAAAGTGTTGCATTTTGTGTGGTTAATTAAGTGTGATGTAAGTCCTTTATTTTGTTTTGATAAAAAATTAAATAAAAAATAAAAAACTACGACCATAAATGAAATTATTAATATCCCTTTGGAATTAGTATGTCGTTCTCAGGCAATTCAGCCAAATTAAATACTTTAACTGTAAATAAATTACAGAAAGTGACGATAACATAATTTTAAAAGGGGATTTCATTATGAATAGCTCAGTAAAAAAAATGGTAATGGCTTTTCTGGTAGTAACATCATTAAGCACAAGTTTTTCAATCGTTGCGTCAGAAAATAGTGAGACGAAACGCAGTAGTACAGGCGTTATCCGATTTACAGGTGCCATCGTTGCATCACCTTGTGTTGTCGAAGCGAATGCTAATAAAGTTGAAACTAAATGCTGGAATGATAATGGTAAATTAGAAACGGCATCTGCAGATATTCGTAAATTAAAAAATAAAGAAATGTTGCTTCCGAATCAAAAAGGTACTCAACAATTTAATTGGATTAATAAAGATAAAACCTTAGGTATTTATACAATAAAATACGATTAATCTTGAGTTGAATAAGAATTGAATGTAGCAAACTAATATGGGAAGGGTATGCAATGTTTAATTTCAATGACATATGCCTATGAAGTTATTGTTCATAGGCATATAAGAAATTGTTTCTATCAAATTAAAAACAAAAATTAGTCACAACGGCCCATATAACGACGCTCAGCGATATGAATACGAATTTTCTCTCCGCTGGTTAAATATTCAGGGACTTGGACTGTTAGCCCTGTAGCCATAGTTGCGGGTTTAGTCCGTGCGCTAGCTGATGCCCCTTTAATTGCAGGTGTTGTTTCAACAATCACCATATCAACCGTTTGTGGTAGCTCTAATGCAAGAACTTGCCCATCCATTGTTAATACTTGCATTCCTGGTAACCCTTCTTCAGGGATAAAAAGTAATTCTTCTTCAATATCTGCTTTTTTGAAAAGATAGGGTGTGTAATCTTCATTGTCCATGAAAACGTACTCATCACCATCAATATAAGAAAAACTCACTCCGCGACGTGTTAGCGAAATGGTTTCTAAAATATCATCGCCTTTGAAACGCTCTTCAACTTTCTGGCCAGTTTTGATATCAGTAAAGCGCATTTTATATAGCGTACTCGCACCACGAGCACTAGGTGCTTGAATATCAATGTCTTTTACAAGTAATAGTTTGCCATTGTAGTTAATTGCTAAACCACGTTTAATTTCGTTGGCCTTGGCCATAAATAACCTTCTTTGGGGTTGTCAAAAAGAGTGCGACAAAATTACTCGCAGATAAGGAATTAGGCAAGATGCTGAAGTCAATTTTCAGTGAAAAATTTTTAGATAAATATCAGTGTGAATATAACTCGTAGGCTATATTCACACTCGAATGGTTAATAGATAGGAAGTAAACCAGATAGTGATAATAAATGAGCAACCGCATTAATTAACCCAAAGAGGATCACGAAGCCAATGATAAAGGTCCCTCCTGGTGCTTTATAACTGTTGTTAGGGTAGCGTTTACGACTTGCTTTCGCCATCAGGGCAGGGACAATAACAGCCCAAATAGTCGCTGCTAACCCTGCAAAACCAATCGCATAAATAAACCCATTAGGAAAAATTAAAGCGAGTATTGTTGGTGGTAAAAAGGTGACTAATATGGATTTAAGGCGGCCAAATTTGTTATCTTCAAATTTGAAAAAATCAGCGATAAAATCAAATAGCCCTAAAGACACACCTAAGAAAGAACTCGCTAAAGCCATATAGGAGAACAGGTTTAAAAACTGAGAAATAAAACTGCTTTGAGTAGAAATATTCATTTGGGTCAGTAATGCATCAATATTATTGCCATTTTCTCTGATCTCAATAAATGACGTTCTTGGAATATTTCCTTGAATCGCATACTGCCACAAAATATAGATAACCACGGTAATGGTTGCGCCATAGACGAGGCTCTTAACAACACTGCGGCTATCTTTATTATAATATTTTACTAATCCCGGCACATTACCGTGATAACCAAATGAAGTTAATAAATAAGGTAATGCGGCTAAGGCATATGGAAGATATTGGCTTTCACCTTGCTCAGTTTGGTTAAATAAGATAGCTGGAGATGCAGTTGAAACCATTCCACCGATTGACATAATAAAGGTGATTACCATTCCACCAATTAAAATAGTGCTTAACCTATCGACAGCACGCGTAGAAAGCCACACAAAAAAAGCCACTATGAAGGCAAAAATAAAGCCAGCACCTGCTTGAGGTATCTGTATTTTTTCTGACAAATTCGCTGCGATGATAGAGCTACCTGCAGAAATATAGGCATAAGTTAGTATGTAAAGCACAAAGGTGACGGATAAACTATTAATTGAATTCCATGTCGAACCCAATAAATCTTTAACCATCGTATGGAAACTGGCGCCTGCTGGGTAATTCATATTGGCTTCTAAAATCATTAACCCAGAAAGTAACATGCAAATAAAGGTATAAATCAACAGTATGACGGAGCCTGTGAACCATACGCCAGAAGTCACCATAGGAATAGAAAACATACCAGCACCCACTGCGGTACCGGCAATGATCATAGCACCCCCTAATATAGAAGGATTTTTTTGTTGTGTTGTTCCATCAATAGCCATGGTGGCTCCTAAATATATTGTTTCACTGTACTAGCTAAATGATACGGCAAGCATGAAGTATTGTAAATATAGTAAATAGAATAAAACAGGGAAAAATGAGTAATTAGAAAGGGATGGATAATAAACGTACAACGCGAGAATGTTTGTACGCTTACGATTAATTAGGCGTTTTGGCGATAGAAACGTTGTGTTAGCCAGAGGTCAACCGCGTTGCGACTAGCCTCAAAATGCGGTTCTGGGAGTTTGTCTGGTGAAACCCACATTAAGCTTTCACATTTATCTGGTTCCATAATTTGAGGCTCAACATCACCGTCATATTCAACATGCATGCAAACAGAAACGGTGTGTTTACCTTCTTGTTGGTGAGTTTGTAAATTATTACTGATGCCAAAAACAGTGGGGGCTTGGATATCAATACCTATCTCTTCTTTTATTTCGCGAATTGCACAGGTTTCAAAAGATTCACCGGGGTCGACATGTCCGCCGAAAATGGACCAATAGGGCGCATGTTTACTACTGCGTTTACCTATCAAAATTTGCCCATACTTGTTAGTGATTAGCACACCGACACCAACGACGACGTAAGCAGGCTCAGACATATATTCTCCTTATTATTTTATTTTTCAGCGCGCTGATCCTGACATAATCTTGTAGAAAAACAAGCAGGAAAAAGTACAAATATCACTGAAAACAATATGCTTTAATGTTATAACTATACTTAAATTTAAAGACACGATAATCATGATAAGGGAGATTAGTGGTTATGACTCGCCGGGTTGCTACAATTACATTAAATCCTGCTTACGACCTTGTGGGCTTATGCTCTACAATCGAAGTTGGTGAAGTCAATTTAGTCAAAACCGCTAGCCTCAATGCGGGTGGTAAAGGGGTCAATGTCGCAAAAGTACTCCGTGACTTAGGTATTGATATCACTGTTAGTGGTTTTATGGGAAAGGATAACCAAGAAGAATTCCAACATTTTTTCAGTGAAAATGGCATGGCTAACCGCTTCAGTATGGTGCCAGGACGAACACGAATTAACGTAAAACTTACTGAAAACAATGGGGAATCGACGGATTTCAACTTTTCAGGTTTTGAGATCAGCAAAGAAGATTGGAACCGTTTCTCGACTGAATCACTCAATTGGCTAGGCCATTTCGATATGGTTGTGGTCAGCGGAAGTTTGCCAAGTGGTATTGATCCAGAAGAATTTACTCGTTGGATGACTCGCCTTCGTCAATTATGCCCATGTATTATTTTTGATAGCAGCCGAGAAGCCTTAAAGGCAGGTTTAAAAGCCTCACCATGGCTAGTAAAACCTAATCGTCATGAGCTAGAAAGTTGGGTTGGTCGAAAACTGCCAGACTTACAAGATGTTGTAGCTGCTGCCCATGAATTAAGAGATAAAGGCATTTCCCATGTTGTTATATCGTTAGGGGAAGAAGGGGCGCTGTGGGTTAATGCGTCAGGTTCTTGGCTAGCTAAACCACCACATTGTGAAGTGATAAGCACGGTTGGAGCTGGTGACTCGATGGTTGCAGGGCTAGCTTATGGGTTACTCAATGGTGAGTCTAGTGAGCATACCTTACGTATGGCGACCGCAATTTCTGCACTCTCAGTTTCCCAGCCAGATGTTGGCTTAAAAAATAGAAATAAATTAGCGGATATGATGGCAAAAATTGAAATGAAATCGTTATAGTTCATTCAGTTCAAATAAAACCCTCACATGATAAATGCGGGGGTTTTATTATTAGAAAATAGTCTAAATCGCTAATTATTTTGCTGTGCTTTTAACCACGCAATTTCTTGTGGCCAAATATCAGGGTTTACGGTTTCTAAAATCAAAGGGATACCATCGAAGCGGCTATCTTGCATAATGTAAGTAAATGGTACAAAACCAATATTCCCTTCACCTAAACTATGGTGGCGGTCGACACGGCTGGCAAATTCACTTTTCGCATCATTAAGGTGCATTCCTTTTAGAAATTCAAACCCGACAATCTCTGCAAATTGGCCAAATGTTTTGTCACAATCTTCGGCAGTGCGTAGGTCATAACCTGCGGCAAAAGCATGACAAGTATCGATACACACACCTACACGGTTTTTATCTTTCACCCCATCAATAATTTTTGCGAGATGTGTAAAGTCAAAACCTAAGTTAGTACCTTGCCCAGCCGTATTTTCAATGACAGCAGTCACCCCCTCGGTTTCAGCAAGCGCGATATTAATAGATTCAGCAATCCGCGCTAAACAGTCGTCAATTTCAATTTTGTTTAAATGACTGCCCGGGTGGAAGTTAAGTAAATCAATACCTAATTGTTCACAGCGTTGCATTTCATCGATAAAAGCGACCCGAGATTTTTCTAGAGCTTCAAATTCAGGATGACCTAAATTGATCAAATAGCTGTCATGGGGCAGGATCTGGTGCTTACCGTATCCATATTTTTTGCAGTTATCTTTAAATTTTTTAATCACTTCTTCGCTCAGTGGTGCAGCTTTCCACTGGCGCTGATTTTTTGTGAACAATGCAAAAGCGGTTGCGTTGATTTCATGTGCGCGAATAACGGCTTGGTCAACGCCACCAGAGGCGCTGACATGTGCTCCAATATATTTCATTTTTGACTCCTTTTTATTGGAGTATGCCATTAATAAGCGAATAAATGAAATCAACAAAAAAGCCACCGGTTAAGGTGGCTAAAAACGAGGAGAATGTAGATTAAAAAATGTTTTGAATCAGTAAGTTAATTAAGAGTCCGCCAACTATCAACCAAACAAACAGTATCAACGCCATTAGTAATGGTTTAATCCCCGCTTGGCGAATAGCGCTAACATGGGTAGTCAACCCTAAAGCAACCATTGCCATAGCAAGTAAAATGGTATCCAAAGCAATAACTTGCTGTACTAATGCCTGAGGCAGTAAATTGAGTGAGTTAAAACCTGCGACCACAATAAAAAATACAGCAAACCAAGGAATAGTAATTTTACTTTTTTGGGTCTTTGTTGTTTGGTTAGCGGCCGTTTTACGGCTTAAAAACGCAGATAAAATAATTAAAAATGGCGCAAGCATCATGACACGGATCATTTTGGCAATGACAGAGGCATTTTCTGCGTCTGTACCAATCGTATGGCCTGCTGCAACAACCTGCGCAACTTCATGTACCGTTGAACCAATGTAAATCCCAAAGGTTTCTTCTGTTGCTGGAAACCAACCAAAGTGCGCGTTTAATTGGTAAATCCAAGGGTAAACAAAAATACAAATCGTACCAAAAATAACAACGGTTGAAACGGCAACAGCGACTTTACTCGCAGAAGCTTTAACGACAGGCTCAGTTGCCATGACCGCGGCTGCACCACAGATACTACTACCTGCGCCAATTAATAATGTTGTTTCTTCATCAAGACCGAACACTTTTTTACCTAGCCAATACGCTAATAAAAATGTCGATGTTAATGTTAAAGCATCAATAATTACACCAGTAGCGCCTACGTCAGTGATTTGTTGGAAAGTAAGGCGAAAGCCATACAAGATAATTCCAGCGCGTAAGAAATAGTGTTTGGCAAATTTAATGCCAGCATCACAAGATTGACTGGCTACGGGGTAAAAAGTATTCCCGACAATAATTCCTAGCAATATTGCGAGGGTTAATGCACCTAAACCGATATCCATAAACCAGGGTTGGTCACCGAGGTAAATTGCAATAGCAGTTAGAATACCCGCTAAAATAATACCTGGTATGAGTTTAAATATAGGGTTTAGGCTATTCTGCTCAAGGGTGTTGGTGTCACTTTTATTCATGATAATACTCTTTATTACCGCTTATAAGATTTAGTAATAAGGATATAACAAAAGCAATAATAATTTAAATTGATTATCTTTATATAATCTACCACCAAAATAGATTATAAGTTTCTTCTGGAATATTGCGAATAAATCGTTAATATTAACATTATTATTACAAATACTAAAAATCACGTTGGGGCTTACCTTTATGCGAATCACACTTAGGCAACTTGAGGTTTTTACGGAAGTATTAAAAAGTGGCTCCACGACGCAGGCATCTCAGTCATTAGCGCTTTCACAATCGGCTGTCAGCGCATCGCTAACGGATTTAGAAGGTCAATTAGGTGTTCAATTATTTGACCGTGTGGGTAAACGACTTGTTACGAATGAGCACGGAAGGCTGCTATATCCCAAAGCTTTAGCTTTATTGGAGCAAGGATTAGAAGTCGAGCAACTATTTAAAAAAGAGATGGGCGCCGTACGTCTTGCAGCAAGTACAACGATTGGTAATTATATTTTACCAGAAGTCTTAGCGGGTTACCGTCATGACCACCCGGATATTCCTTTAGAGCTTTTTATCAGTAACACAGAAGAAATTATTAAAGCAGTCATGGAGTTTAGAGCTGATGTTGGGTTAATCGAAGGCGTTTGTCATAGCCCTGAATTAATTTCTAAAGCATGGTTAAAAGATGAACTCGTTATTTTTGTTTCACCCCAAAATCCATTGGCGAATAAAAAAGTTTCTTTAAAAGATTTACGTGATGCACCTTGGATTTTGCGTGAAAGAGGTTCAGGTACGCGGGATGTACTCGACCAATTATTATTTGCACATCTTCCTGGCTTTCATATTTTAATGGAGCTAGGAAATTCAGAAGCGATCAAACATGCAGTTCGTTATGGAATAGGCATAAGTTGTTTATCTCGTCGAGTGATCGAAGAACAATTAGAAAATGGCTCTCTAGTTGAACTAAAAATAGATGAACTTCATTTAGAAAGAACGCTATATTTGATTTATCACCGCCAAAAGCATCTTTCGAATGCGATTACTAACCTACTGTCATATTGTAACTAAAAACTCTCATTATCTTTTCGCCCGTCGCGTTGTTGGCTGCATTCGATTACACAAGTCACATATTAATCATTTGATGCCTCGCGACGGACTAAGTCTTCAGAGGGATAAATACGCCAAGTTTTCCTTAGATGTTAAAGAAACAATATTCAACTTTTGGCAATAACGCATTTTACTTATAATTTTGTGTGAATTATGAAGGTATCTTATAACAGTGAAGAGTTGCTTAGTTCTCACAGTCTATTTTGCTAGAATCCCTGCGATATTAGCTGAATAATAAAATGCAGGGAACAAATGTCAGAACAACATACCAATACTATCTCGCAGGGCGGCCCACAAAGACTACGCCGTGAGTTAAAGGCACGCCATCTTGCGATGATTGCTATCGGTGGGTCCATCGGTACAGGTTTATTTGTTGCCTCTGGGGCAACGGTTGCACAAGCAGGCCCCGGTGGAGCACTCCTTTCTTATGCTATCATTGGTTTAATGGTCTATTTTTTGATGACCAGTTTAGGTGAGTTAGCCGCTTATATGCCTGTTTCAGGCTCATTTGCAACCTATGGTGCAAAATATGTCGATGAAGGCTTTGGCTTTGCACTTGGGTGGAACTATTGGTACAACTGGGCTGTGACTATTGCTGTTGACTTAGTTGCCGCTCAATTAGTGATGACTTACTGGTTCCCAGATACCCCCGGTTGGATTTGGAGCGCCATTTTCCTTGCCATTATTTTCTTACTGAATTTCATCTCGGTTAAAGGGTTTGGTGAGGCTGAATACTGGTTCTCATTAATAAAAGTCACCACGGTCGTCATTTTTATTGTTGTCGGCGTATTAATGATTTTTGGCATCATGAGCGGTGCGGAAAATGCCGGGTGGCATAATTGGGAAATTGGTGATGCGCCTTTTGCTGGTGGTTTTTCAGCCATGATTGGTGTGGCAATGATAGTTGGGTTCTCATTCCAAGGAACTGAATTAATCGGTATTGCTGCGGGTGAATCGAAAGACCCCGCTAAAAATATTCCAAAAGCCGTGCGCAAAGTATTTTGGCGTATCTTGTTATTCTATATCTTTGCAATCTTAATTATTAGTTTGATCATTCCTTACACTGATCCAAACTTACTGCGTAATGATGTCAAAGATATTAGTGTAAGCCCATTCACTTTAGTATTTGAAAATGCAGGCTTATTATCTGCGGCAGCAGTAATGAATGCGGTTATTTTAACAGCGGTATTATCGGCAGGTAACTCCGGTATGTACGCATCAACGCGTATGTTGTATACCTTAGCCCGAGAAGGTAAGGCTCCACGTATTTTCGCCCGTTTATCTAAAGGTGGCGTACCTCGTTATGCATTGTTAGCAACGACGGTTGTTGCAGGGTTATGTTTCCTAAGTTCCATGTTTGGCAACCAAACGGTGTACTTGTGGTTGTTAAATACATCGGGGATGACAGGGTTTATTGCTTGGTTAGGTATTGCCATTAGCCATTATCGTTTCCGTAGGGGCTATATTGCACAAGGGAGAGATCTTAATGACTTACCTTATCGTTCAGGCTTTTTCCCAATCGGTCCTATTTTTGCCTTTATTTTGTGCTTAACAATCACGTTAGGCCAAAACTACCAAGCTTTTTTAGAAGATAAAATTGATTGGGTAGGGGTTACCGCAACTTATATTGGAATTCCGTTATTTTTAGCAATTTGGTTTGGTTATAAGATAGCGAAGAAAACGACGTTTATCCGTTATAAAGACATGAGCTTTCCAAGTTACCGCGAAAATTTAGATAAATAGTTTTTTTAAATATCTATCATCAATAACAGCACTCTTAATAGGGTGCTGTTTTTTTATATATAGCGCAATAAACCTGCATTTTGGCGGTAAAATAGGCTGAATGTTTAGGTTTACGATGATGGTCACAGAATTCTATTGATGAAAGCCATGATTAAACTAATAATCGTATTGATAAGTATTCTTATTTGCTTTATTGTTACCGCATAAAAAAAAGTAAGTCAATGAGGTTAAGAGTGGAGCTTAATACTATGTCGTCGGTAGCCAAGAAGTCTGTAGCTAGGTCGGTAGTAAAAGGAATAAGTTTAGCGTTATTAGCAAGTGCCAGTATGAGCGCTTGGGCTGTAACAGTGACTGATATTGCAGGTCGTACCGTTGAGGTTCCTGATAATGTTAATCGCATTTTATTAGGCGAAGGGCGCCTATTTAGTGCAATAGTTCTGCTAGAAGGTGATAAACCCATTGAGCGAATTGTAGGTTGGCAAGGTGACCTTCGAAAACTAGACCCGCAAACCTATGCTGTTTATAAAGCGAAATTTCCTGAAATTGATAACATTCCATTAATTGGTAATACCAGTGCAGATAGCGTCAGTTCAGAAAAAGTATTAACTCTAAATCCAGATATTGCGATTTTTGGTTTGTCAGGCCATGGGCCGGGTAAAAATAGTGAATTAGTTAGCCAGCTCGAAAAAGCTGGTGTACCTGTCGTATTTGTGGATTTCCGTGATAAACCACTGGAAAACACTTTACCAAGCATGCGTTTACTTGGTAAAGCATTGAACCGCGAACAGGCGGCAAATAAATATGTCGATTTTTATGAAAGAAACCAAAAATTAGTCACTGATATTACTTCGAAAATACCAGAAGATAAAAAACCAAGTGTTTTTATTGAATTACGCGCTGGTGCTTTTGAAGATTGCTGTGGTACCGCTGGCGATGGAAATATGGGGAATTTTATTGATTTAGCTGGTGGTAAAAATATTGCTAAAGGTGTTTTGCCGGGCGCGCTTGGTACGATGAACTTAGAGAAAATTATTGCAGCAGACCCAAATATTTACATTGCATCTGGTGCAAAAGCACCGGGTAGTAAAGATGCCGGCGTTCAATTAGGCGCACAAAGCACATTAACAGATGCACAAAAAAGCCTGAAAAAAATTACTGAACGTAAAGGGATTAGCTCGTTATCAGCCGTAAAAGATAAGCAAGATTATGCTATCTGGCACAATTACTATAACTCTCCATACAATGTGATTGCGACGCAAGTTTTCGCCAAATGGTTCTACCCAGAACAATTTGCCGATCTAGAACCGCAAAAAACACTAGAAGAATTGCATCGAGAGTTTCTCGCCATCGAACCAACCGGTGTATATTGGGTCAGCGACGAAAAGTAATGAAAACGGGTAAGAGTTGATGAGTATTACGAGCGAGCCAATGATTACGGCTGAAAAAGCGGCTATTCAGGCTGACGATAATGTAAAACAGCATTATCAAACTATGTTACGCCGTCGATTGACATGGATAGTTGTTATCATCGCGGCAATTTTATTATCACTGGTTATAGATTTTACCTTGGGGCCTTCAGGGTTATCTCTTGAGCGCTTATGGCAAACGTTGATGACCCCAGAGTCGGTTGATGCAGGAACGCGTGTCATTGTCTGGGACATTCGCTTGCCTTACGCATTGATGGCCGTGGTGATTGGCATGTCATTAGGGCTTGCGGGTGCTGAGATGCAGACAATCCTCAATAACCCGTTAGCGAGCCCATTTACATTAGGGGTATCTAATGCAGCAGCATTCGGTGCCGCATTAGCGATTGTTTCTGGTATTGCAATTCCAGGCGTGCCTGACCAATGGGTGATATCAGCCAATGCCTTTATTTTTGCCCTGTTAGCCGCACTGATGTTAGATGCAGTAACTCGTTGGACACGCGTAGCAACTTCAGGTGTCGTACTGTTTGGTATTGCGCTTGTGTTCACCTTTAATGCATTGGTTTCCATGATGCAATTCATCGCAACAGAAGATACCTTGCAGGGTTTAGTCTTTTGGACAATGGGCAGTTTATCAAAAGCGACTTGGGTGAAACTTGGTGTGATGGCATTAGTTTTTGCACTTATTTTCCCAATTGCCATGATGAGTTCATGGAAGCTAACGGCTTTAAGGTTGGGTGAGGATAGGGCGATCAGTTTCGGTATTGATGTACGTCGTTTAAGGTTAACAACGTTATTACGCATCAGTATTTTATCGGCGCTAGCAGTGGCATTTGTCGGTCCTATTGCCTTTATTGGTTTAGTTGCGCCACATATTGCAAGGTTGATTTTTGGTGAAGATCACCGTTTTTATCTGCCTGCAAGTGCATTAATTGGGGCGTTAATTTTATCCATGGCCTCAATAGCGTCGAAGAATATTATTCCGGGTGTGATTATCCCTGTTGGGATCGTGACCTCGTTGGTTGGTGTACCGTTCTTCCTAAGTATTATTTTGCGTCATAGAGGGAACGTATCATGAGTGGCCTGATTATTAACCAATTTAATGCAGGTTACCCTAAACGTCCCGTAATTGAGAACCTATCGACGGATATCTTGCCTCGCGGCAAGATCACGGTATTGCTTGGGCCAAATGGTAGTGGCAAATCCACATTGTTGCGTTCGTTGGCAGGATTAAACAAGGCAACAGGGCAGCTGTTACTGGATGGTCAGGATTTAACCCAACAGAGTTTTGCCCAGCGAGCACAAAATGTGGTGTATTTACCGCAAACATTACCTGCTGGTGTGCACCTGTATGTTTTAGAATCAGTGATTGTTGCTCAACGTGCTTCAGGCGGTTTGAGCAATGAGAATAGTAAAGACGAAGTAATGGGATTATTACGTCAATTGGGTATTGAACATTTGGCGTTAAGTTATTTAGACCAACTTTCAGGTGGTCAAAAACAATTAGTGGGTTTGGCACAATCTTTAATTCGTCAACCCAACTTATTGTTATTAGATGAACCGTTAAGTGCGCTGGATTTAAATTACCAATATCATGTGATGGATTTAGTTGCGAAAGAGACGAAACGTCGAAATATAATAACGGTTGTGGTGGTTCATGATATTAATATTGCGCTCAAACATGCGGAGCATGTATTAATGTTGAAGCAAGGCAATTTAATTGCTCAAGGCGAACCCGCTGAGGTTATTACCCCCGAAAGCCTTGCTGAGGTTTATGGTGTGCGCGGTCGTATCGAACGTTGTTCGCAAGGTGTGCCACAAGTCCTAATAGATGGGCTGGTTGATAAATTAGCAAGTTAATATAGTAATAGAATAGTGTGCTTGCAGCACTTGGCAAGCACATTAAATAAAATATAGAGGGCGCAATATTAAAAAATCAAATCTTAATTAATAGTAATTACCCACAGGAAATTTAATTGAATTATATAATGGTTTTTACCATGAATTTCCTATGGGTATTTAAATACCCCAATAATAAAAAATATTTTTTGATTCAATGAAATCAATGTGAGCAAATCAATTCATATATAAAACAAAATATCTCTTGGAGAGTTGGGAATGGTTGTTTTTAATAAAAGAAAAGTGGCAATTAGCATTATTGCGGCTATTGCTGCGGCGCCTGCATTTGCTGATGATAGTAATGATAAAATCTATGTAACAACAGCATCAGGCTACCAACAGAAAATTGAAGATGCACCTGCGTCTATTTCTGTTGTGACGCGCGAACAACTCGAAACTAAAGCTTACCGTGATGTGACTGATGCATTAAAAGATGTACCGGGTGTTTTAGTGACCGGTGGCGGCAGTAGCTCAGACATCAGCATCCGTGGTATGGATGCTAAATACACCATGATTTTAATCGATGGTAAACGTGTTGACACACGTACAACTCGCCCAAATAGTGATGGCTCTGGTATTGAACAAGGTTGGTTACCACCATTACCAGCTATTGAACGTATTGAAGTGGTACGTGGCCCAATGTCATCGCTGTACGGTTCAGATGCGATGGGAGGGGTAATTAATATTATCACTCGTCGCGTACAACAAGAGTGGACGACCAGTATACGTGCAGACACTACACTCACTGAACGTAAAAATTCAGGGAATACAGGGCAAGGCAGCTTTTACACCTCAGGCCCATTAATTGATGGGTTATTAGGTGTAAAACTGCAAGGCCAATATTCACATCGTGGTGAAGATAAAATCATTAATGGTTTTAACCGCCAAATCATGGCGAGTGGTGGAGCAACGGTATCGTTGACCCCAGATGACAAAAATACCTTCGATGCAGAATTTAAACGTGATAACCAACACCGTGATGACCGTGAGGGTTATACCAGCAAAAGAGGCGACGGTAGCGGTTTTAGCAAATATGAGTTGACTCATATGGCATTAACCCATACGGGTATCTATGATATTGCATCAACAGATACCTATGTTCAATACGATGAGACAAAAAACCCAGGTCGTAAAATGACGGCAGAAGACCTTGTTTTCCGTAATCAAAGTGTCTTTTTACTGGGGGATCATAGTTTAAGTATTGGTGGTCAATATCGTAAAGAGAAATTGAAAGACGAAGGTAATAAATTTAAACAGTATAATCAGCTTGAACGATATAGCTGGGCGTTATTCGCAGAAGATGAATGGTTAATGACCAATGACTTTGCGGTAACGGGTGGTATTCGTATGGATAAAGACGAAAACTACGGTTCACACTGGACTCCACGTTTGTATGGTGTATGGCATGCTGATGAACAATGGACAATTAAAGGTGGGGTAACTACAGGTTACAAAGCACCAAGCTTGCGTGAATCGTCTGCAAACTGGGGACAAGCAACAGGTGGTAATGCAGGTAATGCCGTTATTTATGGTAATCCTGACTTAAAACCAGAGAAAAGTGTGACCGAAGAAATTGGTGTTATCTGGAACAATCAAGATAATATTACTGCGGGGATAACTATCTATAACACTGACTTTAAAGATAAAATTACTGAAGTTAGGCGTTGTGAAGAAAATAGTAGCACAGTAAGAGCATGTACAGTAGCTCAAGATGGTGAAGGTGACAAACCTAACCAACCGTATCGTTTCATTAGCGATAAAGCGAACGTTGATAAAGCAAGAATGCGCGGTGTTGAACTAACTTTCAACTGGCGTATTGTGGATGACTTAAGTTTTGCAGCTAACTACACCTATACTGATACTGAACAAAAAAGTGGTGTAAATAAAGGTAAGCCATTAAATAAGCAGCCTAAACATATGGCTAACTCCACACTGACATGGCAAACAACTGAAGATTTAGAAACATGGACGCGTATGAATTTCCGTGGAAAAACCTCTGAATACCAAGGTCGTGGACAAAAAATGTCAAGTGGTACAGCATCTTATGCTTTGTTTGATTTAGGTGCAAGTTATCAGCTTAACAAGAATGCGAACATTGTTGGTGGCGTATATAACGTCTTAGATCGCCGAATCGATAATGCGACTTATGGTGCTGAATTAGAAGGCCGTCGCTACAATATCGGTATCAACTACAACTTCTAATCGAAAAAATAATTTCGATTAATCCAAACCCTTTGGCTTCCACCAAAGGGTTTTTTGTTGATTAAAACCTGATAAAAATCATAAGAAAAAGAAGTTATAAGCAGATATGGCAAAAAGTCAGAAATAATCAAAATTTCTCATGGAAAATAGGGTGATTTGTTAACAATTTAACTTGCTATTTCGAGTTATGGCGTGCAAAATGCGCGAACTAAAAAATAACTGATGCTTAATCAAATGAAGCATCGGTTTTTTTGTTTTTAGGAACGTTCATTCTAGCGGGGCCGGACATAGAGCCGGAGAGATAATTTTAATATTTACGTGTAGCAAACATTTTTCGCTACCGATTTGAGGAATGCTTTTATGGCTTACTTTTTCGCATTCGCAGCAGGGCCAGGCGCTGGCGGCTGCCGTATCGATGACTATGGGGCTCTCGGTGGCTTCGCTCACACGCCTTTCTCCCTCTCTTCGTTTTTCTCTGCCTATAGGCAGATGCAAAGTCTTCCCAGTAACTGTCGATTAAGCCGAAGTAGTATGCAATCGAAAGTTATGGGAGGGCTTAGACGTGCAAAATAATACTCCAATTCCATTAGACATCGGTCACAATCAAACGGGTGCGAATAACCGCGTACAACTTGCAAAAACCTTAACATTGGTGCAAGTAGTGATGATCGGTATTGCGTATATCCAGCCAATGACGATATTTGATACCTTCGGAATGGTGTCAGATAAAACCGGTGGACATGTTCCAACTTCATACATTATTGCACTTGCTGCGATACTGTTTACTGCTCTGAGCTACGGTAAATTGGTGAAACGTTTCCCATCAGCCGGTTCAGCGTACACTTACGCCCAAAAATCAATGAGCCCTCATATTGGCTTCTTGGTGGGTTGGACATCCTTGCTGTCCTATATTTTTATGCCAATGATCAACATCTTATTGGCTAAAATTTATTTACAAGATATTTTCCCTAATGTTGAACCAGCGATTTTTGTTGTGGGTCTAGTCATATTGATGACGGCAGCAAACTTACGCGGTATCAACGTGATAGCGAACTTAAGTACTGTGATTGCGATTATCCAAGTTGGTGTCATGGCGGTCTTTACGGGCTTAGTCATTCACGGTGTTTCGAATGGTGAAGGTTCAGGTGAGATTTGGACATTTAACCCATTTGCTAATGAAAAAACCGAAGTGATCCCGCTGATAGCTGGGGCAACAATTCTTTGTTTCTCATTCTTAGGTTTCGACGGATTAAGCTCATTGTCAGAAGAAACGCCAAATGCGGGTAAAGTCATCCCGCGGGCTATTTTCTTAACTGCGTTAATTGGTGGTGTTATCTTTATTACCGTTTCTTTCTTCTTACAGCAATACTTCCCTGATGTATCACGCTTTAAGAATATTAACGAGACACAGCCAGATATTATGCGTTTTGTTGCTGGAGCATTCTTCCAGTCAATCATTCTGGTGTTCTCATGTGTTACGGTATTAGCGTCAGGTATGGCGGCTCATGCGGGTAGTGCGCGCTTAATGTATGTCATGGGGCGTGATGGGGTATTCCCAGAAAAAGTATTTGGTTATGTTAGCCCAACGTGGCGCACTCCTGCATATAACGTATTAATGGTTGGTTTCTTAGCACTAGGCGCTATCTGGTTTGAAATGGATTTTGCAACCGCGTTAATTAACTTTGGGGCTCTAATCGCGTTTACCTTCGTGAATATCTCGGTTATCAGCCAATTCTTTATTCGTGAACGCCGTATGACTGGGGCTAAAAATATCATTAACTATTTGATTTTACCTGTCATCGGGACATTAACAGTCTGTGTGTTATGGCTAAATATTGAAGAAGATTCAATGGTATATGGTTTAGTCTGGACTGCGGTTGGTTTAGTGTATATGGCTGTTTTAACGCGTATGTTTAAGCGGCCTATGCCGCAAATGAGTGACGTGTAGCTATATTCTTCATATTTCGTGCTGTAGCTGCGTTGCGTTCTCAAAACGACATGGGTCACATACTTATGTATGCTCCCCATGATCGTTTTGCTCGGCGCCTTGCTACAACGCGAACTATTTTGAATATATCTAAAATCTCGTTTTTAAATATACCTAAAATTTCGCTTTTAAATAGATAGGCCGTACTTCATATTTCACGCGGTAGCGGTGTTATATTCACAAAGCTACAAGGGTCACATACTTATGTATGCTCTCCATGATCGTTTTGCTCGGCGCCTTGCTACAAAGCGAACTATTTTGAATATAGCCAAATTAGAATTGATAAAATAGCGCCCTTGAGGCGTTATTTTTTTACCCGTTAAGAATTATTTAAGATAAAGCGTGTAGCCTATTAACATCATAATATTATGTGATATTGTTGTTACAATACATAATGCATAACTATGATAATTACGAATTCGATTAAGAAGGCACACAAATGAATGATGCAAAGAAACCTGAGAATCAACGGTTATTACTGACGCTTAGGAATATTGTTGGCAAAAAAAATATTTTAACAGAGCCGCATAAAACAGAACGTTATCGCAAAGGCTTTCGCTCTGGTATGGGGGATGCAATCGCGGTTGTATTTCCAACAACATTGCTCGAACAATGGTATGTTTTCAAAGCGTGTGTTGAAGCGGACAAAATTGTCCTAATGCAAGCGGCGAATACCGGGTTAACCGAAGGGTCAACACCGAGCGGTTATGACTATGACCGCGATATTGTCATCATTAGTACGTTGAAATTAAACCAAATTCAAGTTTTACCGGAATTTAACCAAGTGGTTGCGATGCCAGGAAGCACTTTGTACGATCTGGAAAAAATCTTAAAACCATTAGGGCGCGAACCGCACTCTTTGATTGGGTCTTCGTGTATTGGTGCCTCTGTCGTTGGGGGGATTTGTAACAGTTCTGGAGGGTCGCTAGTACGCCGAGGTCCTGCTTATACTGAGCTGGCTCTCTACGGCCGGGTCAGTGATGATGGCAAAGTAGAACTGGTAAATCATCTTGGTATCGATTTAGGGAGCACCCCAGAAGAGATTCTGACAAACCTACAAAATCGCGGTTACAGCAGCGAAGACGTGCAAGTTAGCGATAAATTAGCGTCTGATCACGAATATGCAGAACGCGTTCGTGATGTCGATGCAGATACGCCATCACGCTTTAACGCAGATGAACGCCGTCTATTTGAAGCATCAGGATGCGCAGGAAAATTAGCCGTATTTGCTGTTCGTTTAGATACCTTCCCAGCAGATAAAAAAACACAGGTATTTTATATCGGTTCTAATAATCCAGATGTTTTGGAAGATATACGTCGTTATATTTTGAGTGAATTTAAAAACCTGCCAGTAGCGGGTGAATATATGCACCGTGGTTGCTTCGATATTGCAGAAGTTTATGGCAAAGATACCTTTTTAATGATTGATAAATTCGGCACTGACAAAATGCCAATGTTTTTCACCATTAAAGGGCGAATTGATGCAGTATTAAATAAAGTCCCATTCCTGCCATCAAATCTGATTGACCGCACTATGCAGGTTCTCAGTAAATTATGGCCATCTCATTTACCACCTCGTATGAAAGAGTTCCGTGATCGTTACGAACACCATTTAATGTTGAAAATGGCTGGAGATGGCATTGATGAAGCTAAAGTTTGGCTAAAATCTTATTTTTCAAGCGCAGATGGCGGCTATTTTGAATGTACCCCCGAGGAGGGAGCAAAAGCGTTTTTACATCGTTTTGCAGCTGCGGGTTCTGCGGTTCGTTATCATGCTGTTCACAACAAAGATGTGGAAGATGTTTTACCTCTTGATATCGCATTACGCCGTAATGATAGAAATTGGTTTGAAACGTTACCACCAGAAATTGAGAAGTTATTGGTGCATAAATTATACTGTGGCCACTTTATGTGCCATGTTATGCATCAGGATTATGTATTGAAAAAAGGCGTAGACCCGAAAGAGCTAAAAGAAAAAATGTTAGCTTTGTTAGATGAGCGAGGCGCTCAATATCCTGCAGAGCATAACGTAGGGCATTTGTATAAAGCTCCTGAACAATTGAAATCATTCTACAAGCAATCTGACCCAACAAACACAATGAACCCTGGTTTAGGTAAAACAACTAAACGCAAAAATTGGGAAGGGGATTGTGGTTGCGGTCATTCTCATGACCATTAAGGCCCATGTCATATAAATGAAAAAAGGCAGGTATTGGTAAACATTTCAATATCTGCCTTTTTTATTGCTAAATTAACTGGCGAGATCTCTCGCATAATTAATCAATGCTTTTAATTGCTGACAACGCTTTTCATCATGTTGATGCTCTGCAAGTAATAGTTGTATTTGTTGCATGTATTCTGTTAAACGCTCTTCATTAAAGTAGTCTCTACGGTGCTGTAACCAGCGCTGCTGCTCATCATAAGATAAGGTTGCAGGGTAATTACGTGCTTTGTAGCGAAAGAAAAGTTCTTTCATGCGCTTATCTTCAAAACTTAATTCCAATGCAGGTAAGTTCTGTGGGGAAGTTTCACGAATAATATCCATAGTTGAGCGGTCAGAAGGACTGAAAAAACCATTATAAATTTGTGTATCGACATCGTCTGACTCGGCAAATATTTGAGGCTCGCTAAATAACTCAATTAATTTATTACGAATTTCAGGGTGCTTGCGTAAGGTTTCCAGATTACGCATACATAAGTCACGGTCAACACCTGTTCGCTGTGCATCTTCTGGCCGCAGTGTTTTTTCTGGCGCTAAAATAGGGCATTTATTAATATGAACTAATTTTACAGGAACGGGAGAAGCACCCGACAATTCAGCTTTAGGTGTATATAATCGAGTACGTAATTGTTGAACGTCTAACTCAATTAATGGTGAGATATCGGCAGATAAATCGCACATAATGACGGCATTTTTGTTATCAGGATGCCAAGCAAGCGGAGCGACTAAACTGACATAAGAACGCAATGCGCCAAACATACCAGACACATGAACTAATGGTGTTATTTCTACAATATCAATGAGTTGGCTTATTTTGTTTTTGTTTCTTAGTTGATAAAAGTAATCGAACATTCGCGGTTGAGCGGCTTTCAATAGTTTTGCCATATTAATAGTGGCTAAAACGTCAGACATTGCATCGTGCGCATTTTCATGAGCAACCCCATTTGCTTTGGTCAAATGCTCTAAACGCATACTCGGTAAGCCATCTTCATTTTCTGGCCATTGAATACCTTCAGGGCGAAGCGCAAAACAGGCACGCAAAGTGTCGAGTAAATCCCAACGCGAATTTCCTTGTTGCCAACTATAAGCATATGGGTCGTAAAAATTTCGGTAAAAAATATTACGCGTAACTTCATCATCGAAACGAATATTGTTGTAGCCCATAATACAGGTATTAGGGACACTAAAAGCCGCATGAATTCGTTTAGCAAACTCGGCTTCGTTAATGCCTTGAGATAATGCGACTTGCGGAGTGATCCCAGTGATCATCACGGCTTCAGGTTGCGGTAAATAGTCATCAGCCGGAGCACAATAAAAAACTTCGGGTTCTTCAATGATATTAAAATCAAGGTCAGTGCGAACTCCTGCAAATTGTGCAGGCCTATCGAGAGCAGGGCGCTTACCAAAGGTTTCATAGTCATGAATAAAAAAGGTCGGTTGTTTTTTATTATCTTGCAACGTTTTCACCATTTTGATGGTTATATAGTAGATTGATAGTGGTTAATTTATTGCTATTCACTATACCTTGTTGATTAATGATACCTTATCTACCGTAAAAGCTAAACCAAGGCTACCTGATATTGAGCGGGTAAGATTGATAGCCGCATAACTTGGGTGATTTGATGAAATATTTTACCCAGCAGATATTCGTCATTAATTCGTGAGGGTATATCGTGATTGATATCACACATATCAATTGTTAACGTTAACATTAGTGATTAACATCACAAATAACAGGCTATTTTGTGGTTTGAAATTAATGTTAACCTTAACATTTCATCAGGATAATTTTTGATAGGTGATGAAATATGAATCGTGGCTCAAGAAAGTATTATGCCTCTTTGAGTGCATTATTGTTTTTTTTCTTTTTCACGTGGTCATCAACGTTTTCTGTCGTCGCAATCTGGCTGCGTAAATATGTTGGCTTGGATGGTGCGGATACAGGATTTATTTTCTCTTGTATTTCGATTGTGGCACTTTGCGCACAGCCACTCTATGGGTTTATGCAAGATAAATTAGGATTACGAAAAAATTTACTGTTATTTATTGCAATACTACTGATTTCATCTGGCCCCTTTTTTATGGTTTTCGGTACGCTGCTAAGATGGAATGTATTTTTAGGCAGTGTAATTGGTGGTTTGTTTATTGGCATGACTTTTCATGCGGGTATTGGTGTACTTGAATCTTATACAGAGCGAGTCAGCCGATTACGTAATTTTGAATATGGAAAAGCGAGGATGTGGGGCTCATTGGGGTGGGCGAGCGCAACGTTTTTTGCTGGGCGTAATATTAACCTGAACCCTGATTACAATTTTATCATGGCAACCGTTTCAGGCTTATTATTTTTAGTTATTTTATTGAATTTAAAAACGGCAAACGCAGATGCGTATAATAGCCTTGAACATGGTAAACCTTCAGCCATCACGGTGAAAGATGCTTTGCAATTGTTTGTACAACCCCATTTTTGGGCTTTGATATTGTTTGTATTAGGAACCTGTATATACAGTGTGTATGACCAGCAATTTATGGTGTATTTTGCCCATCAGTTTCAAAGTGAGCAATTAGGTAATGAGATGTACGGTTATCTAAATTCATTGCAGGTTTTCTTGGAGGCAGGAGGCATGTTTTTAGCGCCATTTATTGTCAACCGAATTGGCGCTAAAAATGGGTTGTTGTTTGCGAGTTCTGTCATGGCACTACGCATTATTGGTTCAGGGTTAGTTGATGGCGCGATTATGATATCGATAATGAAATTACTGCATGCCGTTGAGCTCCCGATTCTGTTAGTCGCGATTTTTAAATATAACAGTCTTCATTTCGATAAACGTTTGTCATCGACACTTTATTTGGTTGGCTTTAGTTGCATGAGCTCTGTCGTTGCAAGTATTTTATCGCCATTAGCGGGTTGGGGGTATGATAAAATTGGTTTTGCTGATACCTATCTGGTCATGGGGATATTTGTTATTATTACGACGATATTATCTGCATTTTGTCTCAGAGGTGATGGGGCAGGCAATCAAGAAATCAGAGAAAAAGATCAAACAAATAAATGTAATGAAGATCACTCCGAAAATTTGGTCGTTAAAGTATAAAGTGAAATCAATTTTCAGCGGAATAATTTGATAAATATGCGAAACGGGCTTGTAACTCAATAGGATTAGATTGTATTGTGTTAATAGATAATGCGTTTTGAATATTGACTAGAGGGTTTTAAACATGGACAACGCTAACAAGCCGTCTTTCCAAAATGTTCTGGAATTTGTGCGTATGTTTCGTCGCAAAAATAAAATTCGTCGTGAAATCACCGACAATGAGAAAAAAATTCGTGATAACCAGAAGCGTGTTTTGCTGCTGGATAACTTGAGTGAATATATAAAACCAGGTATGTCGATTGAAGATATTCAGGCAATTATTGCGAATATGCGTAGTGATTATGATGATCGTGTTGATGATTATATTATCAAGAACGCTGAACTCTCCAAAGAACGTCGTGAAATATCGAAAAAGCTCAAAGAGATGGGTGAATTACCGCGTATTGATGTGAAATAATTACCGTGTAAAGCCGAGGTCATCTCGGCTTTACTGTTTTTGGCTTGAGTCGATAGATAACATTGACCACGCGTAGTTATTATAAATTTAACCTATTAACTTGTTTGATTAATGCGGTTGCTAACCTTTCCATTTCATTTTCTGCAATAAATCCCATCGTCACTGCTGCTGCGACAAGCTGGCCTTCGCCATTAAATACAGGACAAGCAATAGATTGCGCTCCGGGAATTCCTTCAGTTGGTTGGTAACGGATGGCATAGCCTTGTTGGATAACTTTATTAATTTCGTCCTGCGAATAGGAATTCGAACCAAATTGGTTATCAAATGCAGAATAAATCAGCCCAGCTGCACTTTTTACGACAGGCAATGGCGTGTTAGGTAAAAAGTCAATTTCAATATTTTTGAAGCTACGATTATATTTCACTAAAGACAGTGCCTTTCCTAGACGCGTGGCTATGCCTGTTGAGACGTTCTGTTCATCGCGAAATTGAATCAAACTATTGTTAATGGTTTCGATGTAAGAGTCTTCAGGTTTAACAAAATTAGCTAAGAAGGTTAAATTGCGGCCTAAACCATAACGGCTAGTTTGAGAATCTTGGTATAGCATTTGTGTACGGCACAGTGAAACCAGATATTTATGTAGACGGCTTTTTGATATCTCACAACCTTTTGAAATATCCGCTGCGCGAGCAATGCCCCCATTTTGAGCAATATAATTTAAAATGCTTACGGCTATATCAACAGAATTAACACCTTGCAGAGTAGACATACATAAACCTCAGTTTAACAAGTCCTGAAATTTTACCATGAGTTGCCTTGCGCTGCTAACGAACCAATAATGCGGAAGAATAATCCGAAAGCGGTAGCACCTTATTACCTATAAATAGATAGAATTATTGATGCTACTCAAGTTCATCTTTAGTGAATGGCGTATATATATAGTGTACTTATAAAGGCAATGTCGAGGTTTACTATAATGAAAACGATAAATTCACTACGTTTGAAACGCCGAACTCTACTCAAAGGGCTTGGCGTTGTAGGGTTGGCGAGTATCGCCCCCTGTTCTTATGCACAAGGAAACAGCAATCAACCTTTACCGAAGGTGCGACTCAAACTGTCGGACTACAAAACATTTCGGTCAACTTGTGCAATGGAGTGTTTGCATTGCAACCTAACCGCATATACCTACCAAGGTAAGCTGATGAAAATTCAGGCGACGGAAGGGTTTAATGTCAAATGTTGCTTGCGAGGTATGAGCCGAACTAAATGGGTCTATCATGATCAACGCATCAAAACACCGTTACTACGAGTAGGCGAAAAAGGTAAAGCTGAATTCAAACCGATAAGTTGGGATGAGGCGCTGGATCTTATTGAAAAAAATATTAGAGAGACCATTGATAAATATGGTAATGAAGGGTTGTTTATTTCCACTCATGCCGGAAATATGGACTCGATTAAAAATGATATGGGGAAGGCTTTCTTTGATTATTTAGGCGGGTCAACGAAACAAGCGGGTTCACTTTGTTGCTCTGCTGTAACAGCTGCGATGATCCCGATGCTCGGGCTGAGGTATGCAGATACCCGCGATACGATAGCGGATAGCCGTTATATCCTGTGTTGGGGCAATAACCCAGCTGTTACGATGCAAGCCTATTTTAAAAATTATAACCAAGCGAGAAAAAATGGCGCTCGATTAGTGGTTATCGACCCGCGCTTTAGTGAAACTGCGGCAAAAGCAGACGAATGGATACCGATTATTCCAGGGACAGATACCGCGCTTGCTTTAGGTATGATTAAAATCATTATTGAAGAAAACCGGATAGATGAAAATTTCTTGAGGGCTCATACTGGCGCGGTTTATTTGGTTGATGCGGACCAAAAACAAGTTAGGCAGAACAAAGATGATAAGGACAGCTATTTAGTTTTCGACACATTAAGCAAACAGTTAGTTCGCCATGATTCACCGGGCATTAAACCGGCACTTTTCCAACATGAACTTCCTGAAGATTTGAGTTATACCACTGTTTTTGAACAAATTTATCAACAAGCAAAAGGTTGGGATATTGCCCGAGTCAGTGAAGAAACGGATATTCCAGTGGAAACTATTGTACGTCTTGCTCGGGATTACTCCTCAATAACACCGTCAATGATTGTGCAAAATATGTCAGGAGCACAACGAACCGAACATGGTGCTTATGTTGCAGGAAGCCAGTTCTATCTCGCCTTATTGACTGGAAATATAGGTAAACGAGGGGCGGGTGTTTGTGATGCTGGTGGAGCTCGGCAAATGGCTAACTTTAGCCCAATAGTGCCACCAGCACCGAATGTGAAAAATATTCCCCCCATTCCTGTTGCGAAAGTTGGCGATTTTATCGTCAATGAAAAGCCACATCCGATTAATTTTTGGTGGATTATGACGATGGGGGTTATGACCCAGTTGCCGAATACCAACAAGGTTCGCGAAGCACTAAAAAAAGTTCCATTTGTTGTGGTTGCCGATAATCTCATGAGCTCAACAGCCTTATATGCTGATTTAGTTTTACCAGTGACCACTATTTTTGAAGATACCAGTTTGATGGCGGGGGTACGTAGCCAATATGTTCAGTTAATGGAACAAGCCGTTGAACCCGTTGGTGAAGCAAAACCCGACTATTGGATTTTCGCTCGATTAGCAGAACGTTTCGGCTTTGGCGACGTATTTAATAAGCCAATAGAGCACTATATTGATGCCTGTTTAGTCGGCTCTGGTATTACTCGCCAAATGTTAGAAAAAGGCCCCGTGCGCCCGGTAGAAGGGGATTGGATACCATTCAAAGACGGTATTTTTAGAACATCAACCAAAAAAGCGCACTTGTTTGTTGAAGATTGGCAAAAGAAAAATTTTTCACCTGTCGTCGCTTACTACCAAGTGACTGAGTCGGTTAAAGGTTCACCTGAATTAGCCAAAAAGTATCCTTTGATGGCGGTTCAGCGCAAGTTAGCGCGTAGTGTGCATTCAAGTCATGGAATGAATGAATGGATCCTTGAAGTACAACGAAACCAGCCGAATGTCTTGATTCACCCAGAAGACGCCAAATCTAGAGGTATTAAGAATGGGGAATGGGCAATCACCTTTAATGACCGAGGAGAACACCGAGCCATTGCTGTCGTGACAACGCATATTAAGAAAGGCGTGATTTCACTGGATAACGGTTGGTGGGAACAGCAGGGGGGAAGCAGCAGTCATGTCACGAATGACCAAGTTGAACATTTGGGAACGGGGCACTGCTGTAATAGTACGTTAGTTGATGTAAGAAGGGAGGCTTAATCATGGTCAAGCAATATGGTTTTTTAATAAATACAAAAGATTGCTATGGTTGCCGCACTTGTTCAATGGCTTGTAAATCTGAGAATGTGACTCCGCCGGGCGTCTTGTGGCGTCGAGTTCGCGAATTCAATGATGACTCACCGAATACTCAAGCATTTATTACGATGTCTTGTAACCATTGTGATGACCCACAATGTTTAAAAGTTTGCCCAGCGGATACCTATACCAAACGCGCTGATGGCATTGTGGTACAAGACCATGAGAAATGTATTGGTTGCCAAATGTGTATTATGGCTTGCCCATACCATGCGCCCGTATTTGACCCCGCGGAAGGGAAAACCAGTAAATGTAATATGTGTGCGGAACGCTTAGACGAAGGCCTACTGCCAAGGTGTGTGGAATCCTGCCCAACAGGTGCTATTGAATTCGGCGATATCACAGAATTACGTAAAAAGCACACCACAAATTGGCGTGTTTTAGAGCAAAGTTACAATATGCCTGACCACACTATTAGTAATCCTAATATTGTAATTATCGGAATGGAGGACTAATCATGGATATTAAACATATGGAGCTCCCTCTGGTATTTTTTACAGTGATGAGCCAATGGGGGATTGGTGCGGTTCTCGCATTAACCATTTACCAAATGAAAGCCAGTCAGGGCTCCTTATTATCAGGCTCTGTATTACGTCGCACAGTGCTATTGATATGGCTGATTGAAGTTATTGGTTCATCGATGTCAATGGGGCATTTAGGTGTGCCTCTCGAAGCATACCGTTCCGTTCTGGGGCTAAGTCATTCATGGCTAAGTCGCGAGGCAGTGACATTTGTATTATTAAATGGTGTTATCACTTTGTGGGCTCTATCTTGCTGGTTGCAACCCACAGTAAACACGCGCAATACGATATTAGGCTGGATCAGTGGGATTGGTGGATTAGCCGCTATACTAGTCACGGCACAAGTCTATTATCAAATGGTTGCTCATCCATTATGGCATACACCGGCAACCCAAATCGCGTTTATAGGCAGTGCAATTGTACTTGGTTTTAGTCTAGTAGCCTTATTTGTTATTGGGCAAGGCAAGTCATTACCCTCGACCATTAAAGTTGGCGTGTTGATAGGCGTTGCATTGGTATTAATTGCACAGATTATTCGCTTACAATTACCTGCAAGCCAAGGTGGGAGCTACTTGCTGTGGTGGCAAGTAGTGATGAGTATGATATTGCCTTGCATTATGGTGATGAAAGCATACAAGGAGCGACCATCCGCAGTTTTACTTGTATTGATAATGATGGCGATATTTAGCGGAGAGTTAGCTGGCAGAGCCTTGTTTTATGGTTCGGTGATGACCCAAGCTCCTTGGTTCTAAAAATCCTCGTCATATTTCGGCCTGTCGCGTTGTTGGCATCGCACGCTCACCCTAGTCACATACTCGTGTATGCTCCTAGGGTCTTGTTTAGCTTGCCGCCTAGCCACAGGCCAAACTATTTATAGGATTGTATCCTCGTCATATTTCGGCCTGTCGCGTTGTTGGTGTCGCACGCTCACCCTAGTCACATACGGGTGTATGCTCCTAGGGATTCGTTTAGCTTGCCGCCTAGCGACAGGGCGAACTATTTAGCGGATTAATACCATTGTATTTTATTAAGGGCTATAAGCAGTGTTGACGTCGCATACTCGTCCTAGTCGCATACTCGTGTATGCTCCTAGGGTCTTGTTTAGCTTGCCGCCTAGCGACAGAGCGAACTATTTAGCGGATTATGTAGGTTTTGCCGATCTTAGAATTCGGCCTGTAGTATTGTGCGCAGATTCTAATTATATGTTTGGCGTTGGTACGTTTAGCTAATGCGCATATTTAAAAGCACCATTCATCAGTATGATAATAGGATCAGAACGCTTATAGCTGTTGATTAGGGGAACAAGGCGCTGAAAGTGTTCGCTCGCACAGTGGATATCTAACGCTTCTTGATTCGGCCATTCTTCGATGAAGATAAAATGGCCGGGGTCTTTTTGGTCAACATAGAGGTCATAACTGATACACAATGGCTCTTGTTTCGTTGCTGCAACTAATTCGCGGTATAGTGGCATAACAATCTCAATCGCCTCAGTTTTAATAAAATCTTCTGCAATCACTTTCAACATAAGGTCATCCTTTTCAGTTAGTACGTAATAATTATACATTAACATAATGTAATTATTATGTAGTGATTAATCAGTGATTTTAAGATGTTAGGACACAACAATAACTGTAGTTAATATGAGTTCTCATTCTCATATGGGGTTTGCTATTATACTCCATAGGAGAATAAGGAAATAGTTAATGAATAAAAAATATTATATTCAAAACATGTGTTGGGGTTGGTTTATGGGAACCTTGTTTTTATATTCTTATTTGGGTAGCGAACTTAAATATAAGTCACTGATTTTATTTATTAGTGTTATTGGTATTATCATTTACCCATTTGCGAAATGGGCAGTTGAAAGCTTCTTTCTAATGTTTACTACTAGAGAATTTTGGAATAGGGGCTTATTTATGGACACAGCAGGTAAGGCTGGAGGATTAGCCGTATATGGTGGTGTGGTGTTTTTATTATCTATTCCAATTACGTTGATTTTTATTATAACTGTATTGATAAGAAGATTGTCAGCGAAGTAAATAGCTTCTATGTTATAATTAAATACCAATCAAATTATTTGCTTCCTCTACTAAACTATCATTAATTAATGCTCCTATCCCTGCAATAATTAAGCCATAGCCTAGCACACCAATAGGCCCGCCAAGCAATGTACTAAAAGTGAATCCAGCAAGAGCTGTAGCTGCCATACCTGCTGCTATTGTTTCAGTTTTAACAAAAAAAGGTCTCCAATTATTAGTGTCTATCGCTTTTATTAATTCATTAGACCAATCAATAAAGTCAATTGCTTGGCTTGTGTATAACATGCCCTTGCTAAATTTTTTGAAATTTTTTGCAATATCATCAGCTTTAATTGATTCTAATGCTGCTGTAATGGCTTTACGATCTTTAGCATCGATTTTTCTACTAATATTATTGTTATATTTATTATAAGCTTTTAATGCATCCTCAACATTACGGATCTTTTTTCCTTTGGCTTGCTCTGCCATAGTTTTAGCCAATTTCTCTGCTTTTTCACCGTAGGAGTTAAAAACTTCTTTATAAAAATCAGCTGTAAATTTAACTGAGCTCTTAATCTCTTCCGCTTCTTTTTTGTTTATTTCATTTAAATCATACTCTATTTTTGGCTTCATCATTCTATATAATCCACCAAAAGAGCGCCAATAAATGGTATACATTAACTCAAGCTTTCCACTTTGATAGGCACTTAACATCTTTTTATAAGAAGATGTTTTTTCATAACGACAGTTACTAAGCCCACAAACCCCGCATATTCCTTTTGCCATCGCATTCAGAATATGGTCTGGTAAAATTCTGTCAGGGGTTACGTGAGGAGTCGGGAGTAGTAATACACCATCGCTTGTATATGCATGGCCATTTTTCCAACGGTCTATTTGCGTATAATCATAATCCATAGAATATCCTCTGTTAGCGTGTTTGCTGCATTGAGCGTACATATTTCGTACAGATGCACAATGCGCCAATTTATGGCGCATTGTCAAAGGTTTCTAGAGAATAAATATTGTTAGTATTTAATAAATTACAACAAGTAAAGTCACTATCAAATAATATCAAGCTATATAAAAAAAGCCTTGATAGTTTCCTATCAAGGCTTTCGTGTTTTACAGCGATTGAGTCTTAGTTATCTGTCGGTTTTGCCATTGCAGAGGTTGCTACATTGGAAGCAACATGGCCACCTGCGCCACCTTTACCTTCAAAGGTTGAGGCTTCGCGCTGATATTCTTTTATCTCAAATGGCGCAGCAGCAACGTCTGGCGCTGGTGCTTTAGTCATTGGAGAAAAAGCGTGACGTTTATGTAAGCTTACCGCTGGGCTGATTGTTACCATGGCTGGCTCAACCGTAGTAACAGGTTCGATAATCTCTTCGACACTGGTCACTTCGACTGGTGCTGCAACAGCAGTTTCAGTACGTTGAGCTTCTTCAACTGCGTCATCCACAGTAACCGGAGCCGTTTGTTCGTCCACGATAGTCACGGTTTCAACCACGTCGATTTGAGTCACTTCAACCGGTGTTGCCACTTGAGGTTCGATAACCTCAGCAACGATTTCAACAGCGTCTTGTGCCACTTCTACTGCTTCAGCTTCAGGCGCAATGTCTGTATTCTCTGCGGTAATTGTTGTTGACTCAACAGGGTGTTCGACAGTTGGTGCTTCGTTAACTAATGAAGTTTCTTCAGTACTAATTGTTTCTACAGCAACATCCTGTACCTTGTGTTTAACCACTTCGGCCACAACTGGTGCCACTAAAACATCGCTTTGTGACGCGGTAACATTGGTGGTTTCTGTTACAGACGTTTCATTAACACTTTGTTGCTCAAGCATTTCTTCATTAGTGATAATTGCCATGCTCTCTTGTTGAGGTTGGACAATTGGATAATGAATAAACACTTTGCCCGACGCTAGCTCAGGTGATGCAACAGCAGCAATTAATGGCATTGGTGATTTATTTAAATGACGCTCATCACGATAACGACGACGACGTTGGCCACTAACACGTAAATGACGTGGTGAACGACGTGAACGGCGCGGAATAATGGTGTCTTGTTTCTCTTCACCATCAGAGGAGGTCATTGATTCTTGCAATTCTTCAACTTGCACATCACCTTCAACTTGCTTCACAGGTAAGATTGGCGCAGGAAGTGCGGCAACAGGCGTTGTGATTGTTTCAGATGCGGCTTCAACCGGTGCAATAACTTGCTCGTTATCAGTAACACGGATTTTTTGTGTCAACTGACGGCGCTGACGGCGTGGTGCAACAGGACGTTGTTCTTCTTCCTTTTCCACCTCATTTTCAACGTTAGTTTGTTGAGCATCTTGTTGCGTTTTAGCCACTTGCTGTTGACGTTTTTCGTCTTGGCGACGACGGCGCTCAGCACGTTGTTCACGACGTTGCTGCTGATTGTCACTATTGTTATTCTCAGCGGCTTGCTCATTTTGTTGGCTCGCATTTTTATTATTGCGGCCTTTATTGCGATTATTCGTTTCATCCGTTGATGCATTGCGGTTATTGCGAGTATCACGGTTATCACGAGTTTCGCGATTGTCACGGTTGTCATTGTCATCGCGGTCACGGCGGTTATTATTGCGGCGATTGTTGCGACGGTCATTATTACGGCGACGATCGTTATTATTGCGATTTTTCGGCGCTGGTTGTTCAACCACTTTTTCTTCTTCACCAAATAGGTTCTTGAAGAAAGCAGCAATTTTGCTGAATAAACCTGGTTTTTCAGGTTCTGCTGATGCAGGTTTTACTGGCGCTTTAGTGACTGTCTCTTTAGGTTTAACCGCAGGCATATCAACAGGCTCTTGCAGTGCAAAAGCAGAAATTGCAGGTTGCTCAGGTGTTTTACGTTCAGATGTCGTTTCATCAATCTGATTTAACGTCTCTGTTTCGTGATATTGCGCTAAGTTATAGCTTAACGTATTGACTTCTTCACCTTTACGAATGCGGATCACATGGAAGTGAGGCGTTTGCATTTGGTCATTAGGAACAACAACAACACGGACATGGTTTTGACGTTGTTCGATATCACTGACCGCTTTGCGTTTTTCGTTCAGCAGGTAAGAGGCGATTTGTACGGGGACAATGGCATGCACTTCATGAGTATTTTCTTTCAGTGCTTCTTCTTCAATAAGACGAAGAACAGACAGAGAAAGTGATTCGTTGTCACGAATAGTTCCCGTTCCTGTACAGCGAGGGCACACATGGTGGCTTGACTCACCTAAAGAAGGGCTCAAACGTTGACGTGACATCTCCAATAACCCAAAGCGCGAGATGCGTGCAATTTGAATGCGTGCGCGGTCTTGACGTACTGCTTCACGTAGGCGGTTTTCAACTTCACGTTGGTGCCTAACGGGTGTCATGTCGATAAAATCGATAACAATCAAACCACCCAAGTCGCGTAGACGTAATTGACGTGCAATTTCATCAGCCGCTTCTAAGTTAGTATTGAATGCAGTTTCTTCGATATCGCCACCACGTGTTGAACGTGAAGAGTTGATATCGATAGCGGTCAATGCTTCAGTGGTATCAATAACTAATGCACCGCCTGATGGCAAGCGAACTTCACGTTGGAACGCAGATTCGATTTGTGATTCAATTTGGTAGTGGCTAAACAGAGGAACATCACCACTGTAGTGTTTGATTTTGCTTGCAAAATCACCACGGCCGATAGCTTCGATATGGTTGCGTGCCATTTCGACAACTTTTGGGTTGTCTATCAGAATTTCGCCGATATCTGGGCGCAGATAATCGCGGAATGCGCGGACAATAACGTTACTTTCTTGGTGAATCAAGAAAGGTGCAGGGCGATTTTCAGCGGCTTTTTGGATAGCTTCCCAGTGACGTAAACGGTAGAGTAAATCTTGTTGCAGCGATTCTGCAGATTTACCCACACCTGCGGTACGAACGATTAAGCCCATGCCGTCAGGAATTTGTAAAGAAGACAGAGCTTCTTTTAGTTCAGTTCGATCTTCCCCTTCGATGCGACGTGAAATACCCCCCGCACGTGGGTTATTTGGCATTAAAACGAGGTAACTTCCAGCCAAGCTAATGAAGGTAGTTAGTGCCGCACCTTTATTGCCACGCTCTTCTTTATCCACTTGAACGATAACTTCTTGGCCTTCTTTTAACACATCTTTGATGTTAGGACGACCTTGAGAGTGATAGTTGCTTGGGAAGTATTCACGAGCGATTTCTTTGATAGGAAGGAAACCGTGTCTTTCAGCGCCGTAGTCTACAAAAGCGGCTTCAAGACTAGGTTCGATACGAGTGATTTTACCTTTGTAGATATTGGCCTTTTTTTGCTCATGACCGGGACTTTCAATATCCAAATCATAGAGACGTTGCCCGTCAACAAGGGCAACACGCAACTCTTCCTGTTGAGTTGCGTTTATTAGCATTCTTTTCATGTTATTACTTACTCATTATTTTCTTTTAAATAAAGAGCAGCGAAAGAAAGAGCTACTGTAAACCGATGGCCTCGTGATTTTTACAAAACCGTCTGCCTCGCGGCAGTCGTTCGTATAGAGACGCGCAGTATTCGGTGAACCTGATTTTTAGATTAAAAATTCAGCGTTCTTAATCAGGATGCCGTAAGTTATTAAAGAAAACGGAAGTTCCTAACCCAATAAGCCAAAATTCGTTGCTCGCTAATTTATTTGATGTTGCTAAATGTCTTACGCCATTGCTGCATTGTTACGCCATCAAATAAGAAATCCTATAAAACGTTAACTTTCGTTTTTTAAACATCTCAGCAACTTCATATTATTCCATTGCCATAGCCATTATAGCAAGTCGATACGGAAGTTATATGGAAATTTTATTTAGAAATAGGATAAATCATGCAGAAAATAACCAAATTAAAAAAAAACATAAAAAATTTTGTGGAGTCGGTATGATAGGGAAAGCAAATAAGCGCATATTTTAATCAATTAGAGTTAACGCATTCTCGAATGAATACACAAAATCAAGTTCAATTTATTGACATCAGCGATGACGAAGCTGGGCAACGTATCGATAACTTTTTGCTCACTAAACTTAAAGGTGTGCCGAAAAGTATGATTTATCGCATTATCCGCAAAGGGGAAGTGCGTGTTAACAAGGGGCGGATAAAGCCTGAATATAAATTGGTCGAAGGGGACCAAGTACGCGTTCCTCCCGTTAGGGTTGCTGAGCGTGAAACCGCACCGGTTTCGGCCAAACTGGATAAAGTCGCTGCATTAGCGAATTGCATTTTATTTGAAGATGACGTTCTCTTAGTGCTGAATAAACCATCGGGTACTGCTGTTCATGGTGGAAGTGGTTTAAGTTTTGGTGTTATCGAAGGTTTAAGAGCCTTACGACCAGAAGCGCGTTTCCTTGAATTGGTTCATCGTCTTGACAGAGACACATCAGGTATTTTATTGGTGGCGAAAAAACGCTCAGCACTTCGAGCGTTACATGAACAATTGCGTTTGAAACAAATGCAAAAGGATTATTTAGCACTCGTAAGAGGCAACTGGCAGTCGCACATGAAAGTTGTTCAAGCCCCTTTACTTAAAAACATTCTACAAAGTGGCGAGCGAGTCGTTAAAGTGAGCAGTGAAGGAAAACCGTCAGAGACGCGTTTTAAAGTGGAAGAACGGTTTGATAATGCAACCTTGGTAAAAGCGAGCCCTGTCACGGGGCGGACACATCAAATACGTGTTCATACACTTTATGCAGGGCATCCTATTGCATTTGATGACAGGTACGGTGACAAGCAATTTGATAGCCAACTGGCAGGGACAGGTTTAAACCGCTTATTTTTGCATGCGAGTGCATTGAAATTTACGCACCCTAAAACGGGTGAAGAGATGCGTTTGCAAGCTCCATTAGATAACCAATTAAATCACTGCCTAAAAATATTACGTAGTCGTAAAGCAGAAAAGTAAGCCATTTGATTAACTGGCAGGTTTTCCCTGCCAGTATGAAGGATTAATTATCAAATAATGGGCTAACTTGATGTGGACGTAACATCTCGAGTAATAAAATAAGTGGAAGCCCAACTAACGTATTGGGGTCACGCCCTTCTAATCGCTCAAATAAACTAATTCCTAGTCCTTCTGATTTAAAGCTCCCAGCGCATTGATAAGGTTCATCTTTCAATAGGTAATTCGTTATTTCCGCATCAGATAGTAGTCTGAAATGCACATGAAATAATTCACATTGCACATCAAATTTACCCGTTTCGGTATCCAGCAAGCACAATCCAGTATAAAAAGTAACCTTATTGCCTGACGCAGATTTTAATTGTTGAAAAGCATTATCAAAATTATGCGGTTTTCCGACAATCTTATTGTTGATAACACAAACTTGGTCAGAACCGATGACCAGATGTTGCTGGTATTGAGCGGCGAGTGCTTGTGCTTTCGCATGAGATAAACGCATGACTAAAGCTTGGGCAGATTCATTCAATACAGGCGACTCATCAATATTTGGGGCAGCAGCTAAAAAAGGTAAGCCTAATTTTTTTAGTAGGGCATGTCGGTACTCAGAAGTTGACGCCAAAATAATCGATTTCATGATTTTTCTCGAAACTCGTAGCCAAAAGGGTTAACTCATTTTAAACTATAAAACGCAAAACCTGCGATTTTTTGGTGAAAAGGCGAGTTTACCCCGCCTTTTTCTTTGACTATAGCTCATTACAAAGTTAATATGCGCGCCTTATGCAAAAGGTAAAATTACCCCTGACTATCGATGCGCAGCGTGCAGCTCAGAAAAACCTCGACTATGTCGGGAGTTATACACCTGAGCAAGTTGCACGTCTTGCAGAATCAGTAGTCAGTGTAGACAGTGATGTAGAAACCGAATTATCATTTAATATTGATAAACAACGTCTTACGGTTATCGAAGGGAAATCCGATGTGGATCTTACCCTCCAATGCCAACGTTGCGGAAAAAATTTCAAGCATCATGCCTACGTATCGTATTGTTTTAGTCCTGTCGTCAATGACGAAAAGGCCGAAGCATTACCGGAGCTCTACGAACCGATTCAAATTGATGAATTTGGTGAAATAGATTTGCTGGGAATGATAGAAGATGAAATAATTCTATCCTTACCAGTGGTTCCGGTTCATGATTCTGAACACTGTGAAGTGTCCGTAGCGGACATGGTGTTTGGTGAACTGCCTCCCGAGGCAGAAAAACCAAACCCATTTGCCGTATTAGCCAGTTTAAAGAAAAGTACTTAAGGAGTAAGGTCAATGGCCGTACAACAGAATAAACCAACTCGTTCAAAACGCGGTATGCGTCGTTCACATGATGCACTGACTGCTACCCTAGTTTCTGTAGATAAAACTTCCGGTGAAACTCACCTGCGTCACCATGTGACAGCAGATGGTTACTACCGTGGCCGTAAGGTTATCAACAAGTAATTTGTTGTTACCTTGGCTAATCTAACCATTGCGTTAGATGCTATGGGCGGGGATGTTGGTCCCCGCGTCACGGTGCCTGCTGCATTGCAGGCACTGGCATCTAATCCAGCACTCAAATTACTGCTTGTCGGTCAACCCGAAGCCATTCAACCTTTGCTTGCACATCAAAGTGCTGAGCAAATTTCGCGTGTCGAAATTATTCCTGCGGACGGCGTTATCGCAAACGATGCAAAACCATCAAATGCGATAAGACAAAGCAAAGGAACCTCGATGCGAGTGGCCTTAGAGTTAGTGAAGACAGGGCAGGCACAAGCGTGCGTGAGTGCAGGGAATACGGGTGCGCTGATGGGACTAGCAAAATTAATGCTAAAATCTATAGAGGGGATTGAGCGCCCAGCGCTAATGACCATCTTACCTAATCAGCAAAAAAGCCAAACAGTTGTGCTAGATTTAGGCGCTAATGTTAACTGTAGTAGTGATATGCTAGTCCAATTTGCAGTAATGGGTTCCGTGATGGCCGAAGAAGTGGTTAACATTTCTAAACCGAGAGTCGCGTTACTGAATATTGGCGAAGAAGAGAGTAAAGGTCTGGATAATATCCGCGAAGCCGCCTCAGTATTAAAAGAAACGTCATCAATTAATTACATTGGTTATGTAGAAGGTAACGAATTACTGACAGGTAAAACCGATGTGTTAGTGTGTGACGGCTTCGCAGGTAATGTCTCATTGAAGACGATGGAAGGCGTAATACGCGTCATCCTTTCATTGATAAAATCGACCGGTGATCAACATAAAAAAAGCAGTTGGTTTATGCAACTGGCGAAAAAATGGTTAAAAAAACGTTTAATGAAACGTTTTGGGGACATGAACCCCGACCAGTATAACGGTGCGACTCTGTTAGGATTAAAAGGTATTGTCATCAAGAGTCATGGTGCAGCGAATGAAGGCGCTTTCAAAGCGGCTATTGACCGCGCAGTACAAGCTGTTGAAAAACAAGTCCCAGAAAGAATAACAGCGCGACTAAATATTGTTTTACCCAGGAGTGATCAATAACCTATGGCTATGTACAGTAAAATCTTAGGAACAGGCAGCTACTTACCAGCACAAGTACGTACCAATGCTGATCTGGAAAAAATGGTTGATACTTCTGATGAGTGGATTGTGACACGCACTGGTATACATGAAAGAAGAATTGCTAACGAAGATGAAAGTGTCTCAGTGATGGGTTTTCATGCTGCCAAAAATGCGTTAGACATGGCGCAAGTCGATGCAACTGACATTGGTTTGATTATCGTTGCAACCACATCAGCAACTCACGCTTTTCCTAGCGCGGCTTGCCAAATTCAACAGATGCTTGGTATTCAAGATTGCGCGGCATTTGATGTCGCAGCCGCATGTGCAGGTTTTACCTATGCGATTAGTATTGCTGATCAATTCGTCAAAACGGGTATGACCAAAAAAGCATTAATTATTGGTGCTGATGCTTTGTCTAAAACATTAGACCCAGCAGACCGTGGCACGATTATTTTATTTGGTGATGCAGCAGGGGCTGTTGTTATCGGCGAATCTGAAGAGCCGGGTATTATTTCGACGCATTTACATGCTGATGGCCGTTATGGGGATTTACTCACATTACCTAATCGTAGCCGTTGTTCTGAAGACCCTGCATATTTAACGATGACAGGTAACGAAGTATTTAAAGTTGCAGTGCGCGAATTAGCACATATTGTTGATGAGACACTGGCACAAAGCGGTATTGCCAAAGAAGAACTTGATTGGTTGGTTCCACATCAGGCAAATTTAAGAATTATCTCTGCGACGGCGAAAAAATTAGATATGACAATGGATAAAGTCGTTGTCACATTAGACCGTCACGGTAATACTTCAGCAGCATCAGTTCCTACAGCGTTGGATGAAGCGGTGCGCGATGGTCGTATTCAGCGTGGTCAACTTGTGCTGTTAGAAGCCTTCGGTGGCGGTTTCACTTGGGGCTCTGCATTGGTTCGTTTTTAATTAACTGAGAAAATAGACATGACACAATTTGCTATGGTATTTCCCGGACAGGGTTCTCAGTCTTTAGGGATGTTAGCGGCATTAGCTGAAGAAAATCAGCTGGTTGAGCAAACATTCGCTGAAGCATCGGAAGCATTGGGTTACGATCTCTGGGCGTTAGTACAAAATGGGCCAGAAGAAGAATTAAACAAAACATGGCAAACGCAGCCTGCTTTATTGGCAGCTTCTGTGGCTATTTTCCGTGTTTGGAAAGACCAAAATGGCGCGATGCCGACAATTATGGCAGGTCACAGCCTTGGTGAATATTCTGCTTTAGTCTGTGCGGGTGTTATCGATTTTAAACAAGCGATTAAACTGGTTGAATTGCGTGGAAAACTCATGCAAGAAGCTGTTCCTGAAGGCACTGGTGCGATGTATGCCATTATTGGTTTAGATAACGAATCAATTGAAAAAGCCTGCCAAGAAGCTTCTCAAGGCCAAGTTGTTTCACCCGTTAATTTTAACTCACCGGGTCAAGTTGTGATTGCGGGTGAAAAAGCAGCAGTCGAACGTGCGGGTATCGCATGTAAAGAAGCGGGTGCTAAACGCGCGTTGCCATTATCCGTTAGCGTCCCGTCTCATTGTGCATTAATGAAGCCTGCTGCTGATAAATTAGCCGAAGCGTTAGAAAAAATTGATTTTTGTGAGCCAGGCTATCCAGTTATTAACAATGTTGATGTTAAAATTGAGAAGTCGGCACAAAATATTCGTGATGCTTTAGTCCGTCAACTGTATAATCCAGTACGCTGGACGGAAACAGTAGAATTAATGGCAGATCAAGGTGTTGAACATCTTATTGAAGTAGGTCCAGGAAAAGTATTGACTGGTCTTACCAAGCGAATTGTCTCTAATTTAACTGCCGTCGCAGTCAATGATCCTGTATCATTAAGCACTGCTTTAGAAAATAGCTGAGGACGACATGAGCTTTGAAGGAAAAATTGCACTGGTAACAGGCGCGAGCCGTGGGATTGGTAAAGCTATTGCTTTAACATTAATCGCTCGTGGTGCTACCGTTATCGGAACAGCAACTAGCGAAAAAGGCGCAGAAGCCATTACCGCTTATCTCGATGGTAAAGGTAAAGGTTTAGCGTTAAACGTGACTGATGCAGCATCAATCGAAGAAACTTTGACCAAGATTCGCGAAGAATTTGGTGAAATTGATATTTTGATTAATAATGCAGGTATCACTCGTGATAACCTATTGATGCGTATGAAAGAAGATGAATGGCAAGATATTATTGACACCAATCTTTCATCCGTTTACCGTTTGTCTAAATCCGTTTTGCGTGCCATGATGAAAAAACGTTGTGGACGTATTATTTCAATTGCATCCGTTGTTGGTGTGATGGGAAATGCGGGGCAAACTAACTATGCAGCAGCGAAAGCAGGGTTAATTGGTTTTAGTAAATCATTGGCTCGTGAAGTCGCTTCTCGTGGTATCACTGTCAACGTCGTTGCACCTGGTTTTATCGAAACTGATATGACTAAAGCATTGACAGATGAACAGCGTGCAGGCATTTTATCTCAGGTTCCTGCGGATAGACTGGGTGATGCACAAGAAATTGCCAGTGCTGTAGCGTTTTTAGCTTCTGATGAAGCTGCTTACATCACAGGTGAAACATTGCATGTCAATGGTGGCATGTACATGATCTAAAGAAATGATGGAACTATTTGCATTTTTAATGTTATCCAACGCTAAATAATGCAAAATAGTAGTTCCAACAGCCGGGATTGGGTTGTATCTTTTCCTGTATTTCATAAACTACGAAAACCATCGCGAAAGCGAGTTTTGATAGGAATTTTAATAGTATGAGCACTATCGAAGAACGCGTTAAGAAAATCATCGTTGAACAACTGGGTGTTAAAGAGGAAGAAGTTGTAAATACAGCTTCATTTGTTGATGACTTGGGCGCTGATTCTCTTGACACAGTTGAGCTGGTTATGGCTCTGGAAGAAGAGTTCGATTGCGAAATCCCTGACGAAGAAGCTGAAAAGATCACAACAGTACAGGCTGCGATTGACTACGTCGAGAACGCATCTAAATAATCGTACGAAAACTTATCTAGGCGATCACTCGATCGCCTATGTTTCTTTTGTAACTTTTCCCTCCTTGGAGGAAATACGTGTCTAAGCGTCGTGTAGTCGTAACCGGACTAGGCATGTTATCTCCTGTCGGCAACACAGTTGAGTCATCATGGAAAGCTGTTTGTGACGGACAGAGTGGTATCAGCCTAATCGATCATTTTGATACTACTAACCACGCAACTAAATTTGCTGGCTTAGTAAAAGATTTCAATTACGAAGAATTTGGCATCTCCCGTAAAGATGCTAAGAAAATGGACCCATTTATCCAATATGGTATCGCCGCTGGCTTTCAAGCCTTTAAAGATGCTGGATTGGAAGTAACAGAAGCCAATGCTACTCGAATTGGTGCAGCGATTGGTTCTGGTATTGGTGGGTTAGGCTTAATTCAGGACAACTGTGAGTCATTACTGCACGGTGGACCTCGCAAGGTAAGCCCATTCTTCGTACCATCGACCATCATTAATATGGTGGCTGGTCATTTAAGCATTATGTACGGTTTTCGTGGCCCAAGTATTTCAATTGCAACAGCCTGTACATCAGGTGTGCATAATATTGGCCATGCAGCACGTATGATTGCTTACGGTGACGCCGATGTAATGGTTGCAGGCGGTGCTGAAAAAGCGACTACACCACTCGGTGTGGCCGGTTTTGGTGCAGCGCGTGCATTATCGACTCGCAACGATGACCCGCAAGCGGCAAGTCGCCCATGGGATAAAGACCGTGATGGTTTTGTTCTGGGAGATGGCGCAGGTATTATTATTCTTGAAGAATATGAACATGCGAAAGCGCGCGGTGCAAAAATTTATGCTGAAATTGCAGGGTTTGGGATGAGCAGTGATGCTTATCATATGACATCACCACCTGAAAATGGTGCGGGTGCTGCACTTGCGATGGAAAATGCACTGAAAGATGCAGGCATTAAAGCCAGTGACGTGGGGTATATCAATGCTCACGGTACTTCAACTCCTGCCGGTGATTTGGCAGAAGCACAAGCGGTTGTTAATGTATTTGGTGAAGGCACAGATGTATTAGTCAGCTCAACCAAATCAATGACAGGCCACTTACTTGGTGCTGCGGGTGCTATTGAGTCAATTTTTACCATTTTGTCATTGTGCGATCAGATTGTTCCGCCAACCATTAATCTGGATAACCCAGATGAAGCGTGCAAACTGGACTTTGTCCCAGGTGAAGCACGTAAAGTTGAGAATATGGAATTCGCTCTGTGTAACTCATTTGGTTTCGGTGGCACCAACGGTTCATTAATTTTCCGTCGTTATCGCGGCGAATAATTAATCTATTACCGTTATTAATTAGCCCTAGTCACGTAATGTGGCTGGGGCTTTATTTTGTCCAGTTCTTTGCACAGTTCTTCGCTTTAGTTTATGATAATCCCACTTGATTAATGTCTGATTTATCAGCTTTTATTATAAGTATTATCAATGTCATATTGGGTTAATGGGCAACTTTGCCAGCAAATAAGTGTTACCGATCGCGCAGTCTCTTTTGGGGACGGCTGCTTTACGACCATACATGGCGTTAATCAGCAAGCTAAAATGTTAAATGAGCACATTGCCCGGTTACAGCATGATAGCCAAAGATTAAAAATTGCACAGCCAGATTGGGGAAGCTTAGCGGAGCAACTAAAGCAGATTTGTGCAGAGCAAACTCAAGACGAGTTTGTGATTAAAGTCATTCTAAGTCGTGGTGCAGGCGGTAGAGGATATAGCATTAAAGGTTTTACCTCGCCGACGGTGATAGTCAGCGTTTCTCCTTTTCCGAATAATTATGTTCAACTGCAGTGTAAAGGGGCACGCCTCGTTCTTAGTCAAATTCCGTTAGCTCGCAACCCATTGCTAGCAGGAATGAAACACCTCAACCGTCTAGAACAAGTCCTTATTAAGCAAGAGGTTGATGAACTTGATGCAGATGAAGCGATTGTGCTAGATACCGACGGTATTATTGTTGAATGCTGTAGTGCAAATGTTTTTTGGCGAGTTGGGCAAACAGTATACACCCCAGTTTTATCTCATAGTGGGGTAAATGGATTAATGAGACAAAAGATAATATCACTACTAGAGGATAGCCAGTACCATCTTCAACAGGTCGAACGCTTTGCTAACGTGTTAACTCATTGTGATGAAGTGATTATTTGTAATGCATTGATGCCAGTTTTACCGGTACAAAGTATTCAAATGAGTCAACAGTGTCCACCATTGCAATTTGCGTCCCGTGAGTTGTTTGAGTATTTATTTTTGCGTTGCAAAATTTAGTTTTTATAAATGAATTAATTATTACCAACACACGCATTGAAATGGTCAATAAATGAAATTAGCCAAAAAAATCATTCTTATCGCCGTGACCTTGGCTGCTATTGTTGCTGTCGCGGTCTATTGGCAATACCGTCAAGTATTGAACTATGCCAAAACGCCTATCAGCATCACACAAGAAAAAATCTTCACAGTGCCTGCAGGAACGGGGCGTGTTGCATTTGAAGGGTTACTTATTGAAGATAAAATTCTTGAAAAAGGGAATGAATTCCAATGGTTGCTCAAACTACGTCCTGAACTGGCTCAGCTAAAAGCGGGAACTTACCGCCTGCAGCCGGGGATGAATGTTGAACAGCTCCTACAATTAATTGTGAGTGGTAAAGAAGCTCAGTTTTCAATCCGTTTTATTGAAGGTAATCGTTTGAATGATTGGGGTAATATTTTACGAGATGCGCATTATTTAGAGCATAAAACCACCAACTTAACCCCGACAGAACTGCATGCGCTTATTGGGTTTAACGGGGAAGGCACTTTAGAAGGGTGGTTGTATCCTGATACCTATTTATACACGGCGGGAACAACAGACGCTGAAATCCTGAAACGTGCTTATAAACGTATGCAAAACAGCCTTGATGAAGAGTGGAAAGGGCGAGATAGGGATTTACCCTATAAAAATGCCTATGAAATGCTTATTATGGCTTCGATTATTGAAAAAGAAACCGGTGTTGATAGTGAAAGGGCCCAAGTTGCTTCCGTGTTTGTTAATCGACTAAAGAAAAATATGCGCTTGCAAACCGACCCAACCGTCATCTATGGGTTAGGCGACAAGTATCGCGGTAAAATTTATCGTAGTGATTTAGATAATTATACTCCGTACAATACTTATAAGATTGATGGCTTGCCACCAACACCGATTGCAATGCCAAGCCTTGCATCGTTAAAGGCAGCAGCACATCCAGCTAAAACCGATTACATATTCTTTGTCGCAGATGGTAAAGGTGGGCATACTTTTAGTCGTAATTTAAACGACCACAATCGTGCCGTTAAAGTTTACCGCCAATTTGAACAGCAAAACTGATAAAAATGAAAAACCAATTTATTGTTATTGAAGGTCTTGAAGGCGCTGGTAAAACGACAGCAATCAACACGGTTGTAGAAACGTTGAACCAAGCTGGGATCACGGATATTGTTTTCACTCGTGAGCCTGGGGGCACCCCACTGGCAGAAAAATTACGCGAGCTCGTAAAGCAAGGTATTGCGGGTGATAAAGTCACTGATAAGGCTGAATTGCTCATGCTTTATGCTGCCCGTGTACAACTAGTTGAAACAGTGATTCGACCTGCATTAGCGGCGGGCAAATGGGTGGTCGGTGACCGTCATGATTTATCTTCCCAAGCTTATCAAGGCGGCGGACGTGAAATTGACCGTCATTTGATGCAATCATTACGTGACTTAGTGTTGGGCGATTTCAAGCCTTCATTAACGTTATACCTTGATTTACCACCTGAATTAGGTTTACAGCGAGCAAGATCTCGAGGTGAATTAGATAGAATTGAAAAAGAGTCGTTAGCATTTTTCGAAAGAACACGCCGCCGTTATCTTGAGCTGGCCGCGGGTGATGAAACGATACTCACGATTGATGCAAGCCAAAACATTGAGCAAGTACAGCATGATATTCGCCAAACGCTGACCGGATGGCTAACGTGTGCTTGATAAACCACATAAGGTATTAATCCCATGAATTGGTATCCTTGGTTAAATGAACCTTACCGACAAATCATTACTGCGTACCAAAGCGGTCGAGGCCACCACGCGTTACTGCTTCATTCAATGCCGGGAAATGGTGCGCAAGCGCTATGCTATGGAATTAGTCGTTGGCTTATTTGCCAAGAAAGAGACGGGCTAAAAAGCTGTGGGCAATGCCACAGTTGCCGTTTGATGCTTGCAGGCAATCATCCTGATTATCATATTCTTGAGGTAGAGAAAGGAAAGTCTACTGTTAGTGTCGATGCGGTTAGGAAATTAATTGAAACCTTGAGTCGTCATGCCCAACAAAGTGGTAATAAAGTGGTGTATATTCCACATGTTGAGGCATTGACAGATGCGGCAGCTAATGCGTTATTGAAAACATTGGAAGAGCCAGCAAAAGACACTTATTTTTTATTAGGAAGTGATAAACAAGAGGATTTGCTTGCAACCATTCGTAGCCGTTGTCTAAGCCATTTCTTACCCGCACCTGATCTACAAATAGCACTCTATTGGCTGCAAAAGCAAAAACCAGGTATTGCTACTGAAAATGCGATAACGGCATTAAAAATATGCCAAGGCGCCCCGGTTTCTGCGTTAGCTTTATTGGACGAACAACGTTGGCAAAAACGTAATGCACTATGCCATAGTTTAAGCCATGCATTGCAAACGGGTGATATGTTGAGTTTGCTGCCTAGTTTGAATATCGATGAGGTGCCGGATGCCTTAAATTGGTTACTCAGCTTATTTGCGGATGCCATTAAAATTCAACAAGGTGCTGGGGCTTTTTGCATCAACCAAGATCAGCAGTCTCAAGTCCTACAATTAGCCGGCGCTATGAATCGTACTCAGTTAATAAATATGTATGATAAATGGTTATATTGCCGTCATCAATTACTGACAGTTCCTGCATTGAATCAGGAACTGATTCTGGCAAATCAATTATTACAATGGGAAGCTTCATTGGCTGTCCCTACATTTTAAAAAGAGTTAAATATGTTTGTTGTTGATTCACACTGTCATCTCGACTGTTTAGATTATGAAAAGTTACACACGAATGTCGATGATGTCATCGCAAAGGCCTCGGCTCGTGATGTTCGCTACATGTTAGCAGTTGCAACGACGTTGCACGGTTTTGAAAGCATGAAGAAATTGATTGGCCTGCGTGACAATATCGCTTTTTCATGTGGTATTCATCCTCTCAATTTAGATGAGGGATATGATTTTGCACGACTAGCACAATTAGCGGCAGGAAACGAAGTCGTTGCGCTAGGAGAAACCGGGCTGGATTACTATTACCAGCAAGAAAACGCGGCACTACAACAAGAGTCTTTTCGTCAGCACATTCGTATCGGTCGTGAAGTGAACAAACCGGTTATTGTGCATACTCGTGCGGCACGAGAAGATACGTTATCTATTTTACGTGAAGAAAACGTGATGGATTGTGGCGGGGTATTGCACTGCTTTACTGAAGATAAAGATACGGCTGTGGAACTGCTCGATTTGGGTATGTATATCTCTTTTTCAGGGATCGTCACATTTCGCAATGCGGAACAAATTAGAGAAGCCGCCCGAGTTGTTCCTTTAGATCGCATTTTAGTTGAAACCGACTCGCCATACTTGGCTCCTGTTCCTCATCGTGGTAGGGAAAACCAACCCGCGTACGTTCGGGATGTTATTGAATACATGGCCGTGCTGAAGGGCGTTAGTGTTGAGCAGCTCGCTGAAATTACGACGCAAAACTTCAATCGTTTGTTTCATTTAAATGTTGGTACAAATAACGTATAAATTAGTTCACAAGAACGATTAAATGACTAAGGAAATTGAAATGGCAGAAGAAACGATTTTCAGTAAAATTATCCGTCGCGAGATCCCGGCAGACGTAGTTTACCAAGATGAACTTGTCACGGCATTTCGTGACATTTCACCACAAGCACCATCACACATTCTTATCATTCCAAATAAATTAATTCCGACTGTTAATGATGTTACTGTGGATGATGAACTTGCGTTAGGCCGTTTGTTTACTGTAGCGGCTAAAATTGCTAAAGAAGAAGGTATTGCAGAGAATGGTTACCGTTTAATCATGAACTGTAATGAACATTCAGGTCAAGAAGTGTTTCATATCCACATGCATCTAGTGGGTGGTCGCCCATTAGGCCCCCTATTGGCGAAATAATAAGGTATAGGGGTCGACAATGAACCGTATTGCATTACTTGCTTTAGTAACCGTGTTGCTAAGTGGTTGCGTATTTAAAAAGACACAAGGACTGGCTTTTAATGAGCAACAGCGCATCATTATGGAGCCTGCAGTACTTGCACAAGGAGTCATTGTCGAAAACCCAGTGATAGGTAATGAAAATCACCAAACTATCGCCACGATCAATATGAGTAATTCACAATCTGAAGTGGTGAACATTGCTTATCGTTTATATTGGTATGATCAGCAAGGGTTAAAAGTAGACACTTCAAATATTATGCATCAGCAAATTGCAGCGAATTCTGTTGTGAAAGTTCGTGCCGTGACTTCCTCTCCACGTGCAACAAATGTACGTGTTCATGTATTTTTATCGCCAAAGGCCGGAGAATAATAATGAAACGCATCTTAATGGTTGCTGCCGCGACATTAATTTTGGCTGGGTGCCCTTCATATCCACCTCAACAACCAGGTACACAACCCCCGATAGTGCCCGTAGAGCCTGAAAAACAACCGGAAGTGACTCCACCACCCGTTGATGTTGTGCCAACTCCACCAAAACAACAAACAATAGATTGGTCAGCTTCCATTACGCCTTTAGTTAATCAAATGGTGAGTGCGGATGGGGTAGAAAGTGGCAAAGTATTGTTAGTTGACTCAGTGAAAAATAATACGAACGGCTCACTACCTGTACAGGCTGTGACATCAGTCATGACAACCGCGGTTGAAAATACGAATCGCTTTAAAGTTGTTCCTGCCAGTGTGGTAAGTTCTGCACGTAAAACACTCGGTTTATCACAAGAAGATAGCTTAGTAACCCGCAGCAAAGCGATAGGGTTAGGGCGCTATGTTCAAGCAGAGTATGTGATCTACAGCGTGATGTCAGGTTCCAACAAAGAAAGAAGCCTTGAAATGCAATTGATGGAAGTGCAAACAGGTGAAATTATTTGGACGGGAAAGCACAATATTGAGTAACCCGCAGTCGCTTTTTCGGCTGTTAGCGTTGTGTTTTCCGACAATCCCTGTACATGATTGGAAAATATCTTCGCTAACCGGGCTATCAGGTGGAAGCTTTTTGCTGCAATGTCCCTTATCTGGTAGTGAAATAAAGCTTATCGCGCGCGCTGATGGAAATGCACAAACTGCTTTGTACGTTGACCGAAAGAAAGAAGCGCGGGTATTACAGCAATTACGTGCTTATTCATTTACTCCTAAAGTGATTGGTCGAAATGCGCAATGGTTATTATTAGGGTGGTGTGAAGGGCAACACCCTGATAATAATAATTTTCTGTTACCGAGTTTTCAGTGCGAGCTTGCAAATATAGTCACACAATTACATCGTACTCCACTGCTGGGGTATCATTTACAGCTACGCGATGAAATATCACATTATGGCTATTTGATTGATAAAAAAAGGTTTTCGCCTCGCTGGAAAAAATTACATCGTCATTTTACCTCTGATGCTTTTCCCAAAACGTTGAAACTGGCACCTGCCCATATGGATATTCATGCAAAAAATATTGTTCACACAGCAACAGGGCAGTTAATGCTATTGGATTGGGAATATGCAGCCAATACAGATATCGCTTTTTCTTTAGAAACCTATTTTCAATTTAATGGTCTGACTGACATTCAGAGAGATTTTTTCTTGACGCAATATTGTGATATTCACGGTGCTTATCGTGACAAACAGCAATTGGCGAAAAGCTGTCAATCATGGGCACCTTGGGTAAAATATATGACATTAATGTGGTATGAAGTGCAGTGGAATGAAAGCCAGTCATCTGACTTTTTGTTACACTCACAGTCATTACGACAATATTTTGGTTTATTAGGTTGATGGCTGAAAGCTATCAGAAAACAGTATCGAATTGAGATAATTAGTTGAATAAGTGAGGCATGTTATGGGCCCTATAATGCTAGATGTTCAGGGTTATGAATTGGACAACGAAGAGCGCGAAATATTAGCTCACCCATCCGTGGGCGGGTTAATATTATTTACCCGTAACTTTCATGATGCAGCGCAATTACGAGAGCTTGTTCGCCAAATTCGTGATGCATCAAGACATCGGTTGCTGATAGCCGTTGACCAAGAAGGTGGTCGAGTACAACGTTTCCGTGATGGTTTTACGGCATTGCCTTCAGCTCAGGCATTTGCCGCGCTTAATAGTGAAATGGATGGTGCCAAGCTTGCTGAAGAAGCGGGCTGGTTAATGGCATCAGAGATGATAGCCATGGATATTGATATCAGTTTCGCACCTGTTCTGGATCTTGGCCATCAAAGTATTGCGATAGGCGAACGCTCATTCCACGAAGACCCTGAAATTGCGATGGTCATGGCGGAGCGTTTTATTAAAGGCATGCGCAGTGCGGGAATGAAAACAACAGGAAAACACTTTCCTGGTCATGGCGCCGTGAAAGCTGACTCACACAAAGAAACACCACGCGATGACCGCGCTTTAGAGAAGATCCGTGGTAAAGACATGTTGATATTTAAAGATTTTATTCAACGAGAGCTACTCGATGCGGTTATGCCTGCCCATGTTATTTATACACAAGCTGATGATCGTCCGGCGAGTGGCTCGCCATTTTGGTTAAAATCAGTATTGAGAGAGCAACTTGGGTTTCAGGGGGTTATTTTCTCTGATGATTTATCGATGGAAGGTGCGGCTATTATGGGAAGTTATCCCGAGAGAGCACAGGCTTCATTGAATGCTGGGTGTGACATGATTTTAGTCTGTAATAACCGTGAAGGTGCAGTCAGTGTTTTAGATAATTTACCAAAACAACATGATAGCCAAGCTTCTAAGCTATATCATAGTGGTCGACAATATAGCTTAACAGAATTACAAGCAGTTGGGCGTTGGAAAGAAAGTCATCGTCAACTGGTTGACTTACACTTACGTTGGCAAGAACATCGCGAATAATTTCAATGATATCTAAAAGGCCAGTATTTTATTTACTGGCCTTTCTTTTTTGTATCAATGCATATCACAAAGCTTATGATTATGCATAATAGAATAATAAAAGTATTGCTCGTAGTAAAAGTTACCCGTAACTTTATTCATATTTGCACAGTTAATCTCAATGTTATTTTAAATTACTTTAGATAAAGTGAATTAACACTTATTTTACTATTAAAAATAACTAGAGAATCTTTTATTAAAATAATCATTTTGAAAATTGTTTATTGAAATAAAAAAATGAAAATATTGATGATTATATTTGTTGTTAATTGAATTTTGAGTTTATTTAAAACAAATGACTAGAAATTTGAATTATGGTCTATTTTTTATTTGATTGGGGTTGTTAAATATGATTATGATACTTTTAATAATGAAATCGCTCACCTTCAAAAGTTAAGATAAATTTAAATAAATGAAACATAAGATGAGTTAAAGGCATTTAATCACTAAATCATGCTTATCATTTAGTCAAATGTTACTTAATTGAAATTGAATGGTGGGGAATAATGTTTTCTTCTATGAGGAATTAAATAAAACATTCATGGATTGGTTATACACCTATCAGCAATATGTATTTATATGTGAAATTTTATTAGGTTATATTTTATTCATGAGTCTTTGTATGTATCAAGCTGATTACAAATATCCATTTAAATCTGTGTTTTAATCAGATATAAATGAATTACTTATTAAATCCTATCCAAATGAAAGAGCTATACCTTAAGAACCCCTCAAGACAAATCGTGATCAATATCACTATTGATAGGTAGTTTAATGCAACTGATGTAACGTGTTGTGACAGCGATCGTTTTAATTGACATAAAATTACGATAGCATTCGTATTATGAAAGATTTATGACAATTTAGAGTGATAAGTAATCAATTAAAAAAACAGCAATTTAGTAGTTGTATTTTAAGTTAAATATTTAAATTTATTTGAGATGATTATTTCTCGGGGGTATCTTTTGTCATAAAAAAATGGATAAGAAATAGAGTGATAATTATTTTTTAATGGGTAAGTGCAGCGTCATCACTTAAACCTTAAGCTAAATAAACGCGTGATGTGGGTATCATGTCATTATCGATTAAATAATATATTTATGTGATCCCTATAAGGGATACCTCTATTCATAGAAATAAGTAAACACAAATGCAGACGAATACTGTATTAAATTTTTTAAAAAATGACTTATGTGTTTGAAATGGATGTATCTGCTTGTCCTTAAGTAAAATTATTTTATTAAGCTAAAAATAAAAATGGTGTTTTGTTGTTCATGGAAACATGGCACAGCATAAAATTAATTCAAATAATCATTAACTAGGTTAATTCCAATGAAAGTTAAAAATATTGCGTTATTAATGCTTTCTCCTTGCTATTTAGCTGTAGCAATGGCAAATGCCAGTAACTGGGAAGATTCTATCAAGGAAAATTCATTCATTGCGGATTCGGAGCTAGAGCTGTCAACCCGTAACATGTGGAAATACTTAAAAACAGAAAACCGTTTTGATAAAGACGAAAACCGTTATAGAAAACAAGTTGCGAATGCTTGGGGTCAAAACTTTCAAGCGGATTTCAAATCAGGTTATTTCGCTGATGTCATTGGTTTTGACGCTTCCTATTATGGTGGTATCAAGTTAGGCGCAAGTAAAGACTTCGCCTCCCGTGCAATTTTATATAATGATGATGGCCATGCGAAAGGGTACAACAAAATTGGTCAACGTTATGCAAAAGTGAAACTAGACCTTGAGCCAGTGAAATTTAATGCCAAAGCAGGTTGGTTTACACTGAAAAATACGGGTATTTTCACGAATTCACAGCGTTTATCATTGAACAGCTATAGCGGTTACTACACGAATACTGCGATCAGTGATTGGAGTTTGGATTTATTATATCTCGATAAAAAAGTTATGCGTCGTGATAGCCCAAATATTGATGCCATGTATTTTACTGATGCTAACGGTGTTCGACACAATGTTAATCATGTCATCACGGGTGGAATTAACTACAATACTAAGCCATTGAAAGTTTATTATTTCTATGGTCAAGCCGATGATTTATTCCGTCAACAAGGTTTAGAAGCGAAATATAAACTGACTTCAGATGTCACTTTAGGTACGCAGATTTATAACCATGAATATGGTAGTGACGGTAAGCGCACTGAGAAAAATGATGCCAAAGGAAAACGTAACTTTGATAAACGTGCTTGGCACTATGCAGGAACGGCAGAATGGCGTATCCCTGAATCGCCTTGGACGCTAAGCACAGGCTTAACTTACACCCAAGCGAAAAAAGCGAACGGTGTCGGGCAATTTGCGCGTAACCCAATTGGTAACACGCGTGGCCGTTTTAACTCCCCAGCTTATGCAGATATCGACTACGTACGTGATGGCGAAACCATGATTGCAATGGCGGCTGAATATCGTATTAGCAAAGAACTGTCTGTTGGTGCCCGTACCAACTATTCAGAATTTAAATATGAAGGTGAAAGATTAAAACAAGGTCAATTTGGTCTGTTTAGCTATTGGAAACCAACTGAGAATCTATCCGTGTCATTAAGTGGCGGTCTGGGTTGGCACCACCAGCAAGAAAACGACTACACAACGCCAAAATTATATGATGGGCACTCACGTCGTGCACATTCGTTATCTGGATCAATGACAACGACTTACCGTTTTAAAATGTAGTCGATAGTTGAAAAAGATTAAAAAAGGTAGGATAAATGAAACATAAAATTGGATTACTCACACTGCTTATCTCTGGTGCACTCTTGGCGGGTTGTGCCCCCAAAAATACGGATACCGTAAAAGTACAAGTCATAGGTATTAATGATTTCCATGGTGCTTTACAAGCTCCGGGGGATGGTAAATTAGGTGGGATTGAGTCAATTGCAACACTGGTTAATCAATTAAGAGCGCAAAACGATAAAACTATCGTTGTTGGTGCTGGTGACTTAGTAGGGGCTAGCCCATTACTGTCATCAATGTTCTATGATGAACCCACAATTGAAGCACTAAGCGCGATTGGTATGGAAACTAGCGCAGTTGGTAACCATGAGTTTGATAAGGGTAAAGAAGAGCTGCTGAGAAAACAAAACGGTGGCTGCCACCCAACCGCAGGTTGTGTGGGTAAAGATTCCTTTGCGGGTGCTGACTTTAACTACTTAGCCGCTAACGTTATTGTTAAAGAAACAGGTGAAACTCTGTTCCCATCTTACTTTATTAAAGAGTTTGATGGCATTCCAATGGCGTTTATTGGTTTAACGTTAGAAGGTACACCAGCTATCGTAACGCCAAGTGGAACTGCAGGGTTAGAATTCAAAAATGAAGTTGAAACTATCAATAACCAAGTTAAGTTATTAAAAGCACAGGGTATTAATAGTATCGGTGTTTTGATCCATGAAGGCGCAACACAACAAGTTGACACTAAAGTTAAAGATATTAATCGTTGTGATAATATCAAAGGCCCAATTGTTGATATCGTTAAACAGTTAGATACTAATGTAGACTTTGTCGTTAGTGGTCATACACACCAAGCTTATAATTGTGAAATCAATGGAATGACAGTAATTTCTGCTCAATCTAATGGGACTTTATTGTCTCAATTAAATATTGAGATTGATAGAAATACGAAAGATATTGTTAGCATCAATGCAAAAAATATCCCTGTTGAAACTAGCCGTTATGAGAAAAACCCTGAGTTAACCACCTTCGTACAAAAATACGAAAAAATTGCCTTACCTATTTCACAGCAAGTGATGGGGTCTTTGACGGCTAACGTGGATAAAAAATTATTACCGGCAGGGGATTCTACCCTAGGTAAGATTATTGCAGATGGTCAATTATATGCAGCCTCCAGTAAAGAAGCGGGCGGTGCACAAATTGCATTTATGAACAGTGGCGGTATTCGCGCTGACATGAAAGCAGGGGAATTGACTTATGGTGATATCTTCACGGTACAACCGTTCTCTAATGTGGTTGTCACACAATCACTGACAGGTGCTCAAATCAAGCAAGCACTTGAACAACAATGGGATCGTGCTCGTCCACAAGTTATGCCTGTTTCTAAAGGTTTTTACTACGAGTGGGATGACAGCCGTCCAGTGGGTGACAAGGTTATTCAAAAATCAATGAAATTAAACGGTAAGCCGTTAGACATGAATAAAAGCTATCGTGTTGCTGCAAATGAATTCTTAGCAACTGGTGGTAGCCGCTTCTCTGCCTTTAATCAAGGTAAAGACCGTGTTTATAGCCTGCCAGACAACGAAGCGTTAATGCAATACTTTAAAGATAACTCACCAGTTTCAGTTCCAACTGATGTGCGTATCAAGAAAATTAAATAATAAAATTTAATATTTCATGAAAAACTCTGAGGGTGTTTATCATCCTTGGAGTTTTTTTTGTGCTTTATTTAGATGTATGCTGAAAATGAGTGGAGGGTAATTGATTATGCGCAACAAATAAAAAAATGATAGAATAATAATTCTCATTATCATTACGATTTTCATGGATTTAAACGATTGATTGAATAAATACCAAAAAGCTGACTCGATTCGTTTGGTAGAAAAAATGATTTGACGAATGTGATCGTAGTCATAATAATCAACTAAATTGATATGAATCAATATTTGGTATTACCAATAGACCACTCATGATATTCTAGTTGGTATGGAAGGAGCTGTGCCTAATTATTGTTATATAAGGCTTTTCTAGATGAGAAATCTTAAATAACATTAATATATTTTGTTTCGAGGGATTTATGACCTTATCTCAACCCAAAATCATCGTTGTAGGCGGTGGCGCTGGTGGATTAGAGCTAGCAACGCGTTTAGGCCGTAAGTTGGGCCGCAAGAAACGCGCACAAATTACGTTGGTTGACCGCAACCCGAGCCATTTATGGAAACCGTTATTGCATGAAGTTGCGACAGGTTCGTTAGATGATGGCGTCGATGCGATAAGCTATCTGGCTCATGCTCGCCATAATGCGTTCAATTTCCAACTGGGTTCACTAACAAATATTGACCGTGAAAATAAAACAGTCGTTCTCGGTGAACTTTATGATAAGCATGGTGAATTATTAGTTCCTTTGCGTGAGCTTGAGTACGATATTTTAGTCATGGCATTAGGCAGTACTTCGAATGATTTTGGTACACCTGGTGTTAAAGAACATTGCATTTTCTTAGATAACCCACACCAAGCACACCGTTTTCACGATGAAATGTTAAATCTATTTTTACGTTATTCAGTACGCGATAACGCAGAAGAGAGCGTTAATATTGCCATTGTTGGCGGTGGAGCTACGGGGGTTGAGTTATCAGCAGAACTCTATAATGCGGTTGAGCAACTAACGAGTTATGGTTTTAAAGGGTTAGATACGGATGCACTGAATGTCACATTAGTTGAAGCAGGCGAACGTATCCTACCCGCTTTACCTCCGCGAATTTCAAGTGCCGCACACCAAGAACTGAATAAGTTAGGTGTGAATGTATTGACGAAAACTATGGTAACCAGCGCTGATGCAGATGGCTTGAATACGAAAGAAGATGGTAAAATTCATGCAGACCTAATGGTTTGGGCGGCAGGAATTAAAGCACCTGATTTCATGAAGGATATCGCTGGGTTAGAAACAAACCGTATTAACCAATTAGTAGTAAAGCCGACATTACAAACATCTCGTGATGATATGATTTTTGCTATTGGCGATTGCGCATCTTGTGCTAAGCCGGAAGGGGGGGTTGTTCCACCAAGAGCACAGTCAGCCCACCAAATGGCCAGCCTTTGTTATGACAATATTGTCGCTTTAATGAAAGGCAAACCTTTAAAAGAGTATGTATATAAAGACCATGGCTCATTAGTTTCACTATCTCGCTTTAGTACCGTTGGTAGCTTAATGGGAAATTTAATGCGTGGGGATATGATGGTTGAAGGGCGTATTGCGCGTTTTGTGTACATCTCTTTATACCGTATGCACCAAATTGCATTACATGGTTACATTAAAACAGGGCTAATGATGCTTGTTGGTAGTATTAACAGAATTATTCGACCAAAGTTAAAACTACATTAATCTACGAGTAGTTACTTGTTTAATCGGATTTTATTAGCGCCGTGCACCTGTGTATTCATATAACAGGTGCATTATTTTTTGTATTTTATAATGATAAATATGTATGCTAATAAAGTATATTAGCTAAATCTGTCAAGGCTTATTTATGTTAAATATTACTTGGAAAAACTATTTAGATCAAATTTAAGAGATTAAATATCGATTATATTGCCACTATTACTTATATATTGTATTTAAATGAAATTAAAGCCTAAAAATTAATATAAATTGAGTCAATATAATTTAGCTTACCTTAAGTTTAAAATAATTTAAGTATAAGTGTATTTATATAACGAAAAGTTACCATGGAAATTATATTTTCTATCTTATTGATTATTAATCATAAAATAAGGCATTCAATTGAGGGGATATGTGAGGTTGCACTAATGGTGAAGTTTGTGGTTTCTAATACAGTTATAATAAATATTTGTTTTGATGATAAATTAAGATAATTCCAAAAAACAATACAAATAGTACGTAATTATCGAATTATTTTAGATTGTGGTTACAATAGATGCGGCATATTTTAATAAGGGTTAATACAATGAAGCTAAAATTTAAGTTGTTATTAGCAACTGTAGTGGCATTCATTATTGTATTGCTCGTGACTTTACTCAACCAAGAACCTGAAACGAAATTGGCGACAGTGTTATCTGTTGAGCCGATCAAAGCTAATCGCCTTGTTGAGTACCAAAATTGTACTGTAACAGGAGTTTTAGGCACGTTTAACCAACAATCTCTTTCTCGGTTTCATCCTGCACAAAGCGAATGCAAAATGATTTTCATGATTGAAGCATTACAAGGGAAAGGCTTTCCATCTCTGTTTGATATGCAAAATCAAACCTGTGTTAACACACAAAAAATGGAATTAGTTATTGTTGGATATGACGTCGTATATCAAATTGGCAAAACGATTGGAAAAGTTAGAACATCCTACGAGCCATCAATGTTTATTCCTTTGGATGACAAAGGACGCTTAGTGCTAACATCATCTAACTCAGTATGCGAAACCATACGCAGTGATATAAAAGAACTATTACCATTTTATTGTTTGCAGCAAAATGAATTACCAATCACCAGAAACTCATCAGCGGTCTTAGAGCTGCAACCGAATAAAAATACATTTGGTTTTATGGAATAATAATTATATAAAAATTATAGAGATAAAAGGCTACACGATAGTAGCCTTTTATCATTTTACAGCTTTAAACTTAGATAATTTGGTGTTCTTCAAACCCGATAAGTAATTGCTTAATAAATTCTAGTCGAGAGGCTCTTTCTGTTAAATCATGGAAAAATTTTAGTCGAACAGGGCCATCTAAGCGATAAGTTTGTGGCTGGTTTTGCAATAAGCTGATTAAAAAACTTGGGTCAACTTTATTTTTATCACCAAATTCAATAAAACCACCTTTTTCATGGGCTTCAATACGTTTAATGCCAAGGGATTGCGCTTGTAATCGAATAGCTGCGTTGGCTAACAGGAATTTACCTGCGTCAGGTAAACTACCAAAGCGGTCGATTAGCTCTGTCCGTAACTCGTCGAGTTCTTGACTGTTTTTTGCACTGGCTATTCGTTTATAGAAAGATAAGCGAATGTTCACATCGTGAATATAGTCGTCTGGCAGTAGAACAGGCATGCGTAATTCAACTTCAGTTTGTTGGCTAGTTAAATCTTCCAATGAAGGTTCGCGCCCCTCTTTTAGCGCATCAACAGCACTTTCTAGCAGTTCCATATAGAGGGTAAAACCAATCGTGGTCATTTGGCCACTTTGATCTTCACCAAGTAATTCACCTGCACCGCGAATTTCCAAATCGTGAGTTGCTAGAGCAAACCCAGCACCTAAATCTTCCAGTGAAGAAATGGCTTCAAGGCGTTTATGAGCATCAGTGGTCATCGCTTTTGGATGTGGTGTGAGCAAGTATGCATAAGCTTGGTGGTGAGAACGTCCTACTCGGCCACGCAGTTGGTGGAGTTGAGCTAACCCGAAATGGTCAGCACGCTCAATAATAATAGTATTCGCTGTTGGTATATCAATACCCGTTTCAATAATTGTAGTGCATATCAATACATTAAAACGTTGATGATGGAAATCCGTCATGACGCGCTCTAATTCACGTTCACGCATTTGACCATGTCCAACAACAAAACGTGCCTCAGGGACTAATTCTTCGAGGCGTGCTTTTGCCTTTTCAATATTTTCAACATCATTGTAGAGGTAATAAACTTGGCCACCACGTAAGGTTTCCCGTAAAATTGCTTCACGGACAACTAAGTCATCATATTGGCGAACAAAGGTTTTCACAGCCAAACGGCGAGCAGGTGGTGTGGCGATAATCGATAAATCACGCATGCCACTCATGGCCATGTTGAGAGTACGAGGGATCGGTGTGGCTGTCAGTGTTAAGATATCAACGTCTGCACGCATGGCTTTGATGCGTTCTTTATGACGGACACCAAAGCGGTGCTCTTCATCGACGACGAGTAAGCCTAAATCTTTCCATACTAAGTCGCTTTGCAGTAACTTATGGGTACCAATTAGAATATCAACTTTACCTTCAGCAGTTTGTTCAATAATTTGTTGTTGCTCTTTCGCTGTTTTAAAGCGTGATAACATTTCGATGCGGACAGGCCAGTTAGCAAACCTATCTTTAAAATTATCGTAATGCTGTTGGGCAAGTAGTGTCGTAGGCACTAAAACGGCAACTTGCTTGTTATTATTAATCGCTAGGAATGCGGCTCGCATTGCCACTTCGGTTTTACCAAAGCCTACATCGCCACAAACCAGTCGATCCATGGCTAAGGGTTGGCACATATCGCTGAGAACGGCATTAATAGCGACTTCTTGGTCAGGTGTCGTTTCGAAAGGAAAGCCTTGGCAAAATTCTTGGTATTGTTGTTTATCATGCTTGAAAGCAAAGCCAGCTTTAGCCGCACGTTGTGCATAGATATCAAGAAGTTCAGCCGCGACATCGCGCACTTTTTCTGCGGCTTTTTGACGGGCTCGCCCCCAGCTATCACTACCTAATTTATGTAATGGGGCATTTTCATCAGCACCCCCCGCATAACGGCTAATTAAATGGAGTGAAGAAACTGGAACATACAGTTTATCATTGCCCGCATAAGTTAAAATTAAATATTCAGCTTTAATACCACCCGCTTCTAACGTAATTAAACCTTGGTAACGACCTACACCATGTTCAATATGAACAACGGGTTGCCCAGGGCGCAATTCAGCTAAATTGCGAATGAGGGTATCGGTATTAATGGTGCGGCGATTATCTGTTCGGCGGCGAACAACACGCTCCCCAAGTAAATCACTTTCGCAAATTAATGCCCTATGGATATCGGATTGAATAAAGCCGTGTTCAGCGGCCCCAATCGTGATGGCAAATCGGCTGTCAGTAGGGTGAGTATAGCTTTGAATAATATCAGGGCGAATTTTTAAACGTGCTAAGAGCTCGGTAACAGTTTCACGCCGGCCTTCACTTTCCACAGAAAAAACAATGGTTCCATCAAATTGTTCAGTAAACTGCCGCAATTTTTCGAGCGGTGTTTTACTTTGCCCCTGTGTGCTGATATCTGGCAATGGCAGGTAATCTAAATTGGTATTTGCCGCTTTTTTGGGCAGAGACTCGGGTGATAATTGAATACGAGGCCATTTTTTTAACGATTGATTAAGTTGTTCAACAGTTAGCCATAGCTCTGAAGGTGGGAGCAATGGGCGCATTGGGTCGACACCGCGGCTTTCATACCGCTGCTGAGTATCAACCTGAAAGCGTTCAGCCGCTTCTTGTAAGCTCTGCGAAACAATTAAACTTGATGGCGGTAAATACTCAAATAACGATGGTAGTGGCTGCGGGAAGAATAAAGGCTGCCAATACTCTATACCTGTCGGTAAGGTATTCTTACTGACCTGCTGATAAATATGCTCTGGATCACGGCGAACCTCAAAGCGCTCGCGCCATTGGCTGCGAAAACGTTCAATAGCGTCTTTATCGGTCGGAAACTCATGAGCTGGCAGTAAATTGATTTGTTCTACTTCTTCGAGTGTTCGTTGCGAGTCAACGTCAAAAGTTCGCAAGCTATCAATTTCATCATCGAAGAAATCAATACGAAAAGGCAATGAGCTTCCCATAGGAAATAAATCGAGTAAAGCGCCACGAGTGGCATATTCACCATGCTCTAAAACTTGTTCTACATGGCGATAACCAGCGTTATCGAGCTCATTACGTAAGTTATCTCGAGAAAGTTTGTCACCTTTTGCCATCACTAAGGCATGGCTGGTTAAAAAGTCAGCAGGGCAGACTTTTTGCATCAGTGTATTGACGGGAAGAATTAACGCGCCTTTTTGTAAACTGGATAAGCGGTACAGTGTCGATAAACGATGAGAAATAATTTCCTGATGGGGAGAAAAATTGTCATATGGCAATGTTTCCCAGTCAGAAAGTGTCTCTATAGGGTGTTTTGTAAACTGTTGAATTTCATCTCTTAAACGTAATGCATTTTGCATATCACGTGTCACGATGATAACAGGCCCTTGATGACGTTGTATTATTTCTCCACATTCAAGTGCACCAGCCGCCCCGATAAGGCAACCTAAATGGCGAACATCGCCACTACGACTAGGGAGTTCATAACGAAATTTTGACAACATAGAAATCTTCGGTATCTCACAGCGGTTAGTAAGCAGTTAAACAAGAGTTAGCACAAATATAGCCAATTTTTGTACGAAGAATCGTTAAGTTAATTAGTGGATAGTTAAACTACAAAATTCTTAACAAAACAATCTGTTTTAACTCGTAATTCGTCTGAAAGTCAGACAAAAAGGCATTCAAAGCAGAAAAAAAACCATCGAGTGGTTCCATTCGTCAATCGTACCCTTTATTATCGCTGAACACTTCGCTTTGGCAACAGGGGCATCATAGATTTCATGCACCAATCTGTCTCATTATTTATAGGCCTACGCTATTTACGTGGGCGTGCTGCGGATAAATTTGGTCGTTTCGTTTCCAGTTTATCTGCCATTGGTATCACACTGGGGGTGACGGCATTAATAACCGTCACATCAGTGATGAATGGGTTCGAGCGATCGTTACAAGATAGCATACTTGCTTATATGCCGCAGGCAATTTTAACATCTGCCTCCGGAAATATAGACCCAGCAAAATATCCAATAACCGATCTACAGCATTTAAACGGTGTTAGCCATATTGCCCCTATTGTGCAATCTGACGTGGTATTACAAAGCCGAACCAATGTTGGCGTTGGTGTCATGGGAGGGATTGAACCCGAAGAACCTTCTTTGTTATTGGATAAACTGGTTGTTGGGGAGCGCAGTGACCTTAAAGAAGGCAGTTATAATGTTTTTCTGGGGAATAAACTTGCAGAAACGCTCGGGGTAAAACGTGGTGATGAAGTTCGCTTAATTATACCTGGAGTGAGTCAATTAACGCCAATGGGGCGTATTCCTAGTCAGCGCCTATTTACGGTGGCGGGTATTTTCCAAACAAATGGGGAAGCGGATACAAGTGAACTCGTCGTGGCACAGCAAGATGCCGCACGTATGTTACGTTACCCTACAGGGCATATTACTGGGTGGCGTTTATATTTGGATGAGCCCCTAAATGTTGATGTTCTAAGTCAGCAAGTGTTGCCGAATGGCCTAGTATGGAAAGATTGGCGAGAGCGTAAAGGGGAGTTTTTCCAAGCCGTTCGCATGGAAAAAAATATGATGGGCTTATTGCTCAGTTTAATTATTGCGGTGGCGGCATTCAATATTATTACTTCACTATCATTGTTAGTGATGGAAAAACAAGGTGAAGTTGCTATTTTAAAAACCCTTGGCCTCAAACGTTGGCGAATTTTAATGATTTTTATGATCCAAGGCGCTGGAGCGGGGATGATTGGTTCACTCATTGGTACAATATTAGGTACGATACTTTCTAGCCAGCTGAATGTCATTATGCCGCTGATTGGTTTATTACCTAAAGGTGTCTCTTTACCGATTGTGCTTGATTACTCTGGTATTTTAATTATTGCACTTAGTGCAATGCTGATTTCTCTGCTGGCAACGCTTTATCCTTCTTGGCGTGCAGCCGCGGTTCAACCTGCTGAGGCGTTACGTTATGAATAAACAACCACTTCTGGTCTGTGAAAATTTAAGTAAAACATATCAGGAAGGGACATTGTCGACGCAAGTGTTGAAAAATGTCAGTTTTTCCATGGGGCTGGGGGAAATGATGGCCATCGTGGGAAGTTCCGGTTCGGGTAAAAGTACCTTATTACATTTACTGGGTGGGTTAGATACCCCTTCAGAAGGGAATGTTATCTTTCGTGGCCAACATATTAATCAGTTATCTTCAGATGAGCGAGCTGCTATTCGTAATAAAGATTTAGGTTTTATTTATCAATTTCATCACCTTTTACCGGATTTTACCGCACTGGAAAATGTGGCGATGCCTTTATTAATCGGTGGTATTGCGAAAGAAACTGCATTTTCGAAAGCAACTGAAATGCTAGAAGCGGTTGGACTAGCGCATCGGGCTGGGCATCGTCCTTCTGAATTATCGGGAGGAGAGCGCCAGCGTGTTGCTATTGCAAGGGCGTTAGTGAATGAGCCTGCACTGGTTTTAGCGGATGAGCCTACGGGTAACCTTGATTTACGTAATGCAGATGCCATTTTTGAATTGTTGGGGGAATTAAACCGAACACAGCGGACCGCATTTTTAGTGGTTACCCATGATATGACACTGGCTCGCCGGTTATCTCGCCAACTGGAAATGCGTGATGGGCATTTGCAGCAGAATATTACCTTGGGGGCTCGGTAATGTCTAAGTTGCCTCTTTCATTACTCACAGCGCTGCGTTTCAGCCGTGGTCGCCGCCGAACCGGGATGGTTTCATTAGTTTCGATAGTTTCAACGTTGGGTATTGTTCTTGGGGTTGCGGTGTTAATTATTGGTTTAAGCGCGATGAATGGCTTTGAACGCGAATTAAATAACCGTGTGTTATCTGTTGTTCCCCATGGGCAAATTTATGCTGTTAAACCACCTTATAAGGATTTGGAATTTGCTGAACAAGTTATCCGGAAAACGCCGGGGGTTGAAGGCGTTAGCCCTTACATCAACTTTACGGGGTTACTTGAGCGTGGTGCAAATTTAAAAGCAATCCAAGTGATGGGGGTTTCACGAGAAACTCAGCCACAAGTCAGTGCGTTACCACAATTCATTCTTAATGATGCTTGGCAGCATTTTGAAGCGGGCAAACAATCGATTATTTTAGGCCAAGGTGTGGCTGATGCATTGAATGTGAAAGTTGGGGATTGGGTGACAATTATGATCCCAAATACCGATGCCAGCTTAAAAATTCAGCAACCTAAGCGTATTCGTGTACAAGTGACGGGTATTTTTAAGCTTAGTGGCTTGCTAGATCACCAACTAGCACTCGTTCCTCTCGCAGATGCACAAGAATATCTCGACTATGGTGATGGCGTGACAGGGTTTGAAATCAAAGCCACAGACCCATTTATTGCCGATCAAGTTGTTTATGATGCAGGCTTGAAAACCATGCATCATGTTGTTGTAAAAAGTTGGATAGGTGATTATGGCTATATGTACAATGATATTCAAATGGTTAGAAGTATCATGTACTTAGCTATGATATTAGTGATTGGCGTCGCGTGTTTTAATATTGTTTCTACTCTTGTTATGGCGGTTAAAGATAAAAGTAGTGATATCGCGGTATTGCGCACTCTAGGGGCAAAAGATAGGCAGATTCGTGCTATTTTCTTATGGTATGGTTTATTGGGTGGCCTTGTTGGTTCTTTGATTGGTGCTGTATTTGGGGTCGTCATATCTTTAAATTTAACGCCAATGATTAAGGTTATAGAGGCCATTGTTGGCCATCCAATTTTATCGGGTGATGTCTATTTTATTGACTTTTTACCTTCTGAATTGCATGTCATGGATGTGGTTTATGTTTTAATTACAACCATTGTATTGAGCTTACTCGCCAGTTGGTATCCTGCTCGCCGCGCTAGTAAGTTAGACCCTGCACGTATTCTCAGTGGGCAATAGCTTTTAGGGGTAGAGAGCCAATGATTTTTAGGGTACAAATCCAAAAATTTATTGGCTCTTTATATAATCACTGTGCCGTTAAAAACATTTGTTTATAACTACGAGTTTCTACCATCGCTTCTGTAAAACCATACTGTTTGGCGGTCGTCATCAACGTTTGATATAAACTATCCAGCAAATCCTGCTCATCAGTCATAATGGCAAACTCAGCAAACCAGCCGATCCCACTCAAGTGATCAATTGTGATGTGGATATCATTCAGAAAATAAATACTTCTTATTTTAGTTGTGGTTAAGTAGCAATGATATCCTAGTGTCGTTAACATGTTTTGCACATGGTGGCAGTCATCAATATTAATGGCTTTGCATTCAGATGCTCCGGGGCCTTTGACTATCCATAACTTTATGCCTGATGGCACCATTTCACGTACACACATACTGACGTTTTTGTCAGTCAGTGGTGAATGTAGACTTTCATAGAAATAATCTGTCTCGGTATTATTTTCCGTAAATGGCTCAGCCAAATCAGCTTTTATTTTGTGCAAAAAGGCACCAGGATCTGATAATTGAAATTTAATTTCAGCTTCATATTTACCGACGAAATGTTGGCTCATGTAGAGTTCCTTGGTACAGGTATTTCAGACTATTGATGGTATCACAAAGCAGAAATCGACGAGGGAGATAAAGATGAGATTAGCGAATAGATAAGTGCCTAGATGTTTAAATTAGGCACTTTGAGTATAAATTTTACCGTTTATTTCTTGGTCATTTTATCTAGATAGCCCATCACAAATGCAGATAATACAAAGGTTAAATGGATGACGACATACCACATCAGTTTATCATTTGAGACGCTTTTTAAGTCCATGAAGATTTTTAATAGGTGAATAGAGGAAATTGCCACAATGGAAGCCGCGACTTTATTTTTTAATGATGAGGCGTCCATTTTACCTAGCCAGCCTAGTTTTTCACTGCTGTCAGGGATATCCATTTGGGAGACAAAGTTCTCGTAACCTGAAAACATTACCATCACCAATAAACCACCGACTAATGCCATATCAATCAATGATAATAGCGTCAAAATTAAGTCCGCTTCAGGAATTGAAAGGATATTTGGCAAAATATGGTATAGCTCTTGAAAGAACTTAATGGTTAAAGCCAATAGTGTCAGTGAAAGCCCAAAATAGATAGGCGCTAAAATCCAACGTGAAGCATACATTGCTCTTTCAAAAAACTTTTCCATGAAATCCCTTGTAGTGGTGAGTTAATAACACAGTAAAATCTGCGAGGCGTATTTTAGCGGTAGCGAGAGTGAAGGTGAAAGGTTTTTTTATTGTTTTACCATTGTGGATATTTTGTGGTGTATTTATGAAATAACGATGTCATTTTTATGAATAAAAAGTGACAAAATCGATACCTTCGATATTTTTATTTGCATTCAGCAAGATGATGCGTTTTAGTATGTTAACATTTAGATAATGTCATCAGTTATGGTAAGGAAATAGTTAGTTTGCCAATAAAATAAACACTTGGATCTTGATTATTTTAATAATTTCACACAATCAGCATTTCTAAATTCATGTCATAATGACATGATAAAAAGCAGTTAATATTTAATATGATATAAATTTATTGGTTATATGGATGAAAGGAAGCTTTGATGTTGCGATTTCGTTATAGGTTAAAAAAAGCTCGTAAGAATAAATGTATACGCCGCCAGCGACTTCGTAACCGGTCTTTTTATATAGATAATAGATTGGATAACATGAAAAATATAAATATTGTCGTCTTAACGGGAGCGGGTATTTCAGCCGAATCTGGGATCCAAACATTCCGTTCTGCGGATGGATTATGGGAAGAGCATCGCGTTGAAGATGTGGCAACGCCTGAAGGTTTTGAACGTAACCCTAAATTAGTACAGCGTTTTTATAATGAGCGACGTCGGCAGTTACAGCAAGATAATATTAAGCCGAACGCCGCTCACTATGCGCTTGCTCAGCTTGAAGAGCTTTTTGGTGACCGCTTTTTGTTAATTACGCAAAATATAGACAACTTACATGAAAGAGCGGGAAGTCAGCGAGTTATCCATATGCATGGTGAACTATTAAAAGTTCGCTGCAACTGGTCAAATCAAGTCTTGGAATGGAAAGGGGATTTATCTGTCGATGACCGCTGTCATTGTTGCCAATTTCCTCAGCCGCTCAGGCCTCACATTGTTTGGTTTGGTGAGATGCCAATTGGAATGGATTATATTTATCAATCCCTTGAATCTGTGACTATTTTTATTTCTATTGGGACGTCTGGTCATGTGTACCCTGCGGCGGGTTTTGTTCACGAGGCTAAGTTACATGGGGCACATACGGTCGAACTTAATTTAGAGCCTAGCCAAGTGGAAAGTGAGTTTGATGAGAAACACTATGGTTTAGCCAGCAAAGTTGTTGTTGAATATATCAATAAGCTTATTACAGAGTTACAGGTTAAAAATACCGCGCAATAAGCTTTTAATACATAATAATATAAGGGGAAACGCGTTGTTTTCTCTTATAGGTTAGACATTTGTATCCATCATGGCTGGCATCGTAATTTCTTTGACACAGGTTGCATTGCTCGTGCTAGCGATAAAGCGTACGGCATTGACAACATCTTGTAGTGGAATTAGCTGTCCATTACTTTTCTCAATGACTTCGTCAGCAGGAACCGCTAATGGATATTCAGTTGCTAGATAACCTAAGTTTATGACTGATATTGCTATTTTATCTTCACGCAGTGTTTCTCTTAACGACTGTGCTATACCCCTGAGGGCATATTTAGTGGCGGAAAAGGTGACTTCTTTACCATTATGGTTATCTAAACCCCATGTAGAACCGATCAATATAATCTTGCTATTTTTTGCTAAACGTAAATTGGGTAATAGCGCTTTTAAATTTAATAAACAGGCACTGATATTGGTTTGAATCATATTGAGTAACTCTATGTCATCAGTCGATTCAAATTGGTATTCTTCACTAAAAGCCAGTTTCTCCCAAATACCCACATTATAAATTAAGGTATGAATAGGTTGGTCCTGAATAATCTGCTTAATGGCATTCGCGCTATGAATATCATTTAAATCAGCAGGAATCCACGTAAAGTTAGTATGTTCAAAAGGAGGTTTTGAGCGAGACACTCCATAAATATGGTCTGCTTTTTCAGGGAATCCTTCGACCAATGCTTTACCTAAGCCTTTGCTAACACCATAAATTAAACATGTTTTTGACATGAGTTTTCCTGTTAACGAGTAAAATTTCGTTTTGTTTATTAATCAGCTAATAAATAAAATAATAAGACTTCATATATAGCATACTATTTCAATTTAATGATTGATGATTTGTGTAGTAGGTGAGTGATATTTAACCAAATGAGAGGTATTTAAGTAACAAATAAATAATAACCTACTAATTAATACAATTTGATTATTACCCTTATTTATTATAGGTATTGATTGCCAGTGTAATAGGTAGCCTATAAAAATTACGCTAAAAAATAAATTTCACTAACGATTTCCTGCAAAAAATAGAGAGCATTAACAGGAAAGCTGATTTGAAACAATAATTGAATCTGTGATCTTTCCCATAATATGGACATTGATATTTTAGGGGGAAGGGTATGGACAAACTCTTAGAGCGGTTTTTTGAATATACCGCTTTCGATACACAATCAAAACCAAACGCCAAGACAGTGCCTAGCAGCGCAGGACAGCTAAAGTTTGCTCGTGCATTAGTTAGCGAGCTGAATGAATTAGGTTTTGAAAAAATAACGCTTAGTGATCAAGGTTGTGTGATGGCTTATTTACCGTCAAACGTTGATTGGGATGTTCCTACTATTGGGTTTATTTCACATTTAGACACAGCACCTGATTTTTCAGGTAAAAATGTGAGTCCACAAGTCCTCGAAAATTATCGGGGGGGGGATATCGCGTTAGGTATTGGTGATGAAGTGCTATCCCCAGTGATGTTTCCGGTGCTGCATGAAATGATTGGCAAAACCCTCATCATGACCGATGGTAAAACCTTACTCGGTGCCGATGATAAAGCGGGTATCGCAGAAATAATTACAGCTCTAGTGCGTTTAAAGGGTAAGAACATTCCTCATGGTAAAATCTGTCTTGCATTTACCCCTGATGAAGAGATAGGTCGTGGGGCTCGACATATCGATTTTAAACAATTTGATGCATTATGGGCCTATACCGTCGATGGTGGTGGGGTTGGTGAGTTAGAGTATGAAAATTTTAATGCAGCTAATGTTTCTATTAAAATTGTTGGCAATAACACGCATCCCGGTACAGCTAAAGGCGTAATGGTGAATGCATTAGGGCTAGCGAACCGTATTCATTCGATGTTACCACCTGATGAAACACCTGAAAACACCGAAGGTTATGAAGGTTTTTATCATTTAACATCGTTAAAAGGGACAGTAGAAAAGGCAGAATTGAATTATATTATTCGTGATTTTGACTTAGCAGGCTTTGAAGCTAGGAAGAAAAATATCATTCGAATCGCTGAAAAAGTTGGCGAAGGGTTACATCCAAGCTGCTATATCGAACTGACACTTGATGATACCTATTATAATATGCATAAAGAGGTCATGAAATATCCACATGTCATTGAATTAGCAAAGCAAGCCATGCTTGATTGTGGTATTGAGCCAATTGTCCAGCCAGTCCGTGGTGGTACTGACGGTGCGCAGCTTTCACATCGTGGTTTACCGTGCCCAAATATTTTCACAGGTGGCTATAACTTTCATAGTAAACATGAGTTTATAACGCAAGAAGGTATGGAGCAGGCGGTTAGTGTGATCATGCGTATTGCGGAACTAACGGCTATTCACGCAAGGCAATCGTGATATTTTATGATAAATAAGCGTGCTTATAACAATAAGCGCGCTTAAATTTGCTATTGAAATAATACAGAAACACCACTAAGTGCCAGTAAAACTCCCATGACTAAATTAAAGCGTTTTAATGTCTTAGGTTGTTTTAGTTTTTCTCTTAATTTACTGCCAAACATCGCCCAAATAGCAACACATGGCCAGTTGATGGCCGCAAATACAACGGCAACCTGTACCATTGATAAATAGGGGGCATTTATATTGGTATACATCGCCATCCCAGAAATAGCCATCATCAATGCTTTAGGGTTTATCCATTGAAATAATGCCGCTTCTAACAAAGTTAGCGGTTTAGTTTCTTGGTTACTTGTCTGTGCAACTGAATGGCTAATAGTCGTTTTCCATGCAAGCCAGAACAAATAAATAATTCCAAAATATTTTAATATTGAATAAATTATAGGGGATGTTTGAATCAAAGCTCCCACTCCAAGTCCGACAGCAATCAGCATAATAAAAAAACCAATTGATACTCCAAATGAATGCGGTAGTGTTTTGCTAAATCCAAAGTTAATACCTGAAGCAAGTAACATAATATTATTTGGACCTGGAGTTATGGATGTCACAAAGGAAAACAATGATAAAGCCAAAAGTGTTTCTATGTTCATGTTGTTATCATCTTTAAGGGGGTAATTAGTACTGTGTGAGATTGATAATGGTGAAGTAAAAACAGTTTAGAGTTGAATCAAATAATGTGCTTTATCTTTGCGTGCTTACGGGCAAGTAAGGATCATAATATGAGTATGTAAATGAAAAATAAAATATATAAAAAAATAAATAATTTAGTCATCAATAAGGATATTTTAATTGCAATCAGCGGCTTTTATTAATGGGTAATAGGGCGGGGTTATATTATGCCGATAATATTATTTTTAATAAAAGGCTCATAATTAATGAGCCTTTTTATCAAGTACCAATTTAATATTATAAGTACTGATTAATCATCAAAATACCAATAACCATTATTGACGAGTGCGGTAAGCAGTGCGATAAAGTTAACATCATCAATGGCATCAGCTAAAATTTGACTATTAACGGCATCATAACGACACAAACTATCAGCAGCCTCATAACACTCAGTTTCTAAGCATTCTCCATTAACAAAAAATTGGTCGCCAACGCGTAATGCTCTGAGACCATTTAATTTGTATAAGGTTTCTTGCTGAGTTTTCAGTAAATCATAAATTTCTTCTTGCTCATAAGGTGGTTCAGGTGGGGCAATGTCTAATTCGTGGCGTGATTGTGAGATAAACTCACCTAGCCATTTACGAAATAGCTCAGGGTCATTAATCAGTGATTCCATCATCTCGCGTAGTTTAATTTGTTCACCTTGCAAGATCTCAGCAGGGTTATCACGGAATGATAAATCAGGATCGCTATAACGATAACTGCCTAAGTCATTAGAAATTAGGTGATCGGCAAAACTACTGAGCAGCTCACGAGTATTTGGGGCACGGAAACCAACTGAGTAATTTAATGAAGGCTCAATGGCGTAACCTTCATGTGGAAACCCAGGTGGAATATATAAAATATCGCCGGGTTCCATTTCTTCGTCGATGATGGCGTCAAAAGGTTGAACTTGTAGTAAGTCAGGGTGCGGGGAATGTTGTTTCATTGGGATTTTTTCACCCACTCGCCAATGACGACGGCCTTCACCTTGAATAATAAACACATCGTATTGGTCGAGGTGAGGACCTACACCACCGCCGGGAACAGAGTAGGAAATCATTAAGTCGTCCATTCTCCAGTCCGAAAGCACGCGAAATGGTTTCATCAATGCAGAACTTGGATGATGCCAATGGTCAACTGCTTGAACTAAAATAGACCAATTCTCTTCGCCAAGGTGGTCATAGCTTTCAAATGGTCCGTGACCAACCTGCCAAATCCCTTCTTTATGGCTAACCAAACGGCTATCAACCTCATCTTCCATCGCCAAACCTGCAAGTTCATCAGGCGAGATAGGATCAATAAAATTTGCAAACCCTTTTTTGATAAGCAGTGGGCGCTTCTGCCAGTGACTGTCGAGGAAACTTTGCCAGTCGAGATTTAGTTTGTAATCCATCTTATTGTCCCTTGGAGCTGCTAAGTATTGCTAATCAGTTTATTACAATATACCCGGTCCTAATACCGCAAAATGACCTATATGTGTGTAATGGTATGCTGTTAAATAAACTTTCTGAGAAACGGGTATTAAAGGTTTATCTTGAGAGTGAACCAAGTACATTACCCTAAATTACTATTTATAAAACACTTCATAAATAGTATACCGGAAATGGTTTGTAAAATAGGGGACAAGTGGACGCATATCACAGATTAACTATCTTCAACCATAGATTGCTGCCTAAATGTGACGGATAAACGAGCACCACCAAGTGGGCTGTCACTAATTGTGATATCTCCCTCGTATTGGTCGATAATATCCACTGCAATGGACAAACCTAAACCTTGACCTGGACGAAGGGTGTCTGCACGCTGCCCACGAACGAAAATCAAACTACGTTTGCTTTCAGGCACACCCGGGCCATCATCATCAACAACCAATGTTAAGCTATCAATTCCAGCAATAGCGCTAACCTCGACGAATTCAAGGCAATATTTACACGCGTTTTCCATGATATTACCCATCACTTCCATAAAGTCATTTGGTTGACCCAGCCAAGTTGTTTCAGGAGAAACATTCACCGTAATAGAAACGCCTTTGTGCTGGTAAACTTTGTGGAGGGCACTCGCAAGGCTGTCTAATATTGATGGAACAGATGAAATTTCGCGTAGCATCATATTTTCATCACCTTGCGTTGATGCGCGGTGCAAATAATAACCCACCTGTTGAGATATACGGCCAATTTGTTCGAGCATGATGGGTTCTGCCTGCTCAATATTCATTTGTTTACCTGAGCGTAGTAGCCGCAGTGTTGACTGTAAAACGGCTAAAGGCGTCTTTAAACTGTGTGTTAAATCAGAAAGTGTCGTGCGGTATTTACTGTATCGCTTACGTTCATTCGTTAATAAAATATTAAGATTACGTACTAGCCCACGAAGCTCATACGGAGGGTTCTCATCTAGAGTATCTCGTTCACCTTTTTCTAAGCTACTTAGTTGTGATACTAATGATTTAATTGGCCGTAGGCTCCAATAGGCCGCTAACCATAATAGTGGGATAACTAAGATTAAGTTAGCCAGTAACACATAACCGAACCATTCCCAAACTAAACCCGTATTTTGTAAGTCTTGCGGTAGTGTATCAACAACGACAATGGTGAGCGGAGGCAAGTTTTCACTAGCTGCATATTGGTTGACGGACACGGAGTGAGTAAGCGGTTCATCGTCGTTATCCATGTCATCTAATTTTGTATTGAATTCGGGGTTGTCATCTAGGAGTTGACGAGTTTCGCGAATGTCTGTATCAATTTCATATAATCCTTCTTTTTTAAGCCAGTCATTACGGATCAGCCGTTCAACGCTAGGTACATCACGTTGGCGCCATAACACAAGCCCTTGTTCATCATAAATAATGACCAAAGTCGGGTTGTTTAACGTGAAATTTGGGGGGACGCGAATGTCAATTTTCTGGTTTTGCCATTGGGCTAGGCTATAAATTAAATTACTTTGGCTACGTAATAGGGTGTAAGTGGTTTTATCGAAACTAATCAAATACCCCAAAATCGCGACGATACCGTAGGATAAGGTGAGTGCCAAGATCACCGCTGATGTTGCACAGAGAAAACGTGCTCGTAGCGAAAGGGGTTTGAACTTAAATTTACGTAGCTTCATATTAGCCATTCACATCAAAACGGTAGCCTTGACCACGTACTGTGACAATTACATCATCACTATGAAACTGTTGAATTTTTTTGCGTAAACGACCCATTAGAACATCAATAGTATGACTTTCTCTGAGTTCGGCATCTGGATAAAGCTGGCGCATTAACGAGTCTTTGCTAACCACTTTCCCGTTGTTGCGCAGTAGCGTCTCAATGATAGTGTATTCAAAAGCAGTTAATTTGACGGCTTCGCCATTAACGGTAAATTCTTTGCGCGATAGGTCAATCACGAAATTGCCTAATTCGAGTACTTGTGAGGCAAGACCACTGTTTCTGCGCATCAAAGCTTGCATACGGGCGACCAGTTCTTCTAGCTGGAAAGGTTTAGTCACGTAGTCATCAGCACCACTGTTTAGCGCTTGTACTTTTTCTTGCCAACTTTCCCGAGCAGTTAATACTAAAAGTGGAATATTGACATGCTCACTACGCCAGCGTTTGATCATAGAAAGCCCGTCTTCATCAGGTAGGCCCAAATCGACAACTGCGATATCTGGACAGCTTTCGTGTAAAAAGTAATCAGCTTCTTTTGCGTCTTCAGCTGAATCAACCTGATGGCCAAGCTCCTTAAGCTGTACGGTTAAATGGTGACGAAGTAACGCGTTGTCTTCGACAATAAGAATTCGCATCGGAAACCCTCATATTGAAAAGAGATAGCTACAACTTATCAAATAGTAGCACTAGATACGCTATGGTAAAAAGAGTTCTGAACAACGACAAGGGATTAAGTAAATATAAATCAAACGAACCTAAAAAATAGTTTATTCTTATTAATATTGCTGATATGAGATATTGACAGTGTAAATATACGAATAAATATCGCAAACGAGAGAAATGAATATGACCTAATTATATTTAGGCTACAAATAAATATAGAATTCTTTAAAATCAATGTATTACTTTTTTAGGTGTACGTTGAATGTAACGTAAAGAGATAAACTGAACAATTAGCGCGCAGATAATTGCTGCGGTATAGGCAACGATCAAATTAAATTTAGGTAATACGAGGCTTAAAGTATAGAAGAAAACCGCAAAGCTGAATAACCCCGCCACGAGCCCTCTCATGACTCGCTGAGCTGCTTGTGCGTTTATCATTATATATGAAAACACCGCCAAAATTGATGCCATAAAAGGGTATGAGGCTAAAACACCACTGGCACCTGCGCCAATAAATGGTGCAACTAAAGTCACTCCCACCACCAGTACGGCAATTAATAGCATTCTCGCAGGTAAATCCCATCTGGGAGGAGACAATTTTTTTAAATTCACGGATACATTAGGTATAAAAATCATTGCAATCATCATGATCAGAATATCAATAATAAATAGCATTGATTGAGAGAGTTGGCTTACTTGTAAAATATAAGCAGTCACACTAAACGTGACTGTCGCTATAATGAGGGCCTTGCAACAACCATATGCAACTAAAAAATAAAACACGACGGCAAAACACGCTTGTGCAGCTGTTGCGGATAATGAGCCTAAAGTTGCTTGTGTGGCAAATTCTGTGCCATATTCAAGAGCAAAGAAAAAAGAGATAGGGCCTGATGTTAACGGCAGTCCGACAATAAGGCCACCAATGGATTCACCCCACCGGCGAGCAGCAAGACTCGCTGTTAGTAATAAAAGTGGCGTGATAACAATTTTGAAAACGAATAGTTCCATTATCTATAGCCACCCTAGTTTGTATTTCATATAAGTAATAAATAGTTTGGTAGAGTCGATTAGACAATTAATAAAATAACCATATATTAAAGTAAGAACTGACTTCTAGGTGTGATATAAGCATCACTAAAAAGTAAAAAAATGAAATAAAAAAGGCGACTTATAAGTCGCCTAATTTGAAAGCATGAAAGCTATTTTAGCTCGTCAATAAACGTGACAGCGTAACCGATGTAGTTAGCAGGCGTCATTTCCTTCAAACGTGCTTTTTCGTGCTCTGGCAGGTCTAAACTATCAATAAATTGTTTCATACCTTCAGCGGTAACACGTTTACCTCGGGTCAATTCTTTGAGTTTTTCGTACGGTTTTTCAATACCATAACGGCGCATTACAGTTTGAATTGGCTCTGCTAATACTTCCCAGTTTTGGTCTAATTCATCCAGTAAATGTTGTTCATTCACTTCTAATTTATTCAAACCTTTCATGGTTGATTGATAAGCAATCAATGCATAACCTAAGCCGACACCGAGATTACGTAATACTGTCGAGTCAGTTAAGTCACGCTGCCAGCGAGAAACAGGGAGCTTGCTAGCTAAATGACCTAAGACAGCATTGGCTAAGCCTAAATTACCTTCAGAGTTTTCGAAATCAATCGGGTTGACTTTGTGTGGCATGGTCGAGGAACCAATTTCACCTGCGATTGTTTTTTGTTTGAAGTGATTTAATGCGATGTAGCCCCAAATATCACGGTCAAAGTCTAACACGATAGTATTAAAGCGAGCGACGCAATCAAATAACTCAGCAATATAGTCATGAGGTTCAATTTGCGTAGTGAATGGGTTCCATTGAATGCCTAACGATGTGACGAAGGTTTCGCTGAATTCGTGCCAGTTAACTTCAGGATAAGCGACCATATGTGCATTATAGTTACCGACTGCGCCATTGATTTTACCTAAAATTTCAACTTGTTGTAGCTGGCGGAATTGGCGCTCTAAACGATAAGCAACGTTCGCAAACTCTTTACCAATGGTGGACGGAGTTGCAGGTTGGCCGTGTGTACGTGACAGTAACGGTAAATTGCGATACTCATGAGCCATTGTTTTGATTTTATCAATTATTTGACGCCATTGTGGCAGCAAAACTTCTTCACGAGCGGTTTTCAGCATTAATGCGTGAGAGAGGTTATTGATATCTTCTGAAGTACAAGCAAAGTGAATAAATTCAGAAACTGCATGAAGAGCAGGGATGTCCGCTACCTTTTCTTTTAGGAAGTATTCTACAGCTTTCACATCATGGTTAGTTGTGCGTTCAATTTCTTTGATACGCATTGCGTCTTTTTCACAGAAGTTCGCGACAATTTCATCCAAGTAAGCGATTGCGTCAGCGTCAAATGCAGGAACTTCTTTGATTTGAGCGGTTGCAGCCAGTTTTTGTAGCCAGCGAACTTCAACTTGTACGCGAAATTTCAGTAAACCAAACTCACTAAAAATAGTGCGTAACGTGCTGACTTTATCACCGTAACGGCCGTCAATCGGGGATACAGCGGTCAGTGAGGATAATTCCATTGGTAGCAACTCCAGATTTAAAGGTGAGACAAAATATCTTTCGCCTGATTAGCCAGACGATTGCGAGAGAACATGAGTTGGATACGACTTCCACCAACTTGTTGCCAAAGCACTGCACAGCGAATACCTGCGAGCAAGGTGGCTCTAACTTTTGCTTGAACGAGTGTATTCTTTAGGATGTCAGGGGAACCAGTGACTTGAATTCGCGGTCCAGCTGGGCTGACTACATCTACATAAATACCCGCTAGTGCGTTAAATACACCTTCAGAAAGTGGCTCAAAATAACCCGCTTGGCGCTCAAATTGTTCAATACGTTGGCCTAACTGGTTCATCGCTTCTTGATTTTTATTGAGGCGACGTTCAAGTGTCATAATACTTAACATATATCGCGTCATTTCAGCGGATAAACCACTGTTACCGCCAGTCAGCATACCTAGCATGGCACTGAGACCCGTCTTTAAATTTTCGGCATCATTACCAAATACATCCAAAGTGGATTTTGGATTCATATTGGTGAGGCTATTGACCATGGTTTCAGTGTCTTTCTCAAGACAAACACCTTCATGTGCGAGTTTTTGAACCATCGCGCTTGCTTGGCAGATACCCGCTAAAGCAAGCGTAATGTCATAATAGTTTTTTGCCACATTTACTCCTGAATACGGGCTTCAATAATACCGCCACCGAGACAAACTTCATCGATATAAAATACAGCGGATTGACCTGGAGTGACAGCCGCGACTGGGTAGTCAAAAGTAACTTCAATGCGATCATCACTTAGTGGGGTAATCGTACAAGGGATATCCGCTTGACGATAACGTGTTTTTACTACGCAACGTAGTGGCTCAGTCATGGTTTTTCGGTCAACCCAATGTAATTGCTGGGCAATTAACCCAACAGACATTAAACGAGGGTGTTCATGGCCTTGAGCTACGATAAGGATGTTGTTTTCGACGTCTTTATCGACAACATACCAAGGTTCTTCGGAGCCTTCTTTTGTACCACCGATGCCGAGACCTTTTCGTTGTCCTAAAGTGTGGTACATCAAACCTTCATGCTGACCAATTGTTTCGCCATCAACAGTGACGATAGGGCCCGGTTGAGCGGGTAAGTAGCGGCCTAAAAAGTCGCGAAACTTACGCTCACCAATGAAACAGATCCCCGTGGAGTCTTTTTTCTTTGCAGTAACTAAGCCAATTTCTTCTGCAATACGGCGTACTTCTGGCTTTTCGAGTTCACCAACTGGGAAAAGGCTTTTAGCTACTTGTTCGTGGCTCAGAGTATATAAAAAATAGCTTTGGTCTTTGTTGTTATCTAAACCACGTAATAATTGGCTTTTACCATTGACATCACGGCGGCGCACATAGTGACCAGTAGCAATGTAATCTGCGCCTAAATCTTCAGCTGCAAATTCTAAGAAAGCTTTAAACTTGATTTCTTTGTTGCAGAGAATATCTGGGTTCGGTGTGCGGCCTGCTTTGTATTCAGTTAAGAAATGTTCGAAAACATTGTCCCAATATTCAGCAGCGAAATTAATGGTATGAAGTTCAATACCCAATTTGTCACACACAGCTTGTGCATCGGCAAGGTCAGTAGCAGCTGAACAATATTCTGTGTCGTCATCTTCTTCCCAGTTCTTCATAAACAGACCAGCAACCTGATACCCTTGTTGCTGTAGCAAATAAGCGGATACAGAGGAGTCAACACCACCGGACATCCCGACGATGACTTTTTTTTGGCTGTTATCTGACATGGTACTATTATTTGACATGGAAATATCTCACTGCGGAAAAATCAAGCCCCATACTTTAGCATGTTGTTCCCGCATTACACCAGAGTTAGCAGGGAATATTATTGCTTGGTGAAATCTTCACCAAGCAGAAGTTGAGTGCTTAAAGATAATGATCGCCGTAAGCGGTTAAAATATCGAGAGGATAATGCTTTCCTGTGAGAAAACAGCGCAGACTTTCCGCCACTAATGGCGAACGCAGACAGTTGCTGTTTAGAATTTCTTGGGCAGTCAGCCAATGACAGTCGCTAATATCACTGTCTTGTGGCTGTGTCTCACAAATGGATTCAAGTTCTACGGCAAATAAAAAGCGGATAAACTGGGTTTTATCTGGGGCAATCCATTGATGAATCTTAATTAATTGTGTGGGTGTTGCTTTGATTCCCGTTTCTTCTAATAATTCGCGTTCAGCGGCTTGCAAAATAGTCTCATCAGCTTCTAAATGCCCAGCAGGTTGATTCCAAGTGGGTTTGTCATTTATCCACTCTTCCACGACTAAAAATTTGCCTTGTGCATGCACGACAGTTGCTACAGTCACATTGGGTTTAAACAACAGTTACCTCCTTCCATTCGCCAACTGAAAGATTTCCCAAATTAAATTCACCAATTTGATAACGAATTAGCCTAAGTGTTGGGAAACCTATATTTGCCGTCATACGACGGACTTGCCGATTACGTCCTTCATATAATGTGATTTTTAACCAGCTAGTCGGGATATTTTTGCGTTCCCGTATTGGCGGGGTTCTTTGCCATAGCCATTCTGGTTCGCCAACTAACTCGACTCCCGCAGGGAGTGTTGGACCATCATTTAATGTTAACCCCCGCCGAAATTTTAGTAGTGCGTCTTCATCGGGAATACCTTCTACCTGAGCATAGTATATTTTCCCTGTTTTTTTCTGTGGTTGAGTTAAACGTGCCTGTAGTTTTCCATCATTGGTTAATATTAATAGCCCTTCACTGTCTCTATCAAGACGTCCAGCGGCGTATACATCATTGATTGGAATATATTTTTTTAGTGTATCGCGACCTTGTTCATCAGTAAATTGAGGAAGAACATCAAATGGCTTGTTAAATAAGATGATTTTAGTTGATGCTTGCGAATGCCCCGAAACCCGTTTAGTCCTATGCTTTAAAGTAGTAGGGGGGGGCGAGTAACGATTTTTCTTCGCAACTGATTTTTTGTTCGGTCTGTTCATGGTCATTCAATGAGAATTTATGAGTTTTAATTTACGGCGATTTATTCCATCTAGTGTAGGAGATTTAACGGTTTGATCCTAGAACGGATTTTTCATGGCGATGTAATATTTAATTAACAACTTTAAAAACATTTAAATCAATAAAAACAATTTTCCATTTAAAAATAAGTACATATGAATTTGTTTGGATGGTGATAGTGTGAGCAAAACGTATTTTTAATTTGAGTTAACTTGCTAATATTATTTTTTGTTAGGGAAGTATTTTAACAAAAGTTGTGTCGTTCGCTCAAATGAGTCGTTGACAACTTTTCATCGCAGTTTGATTTATTTCTAATAATGGAATGCTTAAATTAATTTATTGATTTAACAGTGTTTATAAATAGATATTCGATTAACTTACAAGGTAAAACAGTACGTTAAATGCGATCGGCATTGAAGCTTAGATGAGTAATCATTGGCGTTCGACGCAGATTGAAGTAGTATTGACACGTCTCTTACAAAAAATTAACAAGCAAAATACGCAAGTGAAAGGAGAGGTTAATGGAAAGCAAAGTAGTAGTTCCGGCAGAAGGCGCTAAAATTACCATTGATGCAAAAGGCAAACTAAACGTTCCGAACAACCCAATTATCCCTTTTATCGAAGGTGACGGCATTGGTATCGATGTCACACCAGCAATGTTGAAAGTGGTTGATGCGGCAGTGAAAAAAGCCTACAACGGTGAGCGCAAAATTTCTTGGATGGAAGTTTACACCGGTGAAAAATCTACACAAATTTATGGTAAAGATGTTTGGTTACCAGAAGAAACTCTCGATTTAATCCGTGATTACCGTGTTTCAATTAAAGGCCCTTTAACAACTCCTGTTGGTGGTGGTATTCGTTCTCTGAACGTTGCATTGCGTCAACAACTTGACCTGTATATCTGTTTACGTCCTGTTCGCTACTACAAAGGCACTCCAAGCCCAGTTAAACAACCTGAACTGACTGATATGGTTATTTTCCGTGAAAACTCTGAAGATATCTATGCGGGTATTGAGTGGAAAGCGGGTAGTGCAGAAGCAGATAAAGTTATTAAATTCCTGAAAGATGAAATGGGTGTGACTAAAATCCGTTTCCCACAAGACTGTGGTATTGGTATCAAGCCTTGTTCAGAAGAAGGCACAAAACGTTTAGTTCGTGCTGCTATTGAATATGCTATTGATAATGGCCGTGATTCAGTGACTTTAGTTCATAAAGGTAACATTATGAAATTCACTGAAGGTGCATTTAAAGATTGGGGATACCAATTAGCACAAGAGGAATTTGGCGGCGAATTATTAGATGGCGGCCCATGGGTTAAAATTAAAAACCCTAAAACTGGCAAAGATATTATCGTTAAAGATGTTATCGCAGATGCTTTCTTACAACAAATCCTGTTACGTCCAGCAGAATACGATGTTATCGCTTGTATGAACCTAAATGGTGACTACATTTCTGATGCATTAGCAGCGCAAGTTGGTGGTATTGGTATCGCTCCAGGTGCAAATATTGGTTCTGAGTGCGCCTTGTTCGAAGCAACGCATGGTACTGCACCAAAATATGCAGGCCAAGATAAAGTTAACCCTGGCTCTATTATCCTTTCTGCTGAGATGATGCTGCGCCATATGGGCTGGACTGAAGCTGCTGACCTAATCGTTAAAGGTATGGAAGGCGCAATAGAAGCTAAGACTGTAACGTATGACTTCGAACGTCAATTAGAAGGCGCTAAATTACTGAAATGTAGCGAATTTGGTGACGCAATCATTAAACACATGTAATTTATTACGTGATGTGATTAATAACGGGAGCTTAATAGTTCCCGTTTGTTTTTTGTACAATTAAAATCTTCCCCAAAACTCCCCCAAAACTCTTCCCCAAAACGGTTCGAAAAGTAGGCTATTTAAATAGCGATGATCTGCCATTCTTTGCCTCGGTCATCATTATATTTGTCGGTCATTTTCTGTGATTTATGACCAAGGAGCTTCTGAGTATTGATCCCTTGCTCTCGATAGAGTCTTTCCGATAAAGAACGCTGTTCATGAAATGAAGGTGCCGATCTTTCCGGCCATGTTAACCCGCATTTATCTCTCGCTTTTTTAAAGGTTGTGGTTAATGTGTTTGCTGTAACTTGCTCACCTCGCTGTGCTTGAGAGGTCGTATGGCGATAGTGCACGAGATATTGGCTAAGAACGGCATCACGACATTTTGAAATGACTTGTTTAAGTGTCATATCAATCGCGTCACACTTAATCGACAGAGGAATGGCTAATTTAGAACCTGTCTTTTCTTGCTCTATATGCAACATATCATCCCAAATATCTGAAAATTTCATTTTGGCTATATCACCGATACGCTGACCAGTGACAATAGCCAGCAACATACCGCACTGTAAGTAAGGTGGGTGGTTTTCGGCTTGTTCGTAAATAACTTTCCATTCTTCGAACGTTAGGCGTTCACGTTTAACTCTATTACGAGGCTGTTTTGTTGCAAGAGCTGGGTTATAACCAGGAGGAACGTGGCCTGCATGTTGCGCTTCCTTAAATACGTCGATTAAAACCATACGTACTACTTGAGCCATTCGATCATGACCTAATGCTTTAACTGAATCAGTTATTTTTGCTATTTCCAACGCTGTGATGTCTTTAAGTGAAAATAATCCACAGTGTTGTTTAAACAAATTAACAGGCTTAATTTTTTGCTTGTATGAATTAAGCTTTAATTCACCGAGGTCAACGCGCTCTTGTTGTATTTCTAAGTACTTATCTACCCAATTAGAAACGCTGATCCCTACTTTTTTATTTTTGATATTTGATAGGCGATCATTAATGCTTAAAATTTGTTTTGTTTGTTGTTCTGCAATAATTGTGTTTGCCTGTGATGCAACAAGAGCTGCTTCATCGGCATCTGTACCGAGGCTGTGAAATACCCCAGTTAAGGGATGTTTGTACTGCCAGTATGTTTTTCCATTTCGCTTATCTAATTTTCGGTATAGATTTGGAATGGTGATTTTATGAGAACGTGGTCTTGCTGCCATCTGATAAAATCCTTATTAATTTTTCATTTGCCTGTGTTGGTAATTGAGGTTTAGAAACTAAACCTACGTACCTTGAATCACGATCAATCATCCAGCGTTTGCCAACCTTTAAAGCAGGGGGGATCATCATGTTGGCTTTGGCGTATTTAATTAAGACTTGCTGGGTTGGGGCACTATCGCCAAATTCTAATTGCGCCCATGCCTCTAGCTTAATCATTCGAGACATCATAGCCTCCTGTGATATTTTTTCTCATTCTGGTCTTGCCTCATCATAGATAAAATAATTTTATCTGCAGTATTACAAGCATGTTTTATTTCAGCTTCAGTGCATGGTCTGTTTTTTACACTGGCAGCTAACCGGCCTAATTTAATATCGAAATCAGTTAATAATTGTTCCCCTGGTACCCAAGGGATTAATTGTGGTTCTTTCATGGTGGTTACTCATTGGTTTTGAATAAACCACCATGCTAATAATAAATATAAAATAAAACTGATTATGCTTAATCAATTATTGGCCCGAATAATCGCTTCGATGGGATAGCATTCAGACAAAATACCTCGTTGAGTTAGGGCGTCTTTATCCATTAAACAATTTTGCTCATCGGGATATGTATAGCCGTATGGTTTATACAAACAATCAGCACCACTACAAATTAACAAAAACAAAGCATATATCATGATGCTTCCCCTTTAGGTTGAGGCTCTTTTACTGGCTCAATCTTGATGTTTTTAGGTAGGTCATAAATGACATAGCAGCGGTCAGCTGTTGTTATAAAACCTACAGAGCCATCAGGCATAGTTAATTTAACAGTGGGTCGTTGGTTACTATGAAAATGTCTTAGCATTGGTCTTGCCTCTTAGTTTCTATACTTCTAATTGCAATCTTTATTCTGGCCAATTGTAAGACTGCATCTTTATATTCAGGGGGAGCACCTGAGAAAAAACGATTAATAACCCCGTGTTCTGATCTTGTAATAGCCATTAAATTATCAATGCTGCAATTCAGTGGATTGCAATCGATGAATTTAATGACATGTCCTTTTGGAACAGGGCCGTTATGTTCCTCCCATACTAGAATATGTTTGTGTTTCCATTTTCTAGGGTGTCCGATTTTGACTTTTATGTATCCATCAGTAGTAATAACCTCGGTACCAATAGGTTGGTAATTATGAGGTATATTGTTCTTTTTGAATGATCCTGCGTTAGCACCCTTTAACCCTTTTTTCCCTTTATTTGCAGGAATGTGGCCTTTAGTGAATGCTCCGGAACGGCCTGTTTTTAATTTCAGTCGTTTGCGTAGCCCGTTTATTGCATCCTTTGATCGTGATGTGCCAAAACTTTCATTGAAACTAATTGTGAGTTGGTCTAGTGGTAATAAATAGTTTTTACGCATCCAATCGCACATATCATTAGTATAGGAAAAGCGCTTCATTCTTTAACCTCTAAATACTTTGGTGCATCTCTTATGTATCCTGCGCGGGCCATACGTTTAACATTAATTGCCAATTGACCATTACTGACGATTTGAGATGCAATTGCGGACATTGCTTTCGCTCGGCCTATTTCCTCTTTGAGTTCATCCCCCTTAATGCTTTCATCTGAAAGTCTTTCAAGTTGCATGAATAGGTGGTTATGTAAATCCTCTAAATTGTTTTTCATAATTAATCGCCCGTGACATGTCACATTAGTGAATAATTGCTACAGAAGGAGGATAGCCCAGCTGCAGTAAAACTGCTTTTTTTACCATCGATAACGTTTTTTCTTCTTGGCTGGTGGTGTGTTCGGTTGTATCAACAGACCACTCAACGCTACATTTATTGTTAGTTTCATCGTGAGTAATAATGACTTCTAATTTCATGGCCATAAAAATATCTCCTGATAATGCGCCCATTTACAGGGCGCTAATGTCATTAACGAACCATTAATGAACGGTCACCAATTTCTAAGTGAGCACCAGGAACTTCAACGCCGTTTTCAATTGCTTCTTTAATGCGTTTTTTATCAGGTGCAGTAATAGTTTTAACATCAACTAATTCGTTAGGGAGAGCATCTTCATTATCAATAATGACCCGAACCACGCCAGCACGAGCTGTGAATGTATTTTTCGTAGTTTTAAGTTTGTCCAAGCCCGATGTTAATAAACAATCTAATGCGTATTTTTTCAGGTTTTTAACTTGGTTTTCGAATGATTTTTTACGGTCGGCCAAACGTTTAGATTCTTCATCTAATGTTTTTGCTTGTCCTTCCAAATTACGAGCGTAAAGCATGATTGCGTCAAGTTTATCGCCTAACTCACCTTCAATGCCCTCTAGTGTGTCGGCGATATCTTCAGCGGTAAATTCTCCATTTTCGACGAGTAATTGTAATTTGCTGTAGTCAGCAGCCATTGCAATAGCAGTTGTCTTGGTCATTAGATTGCCTCTTCTTTTTGTGTAAGTTGGTCTAAACACTCATTTTCAATTTCTTTTAATCGACGTAGACGGCCGTTTAAATACTTTTCATATTCACTGTCGCCACGTTCTTTGGCTAATTTTGCATGCGTTGCAATTTCACGGGTAAGGGTTGATGCGATACCGCGCAATTCACTCTGTGTGACAGCGCTGCGCATGGTTTCGGTGTGCTTAGTGAATTTCTCATCTAGCTCTTTACGAATACGTGTCACATCTTCAGCACTATCTGTTGCGGCTTTAATTTCATACTCAAGTTTATTGCTGGCAACATATTCAGGGTTATCATGCATACCCATGAACACATCAGAACTAAATCCAAGCATAGATAAGGCTTTTTTGATTGCATCAGTGAGAGATTTTTTAATCACCTCACCATCAGTTTTAAGGCCATATTGTGTTTGATATAGGTATGGTGTGGCGCCATAGCTTTCAAATTCTGCGCGTGTGCCATTTGGCGTTATGTACCAGAATTTGATTTTTACGGAATGATTTTTTTCACAAAATAATGAACCATCCCCGTTTCGTAGAAACCGTGTTGCCACTTGTTTATTGCGTTCATCAAGAACTGGTTCAGTAAGGGGTTTACCGTCTATTAATTTCTCTTCAATAACTTCATAGTTCCAGCCAGAACCAATAGGACCAAAGATCTCTGTTGCACGCATGATCATATAGGTTCCGTTGATACTAGTACCTATAAAGCCCATTCCCTCAATTGGTTTTGTAAATCGAGTGTCAGTGCGTTGTACGCGCTTCCAAATGCTAAGGTTGTCGTTATGATTCCCTAAAACCTCCTCGAGTACAGTTGCGCGTTGTTCAAAATCATCTTGTTGAACATTGGCAATCTCAACTACCGGCTCAACTGGATGGTTGACAACAGGCGCTTGAGCTTGTTCGGTTTCTACAACAATCTCCTTCACTGGCTCTTTTTCTGTTTTAGCCGGCGAATCTTTTTTCTTGCTCGAGCGTTTTTGTTTTTCTGGTTTAACGGGTTCAGCTTCTTCTTTTGTTGTTTCATCATTAGCCGGCTTAGCATCTAAATTATCAACAGCAAAACGACCACTACCGAGTGAGGTTACTTTAGGGCTATTGGTACCAAGTTTTAAATCAATAAACGCTTTACGGGCATTAGCATCATCAAATAGCTCTGGTTTCTCTCTTGCTTCGGTCACTAGTGCAAATATGTTTTCACGAGGGATATCTAGAACGCTAGGGAATGTGCGCAAATCCATTGATAAGCGCTTCCAAGGTTTATCTTCAGTGCTGATGAGTTCTTTTGCTTTACGAATATCTGCACTTTTTGCATCGCTTGGTTTAATGTCCAAGAGTGCGAGGGCAATTTCGAGATCAAGTGCGGCATAATCACGTTTAAGGACAGGCTCGTCCTCAACGGGAGGAACTTCAGGTTCCTCGGTTAACCAACTTTCACCAAGCGCCTTAGCATCTTCGATGGTGACATTATCGTCAGCATGCTCATAAACCGCCTGTGCAATTTCCATCGTGGCTTCAGCATCCATCAATGAAACTTTGGTGATTTCAGCAAGGCCAGTAGCAATATTACGAACTTTCGGGTCCTCTGTACTTTCATTGAGATACTTCAATGTGAAAGTGTATTGCTTATCAGTAATTTGAGTTTTACCAAACATCAGCAAAGCAGCTACGCGAGGTTTAGTAGCAAGTTTTTTAAATTCTTTATACTTAACTGGTTGCCATTTCTCACCGTCAAACTCATTTTCAACAGCAAATTTTTCATCGAACTGATCGAGTGCAGGGCGGGGGGAACCAACCGCGTCTTCACAAATGATAGGTTCATCAACGTTGAAGTTATCCATAGAATCAGGGAAAACCTCAGATAGCTTAATCATTGCAGTTGCAGCAGCAATTTTAGCATTTGCAGCATTGAGAGCTATTGTTAACGGTACTGCACCGTTGTTAGTGCGAGCCTCGGTCGTAGGCTCAAATACACAGATAAATGTTGTCATTGGTCATGCCTCTTATTTTCCAGACTTGGCGAGCTTGATAGCTCGTTTTATTCCAGCTTGTTTAATGGTGGTTTGTTTATACTTTCCCTTTACTGGGTTTGAATAAGCAGTACCAGTTGATGGGTAATATTCAACTTGTCGTTTGCCACCGATAATAGAAATATGTTGAGTACCAGAGCTAAAATCACAGTTATTTTTATGCTCAATGACTGATAGCTCGGCATCTAGTACCGCATCAATAGCTAAGTTAACAGCATCCATCATATTCACCGTTAATAAGGGATTTCTTCATCAATTTTAGAAATAGGCTTGCCCTCTAAGCAGAGAAGCATTTGGATCTGGTCTTCCAGTAAGCTTGATTTCACCTGCGCATCAGCAAGAATTTTGCTTTGCTCAGCTTTGAGTGAGTCAATCTCTAATTGAACTAGCTCAGTGTTTGACGGGGCAGTAAAGGGAATGTCGATAGTATGCTCAGCAATGACAAAGCCTAAACCAGATTCAATATCATATTTGAATGGATAAGGGCGGTATTTGTATGATCCGTCAAATTGCTTTTGTGCGTGGATATAAAGCGTAACACTTAGGGCTTTAGGTTGTGCTTTCATAGCAGCTCCTTGGTTGGTCTTGTCTCGATAATTAAGGCTATTGTGCTTTTATGCGCGATCTTCTATAATTTGGTCTTGGTCAGCGCCGGTTGGCGTTGGTCTTGCCTCGAACGCACACTAGTCACTGCGTTCACAATCTCAGTAACTTTGGTCGGTTACTGGGGTAAAGGAACCCACTTCGGTGGGTTTTTTTACGTCTTAAATTAGGTGCTCGTCTTTCCGAGCCGTCAGGTCTGGTCTTGCTTCGTAGCTTTGGTCGGTAATTCTGAGTAAAAATATCACCTTAGTGTTTATCTTTACGTTTCTAATTTGTTGCCCGTCTTTCCGAGCTGTCAGGTCTTGCCTCGAGCGCTAGTCAAAAAGTTTCCCTGGTACTGCTAAAAATTTGCCGTCATGTCGTGGTAATCATGAAAGGTCGTGATGAGAGCTTTGGTTCTCCTCCGACATAACAGCAAAACTAAATTTGGTTTGAACACCTATCAAAACACTTGCTGTATTTGTTTCGATGTATGCAATGATATGCATTAAGCGCATATGCGTCAAGCGCATATTTGCGTAAGGGGCATAATTAATTAGGGTTTTATTCGCATCGATATGATTCTTATATAAAAATATTTTCCTTTTGGACGGTTAATATTGTATTTTTACTATTAATTGAATGAAAATTAATCTTAAATAACTAATGGGAAATTTAATCGAGGTGGTATATGAACTTGGATGAAGAAAAAATAAGACATGTGGTATCTGAGGTAGGTCAGGCAACTATTCGGTTATTAATGAATAGTGAAACTATAACTAAAGAAATGTTAATTGATGAACTAGAACGCTATAGAAAAGAGGTGACAAACACCTTACATAAAGGTGCGTTACGCGACGCAGCTCAAGTAGTTAGAAGTATTAAATCATAATGAACAAAACAAAGCCCTCGGTACAATATGCACGGAGGGCTAGAATGCTTATTTAACTAAAGGAGGGACAAGGCTTAGTGCTTGTTCTCTATCACATTTGTCTATATATTTCGTGGGCTTAACTATTGCCGAAACGTAGTGCATTTTATCTACTTGGCTAGGCTCTAGTGTTATTGGTTTGTGAGCATTATTAATACTAGTGAATTGGTAGTCACCGTCTCTTGTTTTGTTAAAAATCTTTATCATGTTATGACCTTCGACAGTTCGAACAAACACTTCATCACCAGTCCTGACATTTGTATTTGGCTCAACAACGACATATTCTCCCGATTGTATCCGAGGCCACATACTATCACCTCTGACTTTTAGTCCATAAGCTTCCTTGTCATCGCTGTATATCTTCAACCAGCCATTATGGGATTCAATCATATCCACTGCACCATCAACACCAAGAAATGCCTCACCTATAACTTGGACCATCCCTGATGGAACTTTGCCAATATATTCAATATCATCTGATTGAGTTGGAGTTTCAGAAAAAAGTTCTGAAACAGTAACTCCTAATGCTGATGCAATTTTTACCAAGGTGTTTTCGCTATAGCCTTGAACATTTCTTTCGAGCCGAGAGATATTGCCCACATCGCTATTAATAGCGGTGGCTAAATCAAGGATTGTCATTCCTTTACTTTTGCGAATTTCTCTGATCTTTGTTCCAATTTTCATTCTGTTATTCAACTTTATTTATGCGTATCACACAAAGCGTATTGCGCATATTCTATTGTGTGTTAATATGCGCAGTACGCATTAAAAATTAAGGGGCGGTTATGCAAACACCATTAAGAAGAATTCGTATTGAAAAGCAGCTGACTATTTCTGAAGTTGCAAATGCAATTAATTGCGATGTGGGAAATTTAAGCCGATTGGAGCGAGGTGCTCAAGCCGCCTCATTAGAATTGGCTGAAAAGCTTGTAAAATTTTATGGCGAAAAAATCACAGAAATGCAAATTCTATATCCTAAACGGTACATGAAATAACATTACCAAATAACGTTTTTAAAAACTGATTCTTAATAATCAATTTTGCGACAGGAGACGCGAGTAGATGAATTTTGATATCGATATTGTCCGATCCGAAATTGAGGACTGGGCGGCGGAGCAAGGTCAAGAGCATGTAGCTATTGAAGTTAGCCGTGCTTATTTACGCATTGTAAAAAACAGGTCACAAGGGCGTTTGCATGTGATTGAAGACGAATCGGGTAGGGCTGATTGGAAAGCGATTAATAATAATCGGCAACAGATATTTCGTTGGTTGCGTGGTGATTCCCCCGCATCTATCAGAAAAATAGTTGAGTTAATGCCGGCAATAGAAATTGCATTACCGGCTTCACGACTCGCCCGGGTTCGAGGTGATACGAAAAATTACTTGGCCTCAATTGCAATACAGCGATTTGCCGAGGCAATTAGCGAAATTTTATTAGAGGGTCGTGACATGTCACACCATATTAATAATGCAGTCATTGCGTTAAATGCGATACCACGCCAGACCAGCGTGCATTAATTCAAGAGGCAAGACCAATGCTAAGAACAATTGAGAAAATAACCTATCGCAATGGTTTTTTGTTGAACGGAAAACCGGCTGATAGAGAGAAAGTTGAAGATGTTTTCGAAGGTAGAAGAGCAGCAGCGCTGAGTGTTTGGGAACAGTATGAACAACAGAAAAAAAAGCTGCTGTCGAAAAAGCTGACACCTGAGCAGTACCAGAATGCTTGCCGTGACATTGCACGCGCACTGGGGGTGTGATGTGAGTAATAAAATTACAGGTTATGTTTGGGATGCTTGTGCCGTTTCTGGAGTGAAAGGCACTAAGCTCATGATCATGGTTCGGCTAGCTGACTATTCTAGTGATGAAGGGATTAGTTACCCAAGCGTAGAAACAATCAGTCGGCAGATAGGCGCAGGGATTAGTACAATTCGTAGCGCCTGTAATGAACTTGAGCAAGATGGGTGGCTGGTAAAAAAACAACGCAGGAATGGCAATCGCAATGCCTCAAATCTGTATTTTTTGAATATTGATAAGCTAGAAAAGATAGCACTTGAGGAAAATGCAAAACTAAGAAAATTGCGTGAAAAATCATCTAAATCTCACCATCCAGATTCTGAACGTTCAGATTTTGACCGTACAGAAAACAACGAAAAAGGGCGGTTTGACCCTCCAGTTTCTGGCGTTCAAGGTGGTTTTCACCCTCCAGAATCTGGAGGCGATCCATCAGTAAATTCAAAACATGATCCATCAGTAAATTCAAAAGAGGAACCATCAGGTCAGGTTGAGCCGAAAAAATCGAAAAAATCATTCGATGCAAAATTGGCGAAACCAGAAAACGTGAGTGACGAAGTTTGGTTAGATTGGATTACTTTCCGAAAGGAGATTAAAAAACCGCTGACGGAAACAATGTGCAAACAGCAAGCAAAAAAATTAGCGAAATGTTCTGATGCCGATGCCGTGATTTGTAATTCAATTGCTAATGGTTGGCAGGGGCTATTTCCTGAGAAAACGTTGGAGAAGCCTAACAAACTAAATTCGCACACTGGATTTGAGAACAAGCACTATGAATCTCAGGATCCACACTGGTTTGTGGGAGGTAAAAATGCCTGAACAAGATTTATTATCTAGCGTGAATATTCCACCGCGCTTTGCTAACGCAACCTTTGAAACATTCAAAGCGACTACGCAGCCGGCTAAACATAATCTCATAGTCTGTCAGCAGTATGTGAAGACGTGGGAAGACCGAAAAAACGCGGGTGAGGGGCTCATGCTTTGTGGAATGCCCGGAACGGGTAAAACCCACCTAGCAGTATCAATTGCCCGTGAGATTGCTGGAGATTTACAGGAATCGGTATTTATCACAACAGCAGCACGCATCATCCGGGCCTTTCGTAGAACGTGGTCAGGAAATTCAGAATTTAGTGAACTAGATGTACTAGCGAAATATTGTGATCCTGACTTGTTGATTATTGATGAAATTGGTGTGCAGTACGGTACCGACTCGGAGCGCAATATTTTATTTGAAGTGATTAATGATCGTTACGAGTATTTATTACCCACTATTTTAGTTAGTAATTTACCTCTGAATGAACTGGAAGAAATGCTAGGTGAACGTGTTGTAGACCGATTATTACAAGGTGGCACAGTGTTAACGTTCAACTGGTCAACCTACCGCAGAGGTAATCATTCATGATGGATGAGCGTGATTTAGAAGGTGCGGTAATCAGTGGTTTTCTTGCTGGAGGAGCTTCTCAAGATGCTTATGAGGTATTGGCCACATTACCTGAAGAGGCATTTAGCTCTGATTATTACCAACGTGTTTACAAAGAGATTAAAAAACAAGCGTTAAGTAGTTCGCTGATAGATCCTTTTTTTATTGCTGATGCGTTAGGTGACAAAGGCGATTTAGCCAATTTGCTAGAGCTGGCCAACTCACCTGTTTGGAAAGCAAATTTAAAAGGGTATGCAGAGAAAGTTCATAGTTACTTTCGTATTAGGCAAGTTATACAACTCATTGGTAAATATCAAACAGCCATAACAAGCGCGGGTAATCACGAGCAAGCCGAAGAATTTATAAGTCAGTTTGCAAACCAAATTAGCCAACTGACAACGGGCAATCAAAACCTGTTACCCGTTCATCTAAATACGCTCATTGAGGGATATGTTGAAGTCCTCGAGCGCAGAAATTTAGGTGAAGATATCAGCGGTATGATCAAAACAGGCATAGAGGCCTTAGATGATAAAATCGGGGGATTCAACCCAACTGATTTGGTATTTATCGGCGGTAGACCAGGAATGGGTAAAACTGAATTAGCGCTAACCATGATAGAGGGTATGACTCGTGATGGTGGCGGTGCTTTGTTGTTTTCCATGGAAATGGCTAATCAGCAAATTGCTGAGCGTATGATCGCTGGCTCATCTCAATTATCAGTATCAACGTTGAGAAAAGCGCAATTACATGATGAAGATTGGGCGCGGTTAAGTTCTGGTCTAGCACATTTAATGGATCGGGATATTCACATCATTGATGCGAACAATTTAACGGTTGAGCAAATATGCGCAATTAGCGAAAACCATAAACGGCAATACCCAAATTTGAAAGGGGTTTTTGTTGATTACTTAGGTTTAATTAAAAAGCCAAAAGCAGAGCGTAACGACCTCGCTATAGCAGCAATTTCAGCGGGGCTAAAAGGGTTAGCTAAGCGACTACACACACCAACAATCGCATTAAGCCAGCTCTCACGTGATGTTGATAAACGACCATTAAATCAACGTCGACCGGTAGCAGCTGATTTACGAGACTCAGGAAGTCTAGAACAAGACGCAGATTATATTTTATTTACTTATCGTGATGTTGTTTATAACCCCAATAGCCCTGCTAAAAATTACGCAGAAGTTATTGTTGATAAAAACCGTCACGGTGAAACAGGCACTATTTATCAAGAGTTTAAAAAAGGCCACTACATGCCAACCGACCAAATTACAGCGGCTGAAGTGTCCAAAATGCAACAACAATCACAAAGCACCAAATCAAGGCGCTATGCGGAAAAAGCATTTTAAAAGACCAAAAGAGGCAGACCAATGACAATTAAAGACCCAATCACCGGCGAGTCACTCGTCCGGAGCAATCACCCCATATTGCCCGATGATGGTTTAGACCATTCTCCGTGCCACGTTGAACGCTTTAATTCTGCTGCAAGGGCAAGAACCAAAGCTCCTTATCAACTAGAGCCGAAACCCCAAAAGAGGTAGTTATGTCAGGTAAATATTTACCTGATGGATTACCGCATAACCGTGCTTTATGGCCAGAAGAATATCGCGAACTGGAGCAACTTGATTTATTCGCTAGCCGGCTAATTCGGCAACTGAAAAATCGAAAAATTCATAGGGAACGAATACTGGTTGAAATTGAAAAAGCACCTGAGGTACATCGGGAATTTTTTAGAGATAGGTTAAATCATTGGCGTGAGGTGATGAAGGTATGAGTAAGCTTAAAATTAAGCATCCTGTGATCCGGTACCACGGTGGAAAATTCCGTTTAGCAAAGTGGATATTAAGTTATTTTCCTGATCACCGCTGCTATGTAGAGCCATTTGGCGGAGTTGCTAGTGTATTAATGCAGAAAGATCGTAGCTATGCGGAAGTATATAACGATCTAGATAGTGAAGTTGTAAATCTATTCAAGGTACTGCGAGACCCTGAATTAAACATGAAGTTACAAGAAGCTTGTTTGCTTACAGCTTATTCTCGCGACGAATTTATGTTAGTAAAAGAGTTCACCGAAGACCCATTAGAGAGAGCTCGACGCATGGTTGTTCGTGCTTGTATGGGATTTGGTTCTGTAGCCGGTTTAAACGGTAATTCAGGGTTTCAATCTGACAGTAAGCGTGAGTATTCAATATATTCTCATTTATGGGCTAAATATCCTAAAAACTTGTCTTCCGTTTGCCAGCGTTTACAGGGGGTAATTATTGAAAATAAGCCAGCACTGGATTTGATTAAAAAGCATGATACGGCTGACACATTGTTTTATCTAGACCCGCCATATATGCCTGAATCACGAGTAGCTGGTAATCGATATTACAACTTTGAAATGACGAATGATCAACATAATGAGTTATTGCAAACACTTAAATCAGTTTCGGGGAAAGTGGTTATTAGTGGATATAACTCAGATTTATATAACGATGAATTATCAGGCTGGCGAAAGGTAACTAAAGAGGCCCGTATTTCTGCAGGTCGTGGTACCGGAATTCGAACAGAATGTTTATGGATGAATTACTGAATATAAGGCAATAGACCTATGAAAGATTATAGCGTAACACATGACCGTTTTAATTTTAAAGATATCAAATGCTCACTTCATGGGCTGAATGAGCATTGCCAGTCATCAAATAGCCTTATTGCCGTTATCGATGGAGATACACAACAAGTGGTCATGATTGAATGCCACCCTGTAGAAACTAACGAGGTAAGCATGAAAAATAGAATTCCACTAATGACTAACCCTTTAGGGAAACATTGGGCACAACCTAATCATGAAAACATTTTAATTGATGATACTCACGTAATAATGAGTAGCAAAGATTTTAATTCACTTGCTGAATATTCAAATTCAATACCATCTGGTGTTTATGTTGGGAAAATGTGGAAAGCGGTAGCTCAGGATGGGCGTGTGTTTTTGCGCTGGTTTAGTTTAGTCGAAGGGCGTGATGATTTATGTAGCAACAATCAGCGTGAAATCATCATCATTGATTAGGAGGCAGGGATGAGCATTACAGTAAATTCTTACTTTAGTGGTGCTGGCCTAATGGATATAGGCCTTTTGCAAGCAGGACTGAATATAGGGCAAGCTTTTGAACTGGATAAATCTGCATGTAAAACATACCGCCATAATTTAGGTGGGCATATTAAAGAATGCGATATAGCACAAGAGTTGGTTTTGGAACAAGATTCATGTGATGGAATGATATTCACATACCCATGCACTAGGTACAGCACCATTGGTGATATTCATGGGGTTCGTACTGGTGATGAGTTATTTCTACATGCATTACGACATTTAGCGATTGCAAGGCCTGAATTCTATGTGGTTGAGAACGTTCCGGGGATGCGTGCTTTTCCTGTTGTAATGGAAGCTATGCAGAAAATGCCTGATTACTACGTTAATGTATTTTGCCCGATCAAATCTGAAACTTGGTTACCACAAAAGCGTAATAGATTAATTATTATTGGTACCAAAAAACATTTTTCACCTCAACCGCCTGTAAATCATAAGCCTATTACATTAGCAGACATTTTAGAAATTGAGCCAGATACAAGTATCCCTAAATCAGTTTATTCAAGAATGAACGGTGAATATAGGGACTTACCAATAGTTAGTAATCCCGACAATGGGGATCTGGCCCCAACTTGTGTCGCTCATTATGCGAAAGATAAAAGTACCCGACTAGTAGCAGATAAAAATTTTCCAATGGGAGTTCGGCCATATACTGTACGGGAATACGCAAGGCTCCAAGGCGTTCCTGATTGGTTTGAGTTTCCAGTTAGCCAAACAGATGCATATAGACAAATTGGTAACGGTGTTTCCGTTCCTGTTGGGATATGGATTGGCTATGAAATAAAACGATATATGAGTAAGTCAATTTAGAGAGGCAAAGACCAATGGCAAAAACAGCGGCAGAACGCAAAGCCGAACAGCGTGAGCGTCAAAAGGAATCAGGTGTTACTAAAATAGAGTTATTTCTTGATGAGCAAGAGTTAGAAATGCTTCAAAGAAATTGCGCATTACGTAGACCAGGAAGAGAGCCTTATGATATCGCTGAATATATTTCAATGTTGATTAGAATTGATGACCGTTCAGTTATATCATTAATTACAGAACTAAATAGAAGGCACTGTAAAAAGTGTAATGAACAACTACCGGTAGTGGAATGTTGCCTCAGTGGTAGTTCCGAGTGTTGGAATACACAAGGCTGGCATGAGTTAAAACTGGTGATTTAATATTGATTATAATTTTTCTTTGAGGATAATATTAACTAACTTGAATTAACAATATAATTTTTTTGGTGAATTGATTATGCGAGATAAATTTAAAGGATTTTATGGTGTTTCAACTGAAGATGAAAAGAATGCATTTTTAAGTAATAAAACCATTTTTATTTTTGATACTAATTGTTTTTTAAATTTATATAGATGTGATGAAGATACTAAAAATGATTTTATTAATGTAGTTAATAACATAAAGGATAGAATTTGGTTTCCATTCCAAATTTGTTTGGAATACCAAAGGAATAGAATTAAAGTTATTAGTTCATCTATGAAAAACCTTAATGAAATTAAGCAGGAGTTAATGACTGCGACAAAAGTAATTGATGTTTTTTGTAATGAATCACAAAGGTCAATAAAGAATAGATACAGTCAATTGCATGTTGAACTTTGTAATCTTAAAGAGGAAATAGAGAAAAAAATTAATAATTTTATTTCTGAAAGCATAGATAATAGATTATCTAAATCTGATTTAATTAGTAAGCCTGATGATATTAGAAGCTGGATTGATACTGTATCTATGGGAAAAATCTCAGAGCCTTTAACACAAGAACAAATTGATGGGATTAATAAGAAAGGTGAGAGACGTTATAAAGTTAAGATAGGACCTGGTTGGGAGGATGAAAAAGATAAAAAAGAATCTGAGTCATATTTTGACGGGGTGTATTATAAGGATAAATATGGCGATTTATATTTATGGACTGAAATTTTAAATAAAGTGGAAAGTGATGCAAAAGTTGAAAACATAATTTTCGTTACAAATGATGTGAAGAATGATTGGTGGTATAGAGAGCATGGAAAAACTATAGGTCCATTAGAGTGTATCAATACTGAAATAAAAAATAAAAATATAAAATTTTTTAACATGTACACTCAATCATCTTTTTTATCTAAAGCTACAAGTTTACTAGATAAAATTCATGTAAATGACTCATCAATAGAAGAGTTGGAAAGGTTGTCAGATAACATATCAAATGATGATTTAAGTTATAAGTTACTTAATAGCATGAAAACCTATGATAATAACAATGTAATAAAAAATCCGGCTTTGGGTGTATACATAAAACAATATGAGGACCTTAAAAATAAATACTCAGGCTTATTAGAGTCGGGGAAGGTAGCTTTGGAAATGGCTAGAATCTACAATACTTCAAAGGAAGAAAAAATCGAATATATTAATTCCTCTATAAATAGATTAAGGGAAAAAATTATGGAATGCTCAGAGCGTCGTGATGGATACATTGAAAGTTATGCTAGATTGCCTGATTCTGGAGCATTTGCAGAGGATGAAAGAGATGAATTGGATTGGCAAATAGGACAATGTGATAATGAAATTAATACATTAAAACAGGAGATTCGTTCATTAACTGCTTATTTATATACTTTGCAATAACTTTGTTTTTTTTGTGTTTTTGAAATATAATCGGTTCATTGGTCTGAACACCCAATCTTAACACTTGCTGTGTCTACTGAGAGAAACGTATGGCACAGCATAGCTTTATCAAAATGTCTAACGACACTCTTGTACCGGCCAACCCCGCTGCGAGAGATTTTTTGCATTCAAAAATCAAGTGTGGTGATGTGCTTTCGGCTGATTTCAAGAAAGCTCGCAATCCACGTTTTCATCGTAAATACTTCGCACTACTCAATCTAGGGTATGAATACTGGGAACCAACTGGCGGTACCATTTCGCCTGAAGAAAAAGAGTTGGTGCGTGGTTACGTCAAATTCCTCGCTTACTACACCGATAACGACGATGCTCTCCAATCCGCTGCAGATGTTTATCTCGATGAGATAGCAAAGAAGCGAGCTCACAATATATCAGCAACCAAATCCTTTGATGCCTTTCGCTACTGGGTAGTTGAACAATCTGGCCATTATGAAACATTTGAAATGCCAGACGGTAGCTTACGCCGTGTCGCTAAATCAATCAGTTTTGCCAAAATGGATGACCTAGCCTTTGGCGAACTCTACAAATCAACCCTCGATGTGCTTTGGAACTTCATTTTATTCCGAAAATTTCCCACCCAAGAAGCTGCTGAAAATGCGGCAGCTCAGTTATTAGATTTTACCTAGAGGAAGTATCAATGACCCATAAACTAAAAAATGCATTATTCCAACGTTTAAACTTCGATGCTCAAGATGCTGGGATGATAAACATGAGAAATAAAGAGATTGGTAAAAAGCTTCAAAGCACCTGCACCATACTTTGGAAAGAGTTAAATTCCACAACCAATATTTCAGATGAATTAGTATCCAGACTAGATAGTTTTCATAACGATGTTGAACAATCAGCAAAGCAAACTGGTTTGTATAAGTGAAGTGTTACACAAGTTAGAGAGGCAAGACCAATGACCAAAAAATCAAAGACCAAAGAAGATAAACAGTGGCTATCGGATGTAGCAGAACTTGGCTGTATTTGCTGTCGCAATATGGGGTATGGAGCATCGCCAGCGGAAATTCATCATACACGAACAGGGCAGGGTATGGCTCAACGAGCTAGCCATAAAGATGTATTGCCGTTATGCCCATCCCACCACCGCGCTAGCTATGATACTGGCTTTCATGCAGCTCCGAAAACATGGCAAGAAATTCATGGTACTGAGGTCGAGTTACTCGAGCAAACCAAAAGAGAAGTAATGGAGCTGCGCGCATGTCGAGTATAAAAAATATTTCTGATGGGTTGGTATTAGACAAAGATCGCGAAATATGGCTCCAAAATTGGTTATCTCTATTTGGCGCTTGGGTTTATAGCGGACGACTTGAAAAGAGACAAGGGAGTATGATTGCTCAGTTTATGGCTACAGTAGAGCGTAGAAGTTATCCAGATAGGCCGATGTGTAGTGATGATGACGGGTTATTGATAAATAATGTTTTTAGCATTATTTATCATCTTGATATAGACGCCTTCAAAATGCTGATTAGTCGTTATGTTTACTGTGTATCTGATCGGGCTATAGCTAAGTGTAGGCATGATAACTATGAGCTTAGAGTTATGGCCCGTCGAAACGGGTTACCAAGAGAAAGAAAACCTTCAATGTCTACTTGTCGACGAGAGGTGGAGGAAATATTAAAGGCAGCTGAATATTTATTGTACCAACCGTTGGTGGATGCATTTAAAAATAGAGAAAAAGAGGCAATATTGAAGCGAAATAGCAAAAACGTGTTGACTTCTTTGAACTAATGAGCCACCATTTTAAGGTAAGTTGCCATTTTAGTAACTTCACCAACTAACCCAGCCAATGCGCTGGGTTTTTTGCTTTCTGAGGCCCAATAATGAAAATACCTACCGAATTAGTGTTCAGACCCGCCAGTGAATTACCAACTGAAGATTTAGACGGCAGGGATGTGATTCTTATAAATCCCTGTGATGGCTGGCACCTTGGTATCGTCCGCGTAGAAAAAGAGGGTGATTGGGTTCATATCGGTATTCGCCCTTGGATGGGATTAGAAATGACACCCCATGATTTTTATATTGCATGGGCGCTTTTACCTAGCCTTGATGATCTGAGCCAAAAGTACGATGGTGAGCGATATATGAATCGCCATTGTTGCATATGTAAGCGGCGAGACCATTCAACGGCAGAACACAAATAATTGGTCACTTAGGTGGCCTTTTTTATTATGGGGGCTAAAGATGAAGTAACTAAGCGGATAGACCGTGCAGCCAAAAGGTAGCAATAGTTGGGTAATAACCAACTCCCGAGTCTCCAAGTAGAGAGCCAGCTTTGCATCTGGTGAGGGTTAATAAAAAAAGAAGCACCGGTAACGAAGCATGACCGCCAATTATGCACTGGTTAGATCCAACGGGGAGTAGAGACGAACTGGGGTGATGAACTCAAGGGCATGAGCGAGGCCACTGCTAGAGTGTGGCTATAAGCAATCACTTCTTCTTTTATCCCCTCAAATGAGGGTGAAAAAATAGAAGTTAAAAGGTTTAAGGGCTGCGCATTGCGTGGCCTTTTTATTATCTATGCACTAAGGAACGTAACTATGTACGCACTTAAATTAATAACTGAACGTGAAGGCCGTAAAGTTGAAGAGTCACATTATTTGGGAAATATGTACCGGTTGGAGTTTTATCCAGCTGTTGATAATCCAGATATTGCTGCTCGACTGGAATACACAACAAAAGAGGGTGTCCCTGCATTTAACATTAAGCGAACTGACCATGCTTACATTACTACGGTTACGGGTGATACGGTTCGGGTTATCTGCAGAGGTAAAACGCCTTCTCATTAACAGTTAAG
>NZ_JAMPQC010000027.1:0-3840 GCF_028482225.1 Providencia sp. PROV130 | reverse complement strand
GGCGTTAAGGTGTTACTGTTGGCGAAGTCGTTTAAATCGAGCTGAGAAACATCAATCCCGCTCCCGTGCATTAATAAACCGGGGTCAAAATAAGATTCGGCAGGCGAAAAAGAAGGGGTTATTGCATAGCAGCAAAGAAAAACCTCTAATGCAATTATGTTTAATTTCATCCCTTTCACTGCATCACCTTTCGTTATTTATTATTGTTGAAAAATACTTTGTTTAAAAATCATTCAATAGATTCGTTCTGTAATTCCAGTAAATACTCATCAGTAAATCGCCACTCAATTTTGCCGGTATGAGGGCTTTTCAAAGTAATATCCTGAGTAGAAAAAGGAGTAAGCGTTATTTCTCTTTCATCATTTTTAATGTTATTTCCAGCGACTTTTAAATAATCGAATGTTAAATAAAATGGCGTAGGATTCTCTATTTTTAAAATATTACCTTTGCGAGTAAGTTTGACTTTCTTCGCTAATTGGCTTGTTTTAAATTCTTCTATTTCTTTAGGGCGATACAATAATTTAAAGTGGAAATTAGGGACAATATTCAAATGAACACTATTTTCTTTTTTATTTTTATCTTCGCTAGGAATTGCTCTTATGCCAATCCAAAATAAACTTTCTCGATCTTTAGGAAGATCGATACCATTTATTTGATGACCAATTCGACGAATATTCCAAGCGTTTTGCGTATTTGCTTCCATTTTTTTTAATGGAGGCAAAATAATAAATGGTACTTGTTCATTTGTATTGTCAATTTTAGGGAGTAAAGTTTTCTCATCAGCATTAGCAACCCATGCCTCCATTAAGTAACTTTCCGTATTCCCATTAGTCATATCGATACTAATACCACCGGTATCACTTTCGTTATAAACATAACGCTTTAATACAAAATCAAATCCAGTTGGGTTGTTTGCTACTGCAATAAATGGAAAAATGAAAATAAAAAAACAAAATATTCGAAAGCTATTTTTTATCATTTTTGTATACCTTTTAATGCAATAGGTTCAACTTTTGTTTCCCCACCATAATCATTAATAATGTCCCATTCTATTTGAGAGACTTTATGATTTGCAGGTAATTCAACGGAAGAAAATGGTGCGACCATCGGCGCTCTGTCACTCTCGAAAGATACTTTATCCATTTTGATGTTTACTAAAGTAAAATAATAAGGTGATGGATTTTTGATAATAATGCTATTCCCTGATTGAGTCGCTGTTAACGTTCGAATGTAGTCATTAACATGCCCTTTAATTCCATTTGGGCGATAAAACATTTTTATCACGATTTTGGTTGATAAGTTAAATTTTGTATTTACTTTATCACTCTCATCGTTATTTCTTTGTTTCGATTCAGGAATAAAATTGACCATCAAATAAAATAAAGATTCCTGATCATTAGGGAGGGAAGCTAGTGATTTAGGAATAATTTTTAGTGCGATATTTGAGTTTTCTTTAAGTTTTACTATCGGGGGTATCACCGTAAAATTTTCGCTTGGTGCATTTTCATTTTCCAACGTTGAGAAAATTAAACTTTGCACTAAGTATTTTTTCATACCACTGTTATGTGCTGTAATGCTTTGGCTTTTATCATTTTGAGTAAATATTACTCGAGAATGGTCGAGTGATACCGCTGCAAATGCACTTTGAGATACAAAAATTGTACCTATAATGGCTTGAATTATTTTTTTCATGTCATTTTCCGCGTAAATTATTAATCTGCGTAATAACCAATGGTTAAGGTTGCTGAAAAATCACCTTCACTTGGGTCACAATCTGTTTTGGCACAACGTAATTTAGCGCTAATCATTTTTGTTTCACTACTGCTTTTTATGTTATCCCAAATAATTGAGGCAGCATCTGGTTTAGCTAATGCGGTTTGGTTGGCACTAATAACACGATTTCCATCTAATAATTGAATGCCAATAACTCCGTTAGGGTCGTCATTAAAGAAATTATTACTGCCCGTTAAAGTGTTTCCAGATGCTAGATAAACCACGGCTGTTGTTTGGTCCGTGCTGGTGCAATTTCTTAAACCAATAGAAAAATTTTTCGAGATAGTATCATTCTTAATTTCATTGACGGTCGTTACGCCTGATGCATTACCTAATATAATTTCATTAGGAACATCAATTTCACAGGTTTTTGCTAAAAATAAAACGGAAAATTCGTATTGAATTTTATAGTCATCTGCTGCCATTGCAGGGTAATACATGAGCATTATTAAAAATGTCAGTAATACCTGTTTTATTTTTTCCATTAAATTTAATCCTGATAATATTCAAACATAATAGCGATAGTTGCATTACCTGGTTTAACATTATTTTAGCGTTACACTCGGATAACTCTGTAATTAATAACTGAGTCTTTAGCTATTGAAGGAAAGATGGAAATTTCCTTATTACTCACTACCTGCTAATTCTGGTTGTTTTTATCTCAGTATTCAAGTTAAAAACTCGTTTTAGTTGTATCTTCTGTTTCAAAAAGAACATCACAATTTAATTGTGCAGATACCACCGATTTTAACTTGATTTTGAATAGTATGTGCCTATTTTGAGATAACTTGGCTGGGGAAAATCGCCAGCCGAGTTCGATATGACTTTATTCTATAGTCCCATAATATTCATTATACCCACCGAGGTCATTGATGATCGCCCACTTTACTGGCCCAGTTTTGTTTTTGCTTGTAACGGTCATTTCAGCGAAGGGAGAAATGACATTATTTTGTTTATTCAGTTTGACGGATTTATTATTAACCACTAACCCAGCCAGATTGATATAGTAAGGTGAGTTATTGGCTAATTTAACCCCATTAGAGGTTTGAGTGATTTTAATATTTTTAAACGCATCTTCTTGGGGCATTGACAGGCCTGCTGGGCGATAAAAAATCTTAATCACGCTTTCTAATCCTACTTTTACACCATCCGCTTTACTGGATTCAGGGACATTTCGTGAATGGAAGTAATACATACTTTCGCGGTCTTTGGGAAATTTATGCGAAATTGCTTTTATTTTGATTACGTTACGTTGTTTGGGTTCTAATTTAAAAATTGAAGGTGTAATAACAAATAAACCATCGGACGGCGTTTTGCTATCTAGCTGTTGTGTAATAAAACTTGCCACTAAATACGATTTGTTATCTTCATTACGTGCGGTAATAGAGGCTGAATTAGTCGCTTCTTCAATAACGATACGAGTTTGACTTAAACCGACACCCGCTTGAGCAATAAATGAAAATGTTAATAAGATAAAAAGTAGGGATTTTAATTTTTGCATTTTCTTTTCTCTTATATATTTATATTGCGGGCAGTAAATTGTTACTGCCCGCTTTAGCAGCTAAACTCAGTGTAGACTATTATGAGTTAATTTATTAATCGTAAGCGACACTAAAAGTTACTGGAACATTTAAGTTTTGAGCGACTGCATCAGTCGTTGTTGCATAAAGACCTGCAACCATTGGGATGATGTAGTCATTTTGACCTGTAACTTTCAGGTCTGCAATTTCAGTTGCAGTGTTAGGGGTGATAGCCGTTTTTGCTTTACCAGCCGCTAACTTAACACCGATTTGTGATGCTTGAGCATCAGCAAACATGTCTGAGTGACCAGTTAATGTTTCACCTGTAGCTAAGATAGAAACAGAAGTTGCACTTGCAGCTTCGTTATTGCTACCCGCATCACCGTTATAAACTTTAGTACAGTTATTTAAAACTAAGTTAAAGTTTGCTTCTGATAATGCTTTAGCAGTATCAATTTTTTCGTTTGAGTGAGTTCCTAAGCTGATTAAGTCTTTAGAAGCACTGATATCACAAGTTGCAGCAACTAAACGAGCATTAAAGTTAACT
>NZ_JAMPQC010000026.1:0-116139 GCF_028482225.1 Providencia sp. PROV130 | reverse complement strand
TTTCATATTTCAGATTAAGTTTTTATTCTATTAATGCAGATTAAAAAAATCCAAACATCATTATTTAAATACCCATTAATAAACGATTTATTAATATTGGCTATTTAATAAATAATTGACTTCTTCGTAAAAACTTAATTTTAAAATGTCTTAGTATTTATTTGGTAAACACTCGTTCACCGGAGTACGTGGATAATATTAATTATACTCCAATAAGTTGTCAAACAAGCAAAAAATGCATCCTTATGTTTTTTGAATAGGTTTCAAATTATTATTTTCAATTAATTTCATGCAGTTACGCAAACAACAATTAACTTAACCAATATTCCAAGTGGTTTTTTAGACTAATAATCCATAAAGCATGCAAAAATAGAGTTCATACAGTTAAAAATACTTAAATTAATATTTATACATAATTTGTCGCTAAATTTAACACACTAGATGAGTAGAGAGGGAAAGTGTTACTAACAACTACGAGGTGTGATAAAAATACCAATTAGTTAGATATTATTAACACTTAAATTAATTTTGAACATGTTTTGCTGTACAGATGAAAAGATTCGAGAAATAGGTATGGTATATCGCTTCATCATTTCTTGGTTATTGGCTTATTTTTAATTTTAATCTTGAGATTATTCTTATACAAGGCTTTATTTATCTTTATTCCTAGTTTCATAGGAAGCGATATGCACTATATTTATTAAGTGGGCAGTAAACAGAGTAGAATTGATAAGTTTGGTTTCTTATCTTCTAACAAGTGCAAAAGTAGAATAAGGAAAGTGATGATGATCCGTTATGTCGCTGGCTTAATGTCATTAGGATTAATGTCTTTTTTATCAACAGCACAAAATCTTGAGCAACAATTTAGCTTATGGGTGGCGAATGAAAAAGATAAAATCGAGTGTTTTGAACCGCAATCATCATTCAAGTATTGCTTAGATGAACGACCAAATAGTGGCTTGGCTGTTTTTGACCAAAAAGGGCAAGAAGTTTACCGGCTTTATTATTTTGACAATTGGCCAGATGAAGCACAGGACGGGGTATATCGAATTCGTAAAGAAAATAAAATTGGTTTTGCAGATGCGATATCAGGGGAAATCGTGATTGATGCAATTTATGACTGTGCATATCCCTTTGAAGCAGGGAAAGCGAAAGTCGGTATCGGATGTGAAACACAAACTGATGGTGAGCACAGTTGGTGGGTTGGTGGTGAATGGACAACGATTACACGCTAATAGTATATAGATATCATAAAGCTTCTGATAAATCAGTTTTAGGTGTTTACGTTACCAGTGAGATTTATTCACAATAAACTTCATTTTAACCATATGTATTTCATTTTTTAACTTATTGAAAACAAATTAAAATTGCTATATAGATCACATTTTTAAGCTCATTTGACCTCCCTAAAAACCATTCAAAGTAAAAAACAAACCGCTTAATTCCATATGGCACCACTTAGCATAACTTTAGTCATTTGCTGAGTGTAATTTCATACCATATACACCATGGCAGAGCTCAATTTTTTGATTCAATACAGTTCAACCACTGCCAATTAAAAACCCATCAACGATAAATGATAAGCAACGAAAACACAGCGATATCGTTTTTTATGATGGCTAATACAAAATCAATGGCATGTTCGTTTTACCTCAGAAGGGTGTTCTATGAACAAAAATGGTATTTTAAAGCACATTCCGTGGATGATCCTTGGGATAATCGGTGCGGTCTGCCTGGGGGTAGTTGCACTCAGGCGTGGTGAGCACATCAGTGCTCTTTGGATTGTCGTCGCTTCTGTGGCGGTGTATCTCATAGCATATCGTTATTACAGCTTATATATCGCTAAAAAAGTGATGAAGCTGGACGAAACACGTGCGACTCCAGCCGTCATCAATAATGACGGGTTAAACTATGTTCCGACAAATAAAAACGTTCTATTTGGTCACCACTTTGCAGCGATTGCAGGGGCGGGGCCATTAGTCGGACCCGTTCTTGCTGCTCAAGTCGGCTATTTACCCGGCACCTTATGGTTGCTTGCAGGGGTTGTGTTAGCCGGTGCAGTGCAAGATTTCATGGTGTTATTTATTTCATCACGTCGTAATGGTGCATCATTAGGGGAAATCGTTAAAGAAGAGCTAGGCCCAATTCCGGGAACGCTGGCGCTCTTTGGGTGCTTCCTAATCATGATCATTATCCTTGCTGTATTAGCATTGATTGTGGTGAAAGCCTTGGCAGAAAGCCCATGGGGTGTCTTTACTGTTGTGTCAACGGTACCAATCGCCTTATTTATGGGGATATATATGCGATATATCCGACCAGGGCGTGTTGGTGAGGTTTCAGTCATTGGTATCGTCTTGTTAGTTGCCTCTATCTGGTTTGGTGGCGTGATTGCTCACGACCCATACTGGGGCCCAGCATTGACATTCAAAGACACGACGATTACTTACGCGTTAGTGGGTTATGCGTTTGTCTCTGCATTATTACCTGTATGGCTAATTTTAGCGCCTCGTGACTATTTAGCGACATTCTTGAAAATTGGGGTTATCGTTGGTTTAGCGATTGGTATCGTTATTCTAAACCCTGAATTAAAAATGCCAGCAGTGACGCAATTTGTTGATGGATCAGGTCCTGTTTGGAAAGGTACTCTATTCCCATTCTTATTTATTACCATCGCTTGTGGTGCGGTATCCGGTTTCCATGCGCTCATTTCTTCAGGGACAACTCCGAAGTTATTAGCAAATGAAAAAGATGCGCGTTACATCGGTTATGGTGCGATGCTAATGGAGTCATTTGTTGCGATTATGGCTTTGGTCGCGGCTTCTATTATCGAACCCGGCCTGTATTTTGCAATGAATACGCCGCCAGCCGCATTAGGTATTACCATGCCTAACCTGCATGAGCTAGGTGGTCCAGATGGTGCGGCTATCATGGCTCAGCTGAAAGATGTGTCTGTTCATGCAGCTGCTACAGTGAGTTCATGGGGTTTTGTGATTTCACCTGAACAAATCATGCAAACAGCGAAAGATATTGGTGAGCCGTCGGTATTAAACCGTGCAGGTGGTGCGCCAACATTAGCGGTGGGTATTGCGTTTGTTTTCCACGAAATCATGCCTGCGGCAAATATGGGCTTCTGGTATCACTTTGGTATTCTGTTTGAGGCTCTGTTTATCTTAACCGCATTGGATGCAGGGACTCGTTCAGGCCGCTTTATGTTGCAAGATTTATTGGGTAACTTTGTTCCATTCTTGAAGAAAACAGATTCACTGGTTGCTGGTATTATAGGTACAGCAGGTTGTGTTGGGCTGTGGGGTTACTTATTGTATCAAGGCGTTGTTGACCCACTGGGCGGTGTTAAGAGCCTATGGCCTCTGTTCGGTATCTCGAACCAAATGTTAGCAGCAGTTGCTTTAGTCTTAAGTACAGTAGTGCTGATTAAGATGAAACGCAGTAAATACATTATGGTGACTGTATTACCTGCAGTATGGCTATTAATCTGTACAACTTGGGCATTGGGACTGAAATTATTCAGTGATAACCCACAACTGGAAGGATTCCTATACTTAGCGAAATCTTATAAAGATAAGATTGCGGCAGGTGGTGCAGAGTTAACTGCACAAGAAATTACTAATATGAATCACATTATTATTAATAACTACACCAACGCTGGGCTGAGTATTCTATTCTTAGTAGTTGTCTACGGTATCATTTTCTATGGTATTCGTGTTGGGATGAAAGCGCACAAAAACCCAGAGCGTACAGACAAAGAAACACCTTATGTTCCTGTACCTAAAGAGGGCGTGAAAGTTTCATCTTCACATTAAGTCACCCTTCAGCGGAATTGAACATCGGAAGGTGTTCGGTAAATGAAAGGTCGCCCTACATTGTGAGTTCATGATGTAGGGCATTTGTATTGGAGAGGCTGATGTTTGGAAATCTCGGCAAAACAGGAAAATACCTCGGGCAAGCAGCACGAATGTTAATTGGTATTCCTGATTATGATACCTATGTGCAGCATATGAGTGATAATCATCCAGATAAACCTGTGATGACATATAAAGAGTTTTTTCGCGAAAGACAAGATGCACGGTATGGTGGTAGCGGTAAAGGCGGATTTCGCTGCTGTTAATCAATGAAGTGTGAGGGCAATAATGAAACCTATTAGCGTAACAATTTTAACCGGTTTTCTCGGGGCTGGTAAGACGACTCTCCTTAGCCATATTCTTCATGCTGAGCACGGTCATAAAATTGCAGTGATTGAAAATGAGTTTGGTGAAGTCCCCATTGATAACGCAATAATTGGTGATCGTGCGACACAAATTACCACATTAAGTAATGGCTGTATTTGTTGTAGTCGTTCGAATGAATTAGAAAATGCCTTATTAGACCTATTAGATGGCCTTGATAATGGAAAATTAGACTTTGAGCGTCTCGTCATTGAATGCACTGGAATGGCAGACCCAGGCCCGATCACTCAAACTTTTTTTTCCCATGAAGTCCTATGCGAACGTTATGTGTTAGATGGCATTATTACATTAGTGGATGCTGTTCACGCTGATAAACAATTGAATGATTTTGCCATTGCTCAAGCGCAAATTGGCTATGCAGACCGTATTTTATTGACCAAAACAGATATTGAGCCGAATAACGAAGCTTTAATTGAACGTTTACAACGTATTAATGCGAGAGCACCGATTTACCCCGTTATTCACGGTGATATCGACCTGAGTTTATTATTGGATATCGAAGGGTTTTTATTGGATTCACAGTTGAATGTCAAACAACCGACATTCCGTTTCGTGCCTAAACAACAAAATGAAGTCGGCTCAATTGTCCTTGAATTTAATTACCCTGTTGAGCTGATGGCAGTTTCTCAAGTAATGGAAGACCTATTACTTGGTTTTGCAGATAACTTACTGCGCTATAAAGGAATTCTTTCCATTATGGATGAACCAAAACGCTTATTATTCCAAGGTGTCCAACGCCTCTATAGTGCGGATTGGGATAGAGACTGGGAAGTTGATGAACAACGCCGCAGTGTATTAGTGTTTATTGGTATTGACCTACCAGAAGATATAATTCGTGAAAAATTCGCAGCCCTAGAAGTTAATTCAAAATAGAACAATTCAAAAAAAGAATTTCAAAAAAAGAAATTCAAAGTCATTAGCGGCGTAGCAAGGCGATAAAATAGCCAATCCCTAGGAGCATACACAAGTATGTGACTAGGGTTGGCGAATGTAGCCAACAACGCTACGGTGTTAAGGGCGTGCTTTAGCGGCCATAATTTCAATAATCTGCACGTCAGTATGCTTCATTGAACCTGCAGCTAAAGAACATAAATTGGCAATAGACTGGTCGACATCATCAGACACAATACCATCCGACCCTCTAACACAGCTATTATCTAATGCCATTAGCACGGCTTTATAAGCGGCACTCGCACTGGTTGACACTTTCATTGCACAACTGTTTGATGCACCATCACAAATCATACCGCTAACATCACCAATCATACTGGAAATTGCCATAGCAACGACTTCATAGCGGGATTCTAATAACCAAGCAATGCCTGCGGCAGCTCCCATCGCCGCTGTTGTCGCAGCGCACAATGCCGATAATGCAGGAAGCTGGTTATGAATATAAATCGCCATTAGGTGCGACAACATTAAGGCACGAGCCAATTGCTCTTCAGACGATTGCAAATAATCAGCTGTGACAACTACTGGCATGGTTGCCGCGATACCTTGGTTACCCGACCCTGAATTACTCATGGCTGGTAATACGGCACCACCCATGCGCGCATCTGAGGCGGCGGAAGTGCGGATCATAATTTCTGACATTAAGTCTTTTGAAAGCAAGCCACGGTCTCGCTGGGTTTGCAATGTTTTACCGATATGTAAGCCATAAACGTTGCGTAAACCTTCTTGAGATAAAGCTTCGTTTAAGTGCGCGGCTTCAAGAATAAAACGAATATCTTCTAAAGGTGCTTCGGTAGCAAATTGATAAACAGACTTCGCGGTGATAGGTGGCAGAGGGACGTCAGCAGCACAGTCAACTGGTGATTCATGGTGAGGTTGAGCTGTTGTGGCATCAAATACGGTATGATTGTTATGAACAATTTTAACAATATTGGTATGCGACCCTGCAATGATGACGGTTGCGGATTCAGTTTGTGTGTATACCGTGGCTTCAGAGTAGATAACATCATCACAAGGGTGCTTGATATCTACAGTAATAGCTCCTTGCGCTAACATGGTTTTACTCAAAGCAATGGCATCCGCAGATGCTGATTTTAAAACTTCTAAACCGGCATCGGCATCGCCACCAATCGCGCCAAGTGCAGCTGCGATGGGTAGACCAACCATACCTGTTCCGGGGACGGTTACGCCCATGCCATTTTTCATGAGGTTAGGGGAGACAAAAGCACAGACGCGGATCACTTTCCCATCAAGAAATGAAGCGGCTTTAGCGGCAGCATATGCCAATGAAATTGGCTCAGTACAACCTAAAGCAGGTTTTACTTCTTGTTTTACTGCTTTGATAAAATATTGCCAAAGTAGTGGTTGTGATTGAGCATGCATAGCAAGTCCCCTTAATAAAATCTTTTTCGATTTTATTATTTTAAACAACAGTCTGGAGAAAAACTTCACTAAGTTAGGGGATTTAAAGAGAGTGAAGAGAAATATTATCTCTAATTTGAATTATAAAAATGAAAAATTTCTAATTTTGAGGCTGGTCACAAAAGTCCTGCCTATAAAATTCGGCAGGACTGAGTGATAACGGAACCGGTTAGCTTTCTACATCAAGACGTTTACTTTGCCATTTACGTGAACGCCAGCGCCATGCATTCGTTAAGCCGCGTAACCATTCATCAGCAAAGAAACCTAGCCAAATACCTAAGAGGCCCATCTCCATTTTTATACCTAAGAAGTAGCCTAATGGGATAGCGACGCCCCACATAAAAATAATGGCGGTACATAGAGGAAAGCGTGCGTCACCAGAGGCACGCAAGGCATTCACCATCACGATATTAATTGTTCTGCCGGGCTCTAAGAATACCGAAAGTAAGAACAATGGTAGCAATAATTCAACAATACCGTGGTCATCCGTAATATTATTTAGGATAGGATCACGGAATAACCAAAAGGCAATAACGACACCAATTGTTACGTAAAAACCCATTTTGAGGCTTTTTACTCCGCGCCTAAAGGCATCTTCAAAGCGTTTTGCTCCAACAAGATGGCCAACCATAATTTCATTACCAATACTGATAGAGATACCGAACAGCATGATAAACAATGACAATTGGAAATAGAGTGTTTGTGCCGCAAGAGATGTTTCTCCCATGAGACCGATAAACGCAGATGCGGTCATAAAATGGAGGATCCAAACGAGGTTTTCCCCAGCGGAGGGTAAGCCAATATGTAAAATTTTACCCAACATTTTTCGCGACCAGTGTATTAGCATCATTGGGACAAATTTAATCCTCAACCCATAAAACAGTAGGCAGAAGAGTAAAATAACGGCAACAATACGCCCAACGACAGTTGACCAAGCAACGCCCTCAAGGCCATATTGTGGTAACCCAAAGAAACCATAGAGAACAATGATGTTACCAAACACTGTAATCACATTAGCGATTAATGTGACCCACATTGCAGGCTGTGCTTTACCATAAACTCGCAAGCATGCGGCTAAAATAATTGAAATCGCTTCAGGAATTAAACAAATCCCTAAAATACGTAAATAAGTATAACCATCAGCCATTAAATGTGATGGCATATTCATGATAGTTAGAATGCTATAGCCAAAAAATAATGCGACTAGCGCGCTAGAAAAACCAAGAATAAAGTTAAACGCAATTGAAATATGAATCGCTTGGCTGGCTTTTTCTCTGCGGCCTGCTCCTAAGTATTGGGCAATAACAACGCTACATCCCACACTTATAAAGTTAAAAATAGTAATAAACAGGTCAAACACCTGGTTTCCCACCCCCATAGCAGCAAGGTAGGCAGTAGAAACGTGGCTAACCATATAGGTATTAATTAATAATGTGGCCAAATGAAGAAAAATATCGATAAAAATTGGCCAGCTGAGCGAAAAGAGTGACCGCTCAGTCACATCAGATTGATGCATTGAGAACCTTTATATATTCATGAATGTTAGGGAAAGCTTGTTGAGTGGCTAATTCTACATGGATTTCAACAATGAAAATAGGGTTAAAATGCGTCTGATTTAATCAGGCTAATGTTTTGTTTACTTTTAATTATTCTGTTAGATTTAATTTCGCTATATCCCCTAAATAATTCGAGTTGCAGGTAGGAGACAAGGGAAGATAGACGGGGAACATAGATAAACTATGTAACTCGGCTAGTGGAGCGTAGTCACTTATACCTCAACGAAAAGCGCTGCAACTTGAAGGATTACAGGTATAAATAATTTAATAAGCAACATCAGAACTGTATAGGAGTAAAAATGACAAAAATTAAAGCAGCAATAGTGGGCTACGGCAATATTGGTCGCTATGCACTAGAAGCTGTTCAGGCCGCTGATGATTTTGAGCTTGTTGGAATAGTTCGTCGCAATACACAAGATATTCCCGCTGAGCTTTCTGGATGTAAAGTGGTTGATGATATTGAAAAACTTGGGGAAGTTGATGTTGCACTCTTGTGTTCACCAACCCGTGCAATTGGCCCATTGGCCGCTAAGATTTTAAGTCTTGGTATTAATACGGTTGATAGTTTTGACGTCCACTCAGATATTGTGGCGCTAAAACACAGCTTAGATGACGTTGCGAAACAGCACAATAGCGTGGCGGTTGTGTCTGCGGGCTGGGATCCAGGTTCAGACTCCATTATGCGGACCTTAATGTTAGCCATGGCGCCTAAAGGTGTGACTTATACAAACTTTGGTCCAGGGATGAGCATGGGCCATAGTGTGGCTGCTAAAGCAATTGATGGCGTAAAAGATGCACTTTCTGTCACAATTCCATTAGGAACTGGGGTTCATCGTCGTATGGTTTATGTTGAATTAGACAGTGGCGCGAAGTTTGATGCGGTGACTCAAGCAATTAAAGCAGATAGCTACTTTTCTTCTGATGAAACACATATTCGTCAAGTTGATAGCATTGATGCATTAAAAGATGTTGGGCACGGCGTGCACATGACCCATAAAGGAGTTTCAGGGGCAACGCATAATCAATTATTTGAATACTCAATGCGTATTAATAACCCTGCACTCACTTCTCAATTTATGGTTTCTGCCGCACGTGCGACCATGAAACAAGCTGCAGGCGCATATACCGTGATTGAAATTCCACCCGTGAATTTCTTGCAAGGTGATTTAGATACGCTGATCGCCAAACTGGTTTAAGTTCAATTTAATCTATCTGTGGCATGGCATGTGTATGCTCATGCCATCTTGTCGATATTTTTTACACTTTATCTTATCCTGAATCCGTCATTCGGACTTTAGCCACTGTTTATTTTTTGTGTTATCAAGTAGCTTATTAGTAAAGTGATATTGATGACATGGAGTGAGGCAATGGTAAAGCCACCAAGGAATGGGAAAGATAAAAACCAAGGTTTTTTCCCAAAGCAATCTTCAGTAAAAAGCGTGAAGGAAAACCCGCATTCTTTCAGTATTATTCGTGCTTTTTCTAAAATAATAAATTACGGCTTCTCATTATTTTATGTCGGTTTCATTTTATCGGTATGGTTTTTCCCTGAATACTATACGGTAGAAATTATTTATAACCTGACACTGATCCTGATTTTTGAATTTATTTTAGTTCACTCTGGCGTTTTTATGGCAGTATTTCGTGATTGGCGCGTATTAACGTTATTTGCCGTTTTCTATGGTCTTTTTGCATTAGCCATTAATATGTCAGTCTTAGGTGATTCCCCATTAATTTTATATTTGTATAGTGCCACTGTTGCAAATCGAATGCTTTTTGGTTTAACCAGTCGAACAGAACAAGAACGAGCTGAAAATATGGGTTATTCAGCGTTAATGGCACTCAATTTTATGTTCTGTATTTTCTCGGTGTTAATTTTATCTTTCCTCGTACCTTATGGCGGATTAACGCCTGAATATTTAAGGTCAATTGATTATTATTCGAGTATTTCTAGTGGTGGCGAATTTCCGGATAAACCCCATGTGGCTTTTGCCTTTGGTGTACTCTACTTTGGTATGCCTGTATTTATGGCTTGCTTAACGCATTTTTTATGTAAAGGACATTCTATTTACCAGGAAAAAAGGAAATAATTTTCGTGGCTAGAAAAATAAAAAAAAGGAAAATATCTCGTAAAAATACCTCTGCTTTAGGGACGAATAGAAAACAATATTTTCTTGAATCAGAAGAACCACAAGGAATAATGGCGACGTTACCAACATTAGTTGAGCACGGGCTCACTGTTTTTTATATTGTGTTTTTATTGTCACTCTGGTTTGCACCTCAATGGTCTGGAGTGGCTGTTATTTACAACATGGTACTGATTTTATTATTTGAATTTATTTTGATTCATATGAGCACGATGATGGCCGTTTTGGCGAAAGGTTTTTTCTTTATTGTGATTGCTGCGATGTTAGGTGGTGTTGCGTATATTTTTCATACCACACAAATTAACTCTTCTGCGATCCTTTATATTTATGCCGCAACATTAATTAATCGAATTATTATTGGACGGAAGCAAGCTAATGACATGAATAGCCACTTTAGTGCATTTGATGAAGGTATTGCTAAATTACGTCATTATGTTGCGTGTTTTATTATTATCATGCTACTTGGCCATTATTTACCACAAGGTGGGTTAACGGAACCGTATTTGGTAGAAAATAACTATTATGTCATGCTCAAGATGACTGGGGCGACAGAAAACCCATTAATGGTTATCCAATTTGGGGTCTTATATTATTCTACATCATTACTTTGGGTGTTATGGCGCTATTTAAACCCCGCTAAAAAATAAAAAAACGCCTACCAAAGTAGGCGCCTGGCGTTGGCAAAATATAAAGTAAAAAACTAACGTGTAATTGATTTAAATTTTTGTGTGGTGGCGGTTAATGCCACTTCTGTTGGCAAACGTTCCATTGAGCTGGCACCGTAGAAACCATGACAGTCAGGGCAGTTGGCTAAAATGTATTCAGCATCTTCTGGAGTGGCTATTGGGCCACCGTGGCACAGAACAATCACATCTTCGCGTACTGCTTTTGCCGCTTTTGCCCATTCATTGATTAATGGCACACAATCTTTGAGCGTCAATGCCGTTTCTGCGCCAATATTCCCACCAGTCGTTAGCCCCATGTGCGGCACAATAATGTCAGCACCAGCTTGAGTCATCGCAATGGCATCTTCAGCACTAAAAACGTAAGGCGTTGTAAGTAAATCTTTTTCGTGGGCTAGGCGGATCATTTCAACTTCTAACCCATAGCCCATTCCGGTTTCTTCTAAGTTAGCGCGGAAATTGCCATCAATTAAGCCGACGGTAGGAAAATTTTGCACCCCTGCAAAACCTGTTGCTTTGATATCATCAAGGAACTTATCGAATTGGCAGAATGGGTCTGTTCCATTCACACCCGCAAGAACTGGCGTCTGTTTTACTACAGGTAAAACTTCTTTTGCCATATCCATAACGATTTCATTCGCATTACCATAAGCTAATAAACCAGCAAGGGAGCCTCTACCCGCCATGCGGTAACGGCCTGAGTTATAGATAACAATTAAATCAATACCGCCCGCTTCTTCGCATTTAGCCGATAGCCCTGTTCCTGCGCCACCACCGATGATTGGTTCTCCCCGAGCAATCATGTCTCTAAATTTTTTTAATAAATCTGTGCGGTTATGTTTCATAATTAACCTCTATTATTTGTTCAAAATTTCCTGGTGAAGCTGAATAACCTGATCACAAAACTCTGAGGAGTTAATATGATAAGGACTCAAAATAAGCTGTCTTTTCTCTGTTATGATTAAATTTGCGGTTAAAGCATCAATGAAGGCTTGGTCCGCGATAGGATCCCAAAATGGAGCACCTTCAACATCTAAAGCTGAGAAACCTGCTGTTGGAATGATAAAGCGCACTTCACCATCACAACGATTTAATTTTTTGGCAATCCAACGACCCATTTGCTGATTTTCTTCTTTGGTCGTTCTCATTAAAGTGACTTGAGCATTGTGATGATAAAATAAGCGATCTTGATAGTGTTCAGGTACAGTGGAAGGGCGACCAAAATTCACCATATCCAAGGCTCCACAAGACATCACGCAAGGGGTTTGAGTACGCTGAATGGCACCAAAGCGGTCTTCATCACACGCTAGTACGCCACCAAATAAGTGATCACACACTTCAGTGGTTGTAATGTCTAAAACAGAATGCAATAACTGGCTATCAATCAGTTTTTCCATGGCTTTACCGCCACTGCCTGTTGCATGGAAGACTAGACAGTCATATTGCGCCTCTAACTGTGTTGTAAGTTGTTGGACGCATGGGGTCGTTACCCCGAACATAGTTAGGGCAATTGCAGGCTTTAAGTCGTGCTGTTGTTCTTCGCTATCAAACCAAACCGCTCCCGCAATTTGGTTGGCTGCATTTTTTAATACTTTGCGGGAAATGATATTTAAGCCAGATACGTCTGTTACGGAGTACATCATCGAAATATCACTCGCACCGATATAACCGGAAATATCCCCTGATGCCATCGTGGAAACCATTAATTTTGGAATACCTACTGGCAACACTTGCATGGCGGGTGTAATGAGTGCGGTTCCGCCTGAACCCCCTAAACCAAGGATGGCGGCAACATCTGTTTGTGCGGCAAGGTAAAGGCTAAAAGCGTGTGCCATGGCTTCAATGGCTTTACCGCGGTCACCACAGAAAACGGCTTCAGCGCCAAGTGGATGAAAACTTGCAACGGCATGCGCGCTGATATCTGCGTTTTTATCTAATTGCGTTGGTTGTGTTGTCAGGTCAACGGTACGTACCGCCAATCCGGCGTTTTTGATTAATTCACTGACATAAAATAGTTCAGCACTTTTCGTGTCAAGCGTTGTTACAATATAAATAAAACCCGGATATTTTTTCATAGAAAAACCCTTTCAGAGTAAAACTAGTGTTGAATTTTTCATCACAATGAGACTATGGTATCATTTTGTTTGGTTGTAAAATGAGATTGCAGTCTCATTTTTTATTTTGTGGTGAAGGGAATTGATGACTAGGCGTTATATCCTATTGATAAAATGTAATAAATATTTGCTAAGAGTCTTGAATTATTTTGAATAGATGTGGAAACTTATAATATTTAAATGTGATTATTCTGTCTTTTGTTATTACTTTTAAAATCATCTTCATGGATAAATTTTTACAAATTATCAATCAAGTATGTTTACCTATTCGCACTTATATGTTTTCATGAGAGTTAACTCGATTTATAGTAAGTGACAGTATTTTAAGGATAAATTAATGTCTAAAACTAATTCATACTCAGAATACAAAGGGACACGAAAACGGACCTATGTATTATTGGTTACGACGGCTTTAGATTTATTTGAAAAAGGGGCAATGCCTTCTGTTTCTGAATTAGCGCTTGAAGCGGGAGTTTCTCGTGCGACAGCTTATCGTTATTTTCCGACGCAGGCTGATTTAATTACTGCAACGGTTAATGAGAGTTTAGGGCCAATTTTAACCTGGCGCCCGCAAAGTGAACAAACCGAAGATCGTATTGACGAGTTATTAACCTATGCCTTTCCGCGTATGTTTGAACATGAAGGTGTTTTACGAGCCGCACTGCAAGCATCATTACAGCAGTGGGCACAGGGTCGAGCTGATCCACAAAGTGTTAATGATAAGCGTCTAGAACGTGGCAATCGTAAAGAAATTCTTGCGATGGTGACATCGCCAATGAAATCAGAATATCCGCAAGAAATTATAGATAGAGTGATTCGAGCATTTTCTGTTATTTATGGCTCTGAAATATTTTTAGTACTAAAAGATATTTGGAAAATGGATGATGCTCAAGTCACTGCGTTAGCTCAATGGATGTCCAAAGCAATAATGAATCAAGCTCGTGCTGATAATATAAAGCGAAGAAAATAGTTGTATTACTACGCCATGTTAATTTTTGTTAAGAGAGATTTTTCTGACCAAGTTAAAATAATAAGATCAAAATCTAATAAATAGATAAATTCTGGTGGATACTACTAGGGTGATAAATAAATAAAAACTAAAGCCATATGACTTAAATAATGTGATATATATTAGGACTATAAAAAGACTTAATGGTTAATACCATATGATGAAATTATTAAAAATGTTAGGTGGGATTTCCATCTGTGCCTTAATTGGTGGCGGGCTGACTTACCTCGGAGTTCCCCTTGCATTGATGTTTGGCCCAATCATTGCCATTATCATTTTTCATCGTTTTGGTATTTCGTTTGCCATCCCTAAACATACTATTACCTTTGTTCAAGTCACGCTCGGGACCTCTGTGGGCTTGATGTTTAATCAAGTGTCTCTTAATGAAGCAGACAATTTATTTCTTTTACTATTGATGCTAGTTGTCTGTTTGGCTGTACAATTTTCATTTAGCTTTTTTTGGTTTTACCGCAAAGTTGGTTGGACAAAACAAGAAGCGATGCTTGGCTCTGTTCCCGGTGCTATGGCAGCTATTTTGGCATTAACTGACCATACTCATACACCACCTCAGAAAATTGTTATTTCCCATACAATTCGCTTAATTATTCTTATTTTATTAGCAGGAATTGTTGTGGGGAGCGACGGGGATCCTCAACCGATAATAGAATTTCCAGAATTGACATTAGTTGCAACGGGATGGCTAGTGCTCATTATTGCAGTTGGGGTAATTTCAGGGGCAATATTACAGCGTTTAAAAGTCCCCGCACCTTTTATGTTAACGTCATTAGCGGCGGCAACTCTTATTCAAGGTTGGGCGGATATCCCATTAAATTTCCCGTTGATGTTGACTGAACTCAGTATGGTATTGATTGGGATGAACATTGGTAACCATTTCATTGTGTTTCCACTTTCATCGTTGATTAAAAATATATACTCTTCGGCCCAAGTTGTGGTGGTTAATATCGTGCTGACTTTTCTTATCACGGTATTTGCCTCTTGGATTACAGGTTATGATATTTCGGTACTATTGTTAGCGTGGGCTCCAGGGAGTATGGAAGCGATGACATTCGCAGCAATCACCATGAATTTAGATGCGGGCTTTGTGATGTCAAACCATATTATCAGGATGGTAATTATTCAAAGTATTCCATCGATAGCGTTGTTTTGGCAAGAAAGAAGGCAAAAAAGAAATAGCCATTTAGAATAAAGAAAGAAAACATGCAGGCGATATTTGGCATGTTTTCTTGATAGGTTTTTTCATCAGCTTATTTGACGTAAGCAAAGAGGCCTAGCGAATCGCGAGCAAGAGACTGGCATTTAAACTCGGTGGTGAGTGGTATCCCTTTTAGGTCACTATAACTTTCTTTGTTAAGAGCGGTCATTTTTTCCGCATTATAGTTACTAAGATCCCATTTATTACTTTTCGCAAAGTAAACAATAGCACGTTCAATTTCTCTATCTGGGATTTGTGAATACCCGCAATCATATTTTAGATAAATAAAAACAGCCGTGAGATCAGCAAGATCTTCAGCTTCGTTGGTAGAAAGAGCTCTGGCAGAATTGGTTATCCCTAACAGAGTCATTAAGCATGACATCAATATAAATTTGCGCATTCGTTATTCTATCTGTTTTCTATGTCAAGTTACGTTAGCATAAGAATAGAATTGTTAGTCAACTATATTTTTCTTAAATCCATGTAATAAACCCACATTTACAGAGTGGTTTTATTGACCTTCCTGTAAGGGGAGGCTTTATCATACCTTCATTAAACCATGTTTTGCTTCGAAAGTGTAATTTGCCATAAATTACACCATTAATGATTATTGATTTGATAAATAAAAGGAAGGTTATCAATGCTACGTCGCGATTTTCTTAAATTAAGTGCTATCACGTATGCTGCAAGTGCGCTGCCTATTTGGAGCCGCATCGCGGTCGCAGCGGGAAATTACCCTACATTAGCGATCCCCCCCTTATTGGAGCCCGATGCACAAGGTAACATTCAGTTGGTTATCCAGCAGGGTGTTTCACAATTTGTTCCTGGAAAGCAAACGACGACATGGGGTTATAACGGCAATTTATTAGGCCCTGCAATTAGTTTGAAAAATGGACAGAATGTTAATATCAATATTGTTAACCAACTGGCAGAAGACACGACAGTTCATTGGCATGGTTTAGAAATTTCAGGTGAACAAGATGGCGGCCCCCAAGCAATAATCCAACCTAACGCAAGCCGAAAAGTGAATTTTACGGTAAACCAAAGTGAAGCGACATGTTGGTTCCATCCTCATACTCATGGAAAAACCGGCTATCAAGTGGCAATGGGATTAGCAGGCCTTGTATTAATTAAAGATGATGACAGCATAAAGCATGGCTTACCAAATGATTGGGGTGTTAATGATATTCCAGTCATTTTGCAAGATAAACGCCTAAAAGATGATGGGCAAATTGATTATCAACTTGATGTGATGAGTGCCGCAGTGGGTTGGTTTGGCAATATCATGCTAACGAATGGTGCTGTTTATCCTAAACATGTTGCCCCGAAAGGTTGGATACGATTAAGGTTATTAAATGGCTGTAATGCTAGAAGCTTAAATATTTCCACCAGTGATGGACGTAAAATGTATGTCGTTGCGAGTGATGGTGGTTTATTGGCTGAGCCGATTGCGCTAACCGAATTACCTATCTTGATGGGAGAGCGTTTTGAGGTATTAATTGACGCCTCCGATGGCCGCGCATTTGATTTGGTAACGCTACCTGTCGGGCAAATGGGAATGACGATTGCACCATTTGACCAGCCTTTGCCCGTACTGCGTATCGAAACAACGTTGACAAAAGGGGAAGGTGACTTACCATCAACACTTGCAGCCATACCCGCGATTCCTTCTCTTGCTGGCTTAAATCGCCGTCGTTTCCATTTAATGATGGATATGCGCTTAGATATGCAAGGCATGATGATGTTACGTGAAAAATATGGCGATCAGGCGATGGGGAATATGGGCGGTCATGGTGCAATGATGGGGAATATGAACCACGGCAACATGAATGCAGGTAATATGAATCATGGAAATATGAATGGCAAAATGGGAAGTGGCGGCCATTGTGGCACAGGTTCTGATGGCTTGGATATTCATAATGCGAATACTATAAATGGGCAAGTTTTCTCAATGACGCATCCTGCATTCAATGCTCCTATGAATCAACAAGAAATTTGGGTCGTTTCAGGGCGTGGCGATATGATGTTGCATCCATTCCACGTCCATGGCACACGTTTTCGTATCCTAAAAGAAAATGGCCAAGCCGTAGAGCCTCATCGTCAAGGTTGGAAAGATATTGTCAAAGTAGAAGGGCAGGTGAGTGAAATTTTAGTTGAATTTAAACACCCGGCAACACAACAGCACCCTTATATGGCTCATTGCCATCTCTTAGAGCATGAAGATACGGGGATGATGTTAGGCTTCACTGTGAGTTAACAGCCACATTTACTTTCAGAGAAAATGCAGTATGAAATTTTAGCACTGCATTTTCCTTTATTAGTATATGCGTGCTGCCTATGTTAAAATTACGCGCTTTCCATTCCCATAGATGCGTAATAGAAGATGAAACATACCCTTGAAGTGATGATCTCTGAAGAAGAGATTGCTCAACGAATCAGTGAATTAGCCGATAAGATTAGCGCTCATTATCAAAAGCTTGATGGTGAATTAGTCCTTGTTGGCTTACTAAAAGGTTCATTTATTTTTATGGCCGACTTATGCCGTAAGATTGATGTTCCCCATGAAGTCGATTTTATGACAGTTTCAAGTTACGGTAATGCGATGACATCAAGCCGTGATGTTAAAATTGTCAAAGACTTGGATGAAGATATTCGCGATAAACACGTCTTAATTGTTGAAGATATTATTGATTCAGGTAATACCTTAAATAAAGTACGTGAGATTTTCGAATTACGCGGCCCTAAATCTGTCGCTATTTGTACATTGCTGGATAAACCTTCACGCCGAGAAGTACAGGTTCCTGTTGAGTGGATTGGTTATTCTATCGAAGACAAATTTGTGGTGGGTTACGGTATTGACTATGCTCAACAATATCGCCATTTGCCTTATATTGGCCATGTAACGTTACTTGAAGATTAATATTTTCAGGTGAACTCGATGAAAAAGGACAGCAAAGCTGTCCTTTTTGTTTTATCACATTCCAACAATGTGTTAAAGGGTATTAATGATCACATTACTACCCGTGATTTTCCCGTAGCTGTTTGACAAGCTAGGCGTTGTCACTGTAGTTATGTTTCTTGAGTTAATTTTTCCATTATAGTTATTAATAGAACGTGCTGCTTTAGCTGTTAAATCAAGGTCTGCATTCATTAAACCACTATTGTTGGAAATTGTATCTGCGGTTGCTTTCAGATTTCCTGCACTTTTAATTTGAGCATAGTTATTAATGATTTCATTACCCATTGTAATATCAATATCAGCCTCCCCAGACGCAGGGAAAATAGCATTGGTTTGAATAATGCCAGAAGTATTATTCAATTGGGTACCTTTCATTTTGATACTACCATTTTCCGCAATAATTCCACCATTTTGCCTCACTAAGCCAAGATAAGGTGTGTTTTTGCTAAAGTTAGTTGCATTTATGTTGCTAATATAATTGGCATTCATGACAATGTTATTATCAGCTTTAATCAATCCATTAGCATTATTTAAATATTCAGAGATAAAGTTAAGGTTAAATCCTTTAATATAACCTGCATTATTAATTAAATTATCAACTCGGAATGTTGATTTGCCATTCCCAGAGGTAATAACCCCAGTATTGGTTAATTTAGGACTTGTGATATTTAATAGTTTTGCACTACTAATCGTTGACCTGTAATCATTCTGAATCTCTTTATTTGCAGTGATATCCATGCGACCAGTTTCAGTTTTAATGACAGAAGCATTATTAATAACTGAATCAGTATCAATATTGACTCGGCGGTTAGCACTGATCGTACTATAATCTCTGTTACTTAAAGAGCCTCCGGTAAAATTAAAATCTCGGCCAGCGGTGACTTTTGCACTTATAAAGGAAGCTAATGCGGCAGTTAAATTAATATCATTTGCAGCGATAAATCTATCATCTCCCCATTTACTATAGTAACCACTTTGGGTAATAAGATTTCGTTCAACATTGATATTAATATCTCCAGTTTCAGATTTTACTAAACCTCCACTAGCGTAGTAATCATTAAAGATATTCATGTTTACATTTTTATTAGCGCTGATAAGTGCCCCATGCTGGCTGACGAATTGACCATTAGATGTCAAATTAATATCACCGGCACTAGAAATAATAGAGGCATTAATACCATTAGAAAATTGATAACCGCCATTAGAAGCTATATAAATATCGCCAACAGATTGGATCACTGTGGCATTATTAACATTGTAGGCATTTATGTTTAAGCCAGAATTGCCTGCATTAATTAAGCCTTTATTGACTAGAGAACCACCAGAACCGACTAAGTTAATGTTTATTTTGTCAGCATTTAATTTACCAGTAGCAGCAATAGTTAGTCCATTGGTTGAACTGTTGGTCGGAGTTAATGCAGATAATTCATTACCGTTTGTATCAAATAGACTATTACCTGTAGCGACAGTTAACTCTTTTGCTTTAACATCACCATTAATGAGTACTGAACGAGCAATAAAATCAATTGCATCAGCCGATGTTATAGTTTTATTTATTGTCACCTGGCCTTTATTAACGTTATAACCAATTAAATTTCCGGCAACAACTAATGGTGTACCAGTAACAAATGCCCCACGTTCTGCATTAATAAAACCACAACTATTACAAATAATACCGGATGCATTAGCCACAATGACTTGAGCGCCACTACCTGCAACTTCCATCATTCCATTAATGGTACTGACGTTATTACCAACGACTTCATTTAGAATAACGCGAGCTTCACTTCCTGCGGTGATATTACTATTACCAGAAATATCGACACCTAACTGTGTTGAAGTCATTGTACTACTATTATTAAAGATGGTTCCTTTATCTCTTACATTGAAGCTTTGATAAGTATTATGGGAAATCCCTTTATCAGTCGGTTTTTTGATGTGAATAATATTTAGGCCATCTGGTCTATAGATAATTCCTGTCCCATCAAGGCTATAAGTATCGTTTATATCATTAGTTGAAATGGAAGGGGCATAAAGTTCAGTGACACCTATTGATGACAATTTACCATAAGTATTATTAATGTTATTTGTCGATTTAATGATTAATTTACTACCAGAGTTGATTTTTCCAGAGTAGTTATTGAGTGATTTAGTGTTGATAGCAATATTACTGTCGCTTGCTAGTTCACCATAAGTATTATTAAAATCACCCGTTAAATTAAACTCCATTCCACCAGGTGATGCAGCTCTTTCTTGAGCAGTACTTTTGAATAATCCATAATTATTAGATACGTTAGTACCAGTAACGGTAATTCCACCATCTAAAGCTTCAATACCACCAATTTTATTTGTTAACCCGAATTTACTCGCAACTCTGCTAAAGTTACTTGAATAATAGTTATTTAACTGAGCAATATTCAATATCATGTCATTATATGAACGGATATACCCTGCGTTATTGCTTAATGATTTAGCATCAATATTCAGTTTTTTAGCATCAATGAAACCTTGGTCATTATTAATCGTATTAGATGTAATGCTTAGGTGATCACCCGAAATAAATCCGCTTCTATTATCAAGGTCGTTAACTTTGATATTTGATTCGTAAGTAGGAACTGGAACGGTATTCGGTACATTAGTTGGGGAAATAATTTTTCCCGCGTTCACAAGTTTTGCCGAAGTAATGTTTAAACCACGACCACTACTGATAACGGAATACGCATCATTGGTTATATAGTTTTTGGCATTTAAATCTGATTTTGCATTAGTTGCAATTATGGATGATGATTTATTAACAATCGTATCAGCATCAACTTTTACTCTTCGCTTAGCCGTAATATTAGAGCTTGTATTTTGAAGAGATGCAGTTAATTCTAAATTAATGTCTCTACCAGCCTCAATATTCGAACTTTCATTTGTCATACTTTTGGCTATGACATTAATATCTTTACCTGCGAAAATTCCATTTCCAGAACTAGCAGTATTATACCGTTGGTAAATTGAGTTTCTTACATCAAGATTAACGTCTGCAGTATCAGATTTAATTAAACCGCTACTGTTTTGAATATCTGTAGACTTAACATTGACATTATTTTTAGCTTGAATAACCCCATTATTATTTGAAACAGTGTTATTGGTGCGTAAATTAATATCGCCAGCAGTTGAAACGAGTTTTCCTTTATCGTTATCGAAAATGACGTAACCTGAGCTAGTTTCATTTGTGACGATATTCAGATTATTTTTGGCACTGACCAATGCTTTGTTATGAAAAGTATTTACATTTAGGTCAATATCACCAGCTGATTCTATTTTATTACTGTCATTAGCAAGGTACCATGCAGACTTTATGGCTAATCCACTATTTCCTGCTGATATAACCCCTTTATTCCTAACACCGACGCCACTTTCAGTAGAAACTAAAGTAATCTTATCTGCATACATGCCACCTAATGCCGAAACATCAATACCGACAGAAGGACGGGTACCCACAGGTGCGACAGTAGAAACGACATTACCATTTGCGTCGACAAAGTTATTCCCAGTGACAACGTTGATTTCTTGTGCTTTTAATTGACCATTGATCATTGCTGAACGAGCAATAAGTTCTGTGGGGGAATCAGAGTTTAAATCTTTATTAATGATAATTTGTCCCTTAGCTACGTTATAACCAAGTAATTCCCCATTACCAACAATTGGTTTGCCCGTTGTGAGCGTTGTGCTTTCGGTATTAATAAAGCCACAGCTATTACAGGTAATCCCAGACGGGTTAGCAACAATCACTTGTGCTTTTTTACCCGCAACTTCGACCATACCATTTAAGGTTGTTGCGTTATTTGAGTTAACCTCATTAATAATAACGGAGGCTTCGCCACCTGATAAGTTAAGGTTTCCATTAATCATCCCACCTAATTGAGTGTTAATATTGTCTTTACTATTATTTAGGATAACGCCCTTATTATCGACATCAAATTTATTGTATATATTGTGAGAAACACCTTTATCACTGGGTTTATTAATATGGACGATAGTTGGACCATTACTGTTGGTCATAACTCCTGCACCATTAGTATTAATTATTTCGGCATGAGCAATAGAAGTGACACCTAAAATTGCAGAAACACATAAAACGATTGGCTTTAGTTTTAACGTAGAGGTATAGGACCCAATTTTGATAGGTTGACTCATAGAAATATCCCTAAATATGATTTGAGATTAATATTTATAAACTGATAATATTCCATTATAGCTAGTGAATTATGAGCCAAAATAAAAATAAGTATATTTAAAAATACTTATTTGAAAGTGATTTTTCTACCTTAATATTAAATATTATTAATGATGTTATTATAGATGAATATGTGACGGAGATGTATAATTCTTTTGCAATCAAAGGGTAATCTTTACTCCGTATTAGAATAATTATGTGATTATACCTAGTGTTATATATTTAATTGCTTACTCATGTTTGTTGTTAATGATAAATTTGCTTTAATTGAATTTTATTTTTATTTTCTTTTTTTTAGTCGATTGAAAGGGAAGTTTTTTATATTTTAATTACGCTGATTTAGGATTGAATAAGAAAGAAGCTCTTAGTTATAAGAGCTTCCAATTTATATTTTAAATTACTTTTTTTGAGTTAAAGTAGAAATGGCTTCACGGTAACACAATTCAAGTTTTTCTCGACTATCGGCAGTAATATGTAAGTCTTGTAACCGACCATTATTAATCCCATATACCCAACCGTGGATCATCACTTTTTGGCCACGTTTCCATGCAGATTGCATGATCGTTGAATGCCCTAAGTTATAAACTTGCTCAACGACATTTAATTCACATAAACGGTTCAGACGCTCACAAGGCTTTAATTCACCCAACATAGAGCTATGTCTGTACCAAATATCTCTTATGTGTAATAGCCAGTTATTAATTAAGCCAAGTTCGGTGTTATCAACCGCTGCTTCAATACCACCACAGCCATAGTGGCCACAAATAATGATGTGCTCAACTTGCAAGACATCAACGGCATATTGAATGACAGATAAACAGTTTAGGTCAGTATGAATAACTAAGTTGGCAACATTACGGTGCACAAAAAGGTCCCCAGGTGCCGCGTTAATGAGTTTTTCTGCAGGTACTCGGCTGTCAGAGCAGCCTATCCATAAGAATCTCGGCTTTTGCGCTTTTGATAATTCTTTGAAGAATTCGGGGTCTTGTTCATTGACTGATGCTGACCATGCTTCATTGTTAGCAAACAGCTCTTCGATTTTTCTCATCATGACTTATAGCCTAGTTGTGTTACTTTGCGATAAAATCTTATACAACATTTATTGATTAATTAATAATTAGTTATACTAATTTTAATGCCCTTATGATGAACCTGTCTTTTAGACAAGACAACCCTAAATTTATAACATATTGAATTATATTGTATAAACTAATTATCTCTTTTCTGCATAACATAGAGCAGAAAAAAGTGGCATCATGGTGATATATTGCCTACAAACTGTCCTAAGAATAAAGGTTTTTTTTACATATGACATATGCACTTGAGTTATCGCAGTTAACCAAAACCTATCCAGGTGGTGTGAAAGCCCTGAAAGGGATTGATCTGAGCGTTGAAGACGGTGACTTTTACGCATTGTTGGGACCAAATGGCGCGGGTAAATCAACCACAATAGGGATTATTAGCTCGCTGGTAAACAAAACGAGCGGGTCTGTAAAAGTATTTGGTTATGATTTAGAAAAGCAAGTTGTGCAAGCAAAGCAGCAACTTGGCCTAGTGCCTCAAGAATTCAATTTCAATCCATTTGAAACGGTATTGCAAATTGTCCTTAACCAAGCCGGTTATTATGGGGTTACGCGCTCTGTTGCGGTACAACGAGCGGAACAGTACCTTACCCAGCTTGATTTATGGGAAAAGCGTGATGAGCGAGCGCGTAATTTGTCCGGTGGTATGAAACGCCGTTTAATGATAGCCCGTGCGTTGATGCACCAACCAAAGCTATTAATTTTGGATGAACCCACAGCGGGTGTTGATATTGAGTTGCGTCGCTCAATGTGGACATTTTTAAAGAATCTTAACGCTCAGGGAACGACCATTATTTTAACAACTCACTATTTGGAAGAGGCTGAAATGTTGTGCCGTAATATTGGCATTATTCAACATGGTGAATTAGTTGAAAATACCAGTATGAAGCAATTACTGAGCCAATTAGAATCAGAAACCTTTATTTTTGATTTAATGCCAAAAAGCCCGATCCCTCAATTATTAGGGTATGAATCTCGTTTGATAGATACTTCAACACTTGAGGTGGATGTTAAAAGAGAGCAAGGTCTAAATAGTGTCTTTAGCCAATTTAGTGAGCAAGGTGTTCAGATTTTAAGTATGCGAAATAAAGCAAACCGATTAGAAGAGTTATTTGTTAACTTAGTTAAAAGAGAAAGTAATGCAACCGAGAAGGAGATTGCAAGATGATCTCATTATATTGGGTCGCATTGAAAACCATTTGGATAAAAGAAGTCACACGGTTTGGTCGTATTTGGATACAAACACTATTACCACCGGTGATCACAATGTCGCTGTATTTTGTGATTTTTGGTAATTTAATTGGTTCTAGAATTGGTGATATGGGTGGTGTGGATTATATGCAATTCATCGTTCCCGGGTTAATCATGATGGCGGTGATCACTAATTCATATTCAAATGTTTGTTCTTCTTTCTTTGGTTCTAAATTTCAGAAAAATATCGAAGAATTACTGGTTGCCCCCGTTCCGACACATATTATTATCGCTGGTTTTGTCGGCGGTGGTGTTGCTAGAGGGATTTTAGTGGGCTTTCTTGTTACATTGGTATCGTTATTCTTTATTCCATTGCAAGTACATTCATGGGCAATGGTAGTCATAACGTTATTGCTAACCGCAATTGTGTTTTCTCTTGCTGGCTTACTAAATGCTATTTTCGCTAAGACATTTGATGATATTAGTATTGTTCCAACCTTTGTCTTAACACCATTAACGTATTTAGGTGGTGTATTTTATTCACTATCGCTGTTACCACCGTTTTGGCAAGCCGTTTCTAAACTGAACCCAATTGTGTACATGATCAGCGGCTTTCGTTATGGTTTTCTGGGAATAGCCGATGTTTCTATCGCGATTACGTTAGGCGTCTTAATGATTTTCTTAGTCGTATTTTATGCATTAACATGGTTCTTGATTGAGCAAGGTAGAGGCTTAAGAAGTTAAATTTTGGGCTGAAATTGTGTAAAAAAAAGGGCTTTTGGTACTTAGCGTAATCAAAAGCCGTTTTTTATTGAGATGTATATAAATGGCAATACTAATCAAATTGTTGGATAAATAAAATCTAAAATTATGCCACTTGAACAGGAACTGCTTTTGCGATGCGACTCATTTTATTGTTTTCATCAAAATAAGCCACTTTTGGCTTATGTAAGCGCGCATCTTCATCTTCCATTTGTACATAAGAACAAATAATCAGTTTATCACCAACCGCAGCGCGGCGGGCAGCAGCGCCATTAACCGAGATGATTTTTGAGCCCCGTTCGCCTGAAATAGCGTAAGTCGAAAAACGTTCGCCATTATCAACGTTGTAAATATCAATGGCCTCGTATTCAAGGATCCCAGCGGCATCCATAAAGTCCTGATCAATCGCACATGAGCCTTCGTAGTGTAAGTCTGCTTGTGTGACTGTGACGCGATGGAGTTTGCCTTGCAACATTCTTCTTAACATTTCTTCTTCCTCATTTGGCTCACAGCGTTGTTGGTGGCGTTCTCTCGCCCTAGTCACATACTTATGTATGCTCCTAGGGTCTCGTTTACTTACCGCCTAGCTGTGAACCAAATGAGTTTGAAAAATCAAAGTCATTCTGAGCACAGCATCTTAATTAACGCTATAAACACAGTAATTGCAATGTGTTATTTTATTTTTATAAGTGGTTTATTTTTATGCAATATTACTTGGTAGGTCAACTTGTAAATTGTCAATAAGACGCGTTTGACCTAACCATGCCGCCATTAAAATAACCGCACGTTTACTGGACTCACAAAGTGGTAATAATGTATTTGCATCGCGAATAAATAGCTCATCAGGGGTAAAGCCGGCTTCCCGTAAGCAATTGTTCATCTCTTCAATAATAACTTCAGATGCATCAGGTTTAGCCACTAATTTTTCACCTGCTTGTTGCATAATTTGATACAGCTTAGGTGCTATTTTTAGCTCTTCTGCTGACAAATTGTTGTTGCGTGAGCTAAGTGCTAGACCATTCTTGGCTCTAACCGTTGGGACGCTAACAATTTGTGTATCAAATGATAAGTCAGTAACTAATTTGCGAATTAATTGTAATTGCTGGTAATCCTTCTCACCAAACAAGGCAATATCTGGCTGCACTAAGTTGAACAACTTAGTAATAACCGTTGCGACACCTTTAAAGTGCCCAGGGCGGCTAGCACCTTCTAACATAGTTGATAATTCAGGAACTTCGACAACAGTCTGTTTTTCCATACCTTCTGGATAGAATTCTTGAGGGGAAGGTGCAAAAACCAAATTGATGTCACGACGTTTTAGTTTTTCGCAATCTTCTTGCAACGTTCGTGTGTAATTGGCTAAATCAGATTGCCTATCAAATTGCATCGGGTTAACGAAGATACTGGCAATCACAACATCAGCTTGTTTTTTTGCTTGGTCAATGAGTGTTAAGTGACCGTCGTGTAAATTCCCCATTGTTGGGACAAGTGCAATACGTTTGCCTTCTTGTTTCCAGCGGCGGATTTCACGGCGTAAGATAAGCGCCGTTTCAACGATAAGCATACGTGTGTTCCTTATAATTTCTGGCATCAGTTAAGAAAAAGAATGGGCTTCACTTGGGTAAATACCATCTTCTACTTCTTGGATATACATACGAATAGCATCATGAAGGTTGCCAGCTTGAGCCAAAAAGTTTTTTGCGAATTTAGGGGCTCGTGCGGTAATACCCAACGCATCATGCATAACAAGAATTTGTCCATCAGTTCCATTTCCTGCACCAATACCAATCACAGGTAATAGTAACTCTTCGGAAACATGACTAGCTAAGGTGGTTGGAACACATTCGAGAACCAACAATTGGATACCTGCATTTTCTAGTGCAATCGCATCTTTGAGTAATTGATTGGCAGTGACTTCATCACGTCCTTGGACTTTATAACCACCAAGAACATTGACGGCTTGTGGCGTTAAACCTAGGTGGCCACACACAGGAACAGAGCGTTCTCCTAGCATTCTTACCGTATCACATAACCAACTGCCACCCTCAATTTTGACCATGTTTGCGCCTGCCTGCATTAAAATAGCCGCATTGGCGCAAGCTTGTTCTGGTGTGGCGTAACTCATAAATGGCATATCTGCAATAATGAAGGCATTTGGCGCGCCTTTGCGAACGCATCGGGTGTGGTAAGCAATTTGCTCGACAGTAACCGGTAAGGTGGAGGATTCACCTTGAATCGTCATTCCCAGTGAGTCTCCAACGAGCATCACTTGGATACCTTGCTCATAAAATAATTGAGCAAAGCTTGAGTCATAGGCCGTCATAGTTGCAAATTTGTGTTTGTCTTTTTTAAACTGACATAAATCAGCCAGAGAAATTGGTTTCATTATAATAACCTCCGGAAATGATCTCCCTGCGACCATACCTCATAAGAGGTTGAACATTTCAGGCTGGAATATCCCAAAACGTTAGGCCATTTCGAGGGACTTGTGTGAGTCTTTCTGAAAGCTTTTCGCCATCAGGAAAAACAAGGGAAGGGGCGATTTCACTAAGCGGATACAACATAAATTCACGCTCTTTTAGCCCATAATGTGGAACGATCAACCGTTCAGTATTGATGATACGGTTACCAAAAAGCATGATATCGAGGTCAAGCGTTCGTGGACCCCAACGTTCCTCTTTGCGTACACGGCCCAGCTCAAGTTCGATTTTTTGTGTATAGTTGAGAAGAACTTCGGGCTCAAGACTTGTTTCAAGTAGTACAGCCAGATTAAGAAAATCTGGCTGATTTTGCGGGCCTAGAGGCTTCGTTCGATAAACAGAAGAGGTCGAAACAACGCGGCTATTGGGAATCGCATCTAAAGCTGCAATAGCTTGCTGTGCCTGTAATAGTGGCTCACCAAGGTTACTTCCTACAGCAATATAGACTTGTTCCATTGTATTCTCTCTATCTATTATGACTTATTCGGCCGACGCGCCCCGGAACCACCTTGTGATGAACGTGGACGATGGCGACGGCGAGTGGGGGCATTGCCTAATTCCGAAATCATTTCACGCTGTTTGATATTATTTGCTTGCTGAAAATCAGTCCACCATAACGCTAGTTCTTGTAACTCGTTGCGGTGCTCGACATTAGCTCTTAATTCTAATAAATCAAACGCTGCACGGAATTTTGGGTGTTCCATTAATTTATTGGCACGACGACCTTGGCGGCGAGGTAAGCGTAACTGCAATAACCAAATATCACGCATTGTGGTTGTAATGCGTTTTGGGATCGCAATCGAACGGCACTGCTCGTCTAGAATGTCATTCATTGCCAGCGCAAAGGCGTCGTAATAGGCCAACCCGCCTTCTTGAGATAACTTCTCAGCATGCTCTGTAACTGGGTACCATAACATAACAGCAAATAAAAAAGCAGGGTTAACACGCTTATCATTTTTTAGTCTGAAGTCAGTATTTTTAAGAACTTGCTCAATGATTTTTTCCATTGGCGAATCACTGTTATCCGTAAAACGGCTTGCGACAACAGGGAAAAGTTGCTCAAACAAACCATACTTTTTGAGCATTTTGTAGGTAGCGTAACCTTGGCCTGCTTGGAGTAATTTGAGGGATTCTTCAAATAACCGAGCAGATGGAATTTCTCTCAATAAATGAGCAAGTTGGTAAATTGGCTCAGCGGTTTTTGGTTCGATGCTCATATTTAATTTGCAGGCAAAACGTACCGCTCTTAGCATTCTGACAGGGTCTTCACGATAGCGTGTTTCAGGGTCACCAATTAGACGTATAACGCCAGCTTTGAGGTCATTCAATCCATTAACGTAGTCACGTAATGTGAAGTCTTCAATATTGTAATATAGGCTATTAACGGTGAAGTCCCGACGAATCGCATCTTCTTCAATGGAGCCAAAGATGTTATCGCGTAATAACATGCCGTTTTGTGCTTGTGCAGATAAGTTTTTGTCATCTGATGCATTTTGGTCATGGTGGCCACGGAAAGTCGCAACTTCTATGATTTCGGGGCCAAACATAATATGTGCTAGACGAAAACGGCGACCCACTAAACGGCAATTACGGAATAATTTGCGGATCTGTTCAGGCGTTGCGTTCGTCGTAATATCGAAGTCTTTAGGTTTTTGACCTAAAAGCAAATCACGCACACCACCACCCACTAAGTAGGCTTCAAAGCCACTTTTGTTTAAGCGATACAGCACTTTTAATGCATTGTCACTAATATCACTGCGCGAAATAGGGTGTTCGGAACGCGGGATAACAGTAATGTTTTCGTCGTTTACGGTTGTCATTGTAGGGCGCTTCTCAGGTGTTGAATCGGCACGTTGAGATTGACGAACCGTTTTTTTAATAGGGGTTGTTTTATGGGGTTGAGCTGTGTTCTGCTCTTTAGATGCGGTTTGCGCATGAGCAGAATGAGTGACTGGCCTTTTACCGGCTGCCTGGCTATCTCGCGAAGGATCACGATGTTGTACTGCATCTTCAGGGGATGCGTCTGTATTGCGAGATAAAATATTACGGCAGAAATTTGCTACTCGGTTAAAAATAGTACACCTCGATGTCATTACCAATATTCATTAAACAAAATAAGCGGCTAATCATAGCTCACAGAAGTTTCTTTGAGAATGGTTAAACGAATAAAAGTCACCTCTAATTATAAACGTTACCTATAAAATTTACGTAAAATAATAGCCCAAAAAGCGTTCTCGCTATAGGCGGATACGATTAGAAGCCTTATTTTAAGCGATTTTTTGTTGTCAGTTAATTATTTAACCTCAAACTGTGGAGCAAAAAAATAACATAATCTATTTGCGTAAAAAATTATGTGAAAGTAAATATTTATCTTATTTAAAGGCGAGTGATAGGCGATTGTGGGCATCAACTGGCAGAAAATAGGGAGTAGGATGAGAGTTACTTGATGGTTAATGTAAATCAAGAGTCAGGAGTGGAACATAATAGCATGAAGCGTTTCCCTTGTAACGGCGCAGTAATATGCGCCGTTCAGGACTCCATATAGACACTAGCCAGCCATTTGCTTTTCGCGAATCTCTGCTAATGTTTTACAGTCGATACATAAATCAGCGGTAGGACGGGCTTCCAAACGACGGATACCAATTTCTACACCACATGATTCACAATAGCCAAAGTCGTCATCTTCAACTTTTTTCAGCGTTTTTTCGATTTTCTTAATCAGTTTACGTTCACGGTCCCGGTTACGTAATTCAAGGCTGAATTCTTCTTCCTGAGCGGCTCTATCAACGGGGTCTGGAAAGTTAGCTGCCTCATCTTGCATATGAGTAACAGTCCGGTCCACTTCATCTCTGAGTTGATTGCGCCATGCTTCGAGAATGAGCTTAAAATGCGCCAACTGGGCCTCGTTCATGTACTCTTCGCCAGCTTTTTCATGATAGGGTTCAACCCCAGCAATGGCGAGAATGCTTAAGGACGATGTCTTACGTTTTTGCCCTTCTTGCATAATGCTTCTCCTACACACGCAAATTTTACAAAAACCCCAAGGGGGAAAAATTAAGGTCGCTATAAATAGCAGAAGACTGCTCTCTTGGCAATCGTTCCTGCAATGAGTTTTGTAATGCTGTGAGGGCGAGCGTGTTTATTCCCTTTTTAGCGCCCAGAACTCAGCGGCCTCGTATAATAACCAATTAAAAATACATTATTTACTAGAGTTAAAGTTTATTCGCTTACTTAACACCATTTGTTGAACAGTAATATCGGCTTGATAACAAAGCACTTCAACACCATTTTGCACGGCTTCATCTAATAATTGCGCATATTGCTTATCAATATGAGCCGCTGCTGATGCTACGTGAATACCCGTGTGCAAAGCAACAAACAATAGTATGGCTCTTTTTCCTTCTTTCGCAATATGCATGAGCTCTCTTAAATGCTTTTGGCCTCTAAGTGTCACTGCATCAGGAAAGAACCCTTGATTATTTTCGAGTAAAGTTACTGATTTTACTTCGATAAAGCAATCTGGTGATCCATTTTGCGTTAAAAAGAAATCGATTCGACTATTTTCTGTGCCATATTTAACTTCAGGTTTTATTACACCGTATTCGGATAATTCTGGAATGTGTTTTTCGGTTAAGGCTTGTGCAACTAACTGGTTCGCACGAAGGGTATTAATGCAAATAAAATGGCCGTGTGCGGTTTGGGTTAATTCCCAACTGTACGGGTATTTACGTTTGGTATTATTGGAAGTTGAATACCAAATGGTATCACCAGGGGTAGCACAACCTGTCATAGCGCCTGTATTTGCACAGTGAATGGTAATTTCTTCACCGCTCGGCAAAGTGACGTCAGCTAAAAAGCGCTTGTAACGCTTAATTAATGTAGCTGGTTGTAAGGTGGGTTCAAATTCCATGGGGTCTCCGCTATCGTTGTCGGTAATATGCTTACTGGCAAAAGAGGCTAATGCTACAATGTCTAACAGTAAAAGTTAAATACATGGAGTGATAACCCCAGTGTTACCGATATTTGAAGTTTGTGAGGACATACTTACCGCGTTAGTAGCTTCACCTCAAGTTTTGCTTCATGCACCGACAGGTGCTGGTAAATCAACAGTTTTACCGTTAGAAATATTAAAGAGTGGGGTTATTACCGGGCGGGTTATCATGTTAGAGCCTCGTCGCTTGGCAGCGCGCTCAGTGGCTGCTCGCCTTGCACAGCAACTTGATGAAGAAGTTGGTCATACAATCGGTTTACGCATGCGCTCTGAAACTAAAGTTAGCCGCCACACTCGTCTTGAAGTGGTTACCGAAGGCGTACTCACTCGCTTACTGCAAAATGATCCCATGCTTGAAGGGGTTGGTTTAGTCATTTTAGATGAGTTCCATGAACGAAATTTACAGGCAGACCTTGGCCTCGCTTTGCTAATTGATTCACAGCAAGCCTTACGTGAAGATTTGCGTATTCTATTGATGTCTGCGACATTGGATAACCAAGGGCTGTCTCAGCTGTTTCCTGATGCTCCGGTTATCACTTCACAAGGGCGTACATACCCCGTAATGCGTGAATATCATCCGATTAACCCAAATAAACTCTTTCATAAAGAAGTCGCATTGGCGGCTTGGCAGTTATTGCAGCAAGAAGATGGGTCTTTATTATTATTTCTTCCAGGTATGGGGGAAATCGAGAAAGTAAGAGCAGAGCTCGCTTTGATGGTTAGTGAGGACATACTTTTATGTCCTTTATACGGTACATTATCCCTACAAGCCCAGCAACAGGCGATTCAACTAGCACCAGAAGGAGTGCGAAAGGTCGTATTAGCCACCAATATTGCAGAAACCAGCTTGACGATTGAAGGGATCCGCCTTGTGATAGACAGTGGTTTTGAGCGTGTGGGGCAATTCAATCCACGAACAGGACTAACAAAACTAGTTAAACAGCGAATTAGCCAAGCGTCGATGGCACAACGTGCAGGCCGCGCAGGCCGTTTGGAAGAAGGTGTTTGCTGGCATTTATTCAGTGAAGAGCAGGCTGAGCGTGCGGCACAATTTAGCGAGGCCGAAATTGCGCAAAGTGACTTGAGCAGCTTATGGTTATCTTTATTACAATGGGGTTGTCACGATGCCGCACAGCTGAACTGGCTGACTTTACCCCCTAAACCGGCAATATCAGCGGCAAAAAATTTACTTGGCAAATTAGGTGCTATTGATGCAGCAAACAAGTTAACGCCTTTTGGGCAGCAGATGGCGGAGTTAGGCAGTTCAGTACGAACAGCGGCAATGTTATGTAAAGCACAGCAAAGCCAAAATCAGTCTGTTATTCAATTAGCCGCACTGTTGGTGGCGATTATCGAGGAACCACCTCGTCAACAAGATGCGGATCTTCGCTATTGCATAGAAAGGCCAACAGAGGGGTGGTGTAAGAGAGCATCAGTGCTTTGTGAACAAAGAGTATCGAGTACCATTGGTAAGCAAGATGCATTCATTAGTGAGTGGTTACCAACGTTGCTGGCCACAGCGTTTCCTGACTACATAGCGAAATCTCGAGATAACCAACAACGCTATCAACTGGCGAATGGTTTAGGGGCGATATTGAATGAATCGGATAGATTATCCGGTTCTCCATGGTTAATCGTCGTGGCTTTATGGCAACCCGAAAATATGGCAGATGCCCGTATTTCCTTGGCTTACCCTGTAGATATTGACAGACTACAAGCAGATTGCCCATCACTGTTTAACAAACAAGAAACGGTCGAATGGGATGAACAAAAAGGGACATTATTAGCTTGGAAACGCTTGCAATGCGGTCAATTAGTGGTGAAATCAGAACGTTTAAGCAACCCTGATAACACTGAAATTCGTTATGCGTTAGTTTATTGGTTGAAGCAAAATGGCTTGCAGCAATTAAACTGGCAGGAAGATGCACTACAACTGTGTATCCGCTGTACGTTAGCTAAGCAGTATTTTCCTGATATTGATTTGCCTGATTTTGATGAAGCGGCACTATTGGATTCGCTGGGTGAATGGTTAGAGCCTTATCTTGATGGCATAACAAATAAGCAAAAATTACAGCGGATTGATTTAGCCTCTTTATTGATTAATCGATTAGATTGGCAGCAGCAACAGTGGTTAGAACGCATGTTTCCGGTAACCTATCGAGCGCCATCTTCACATGATGTAAGTATTCACTACGCATTAGATAAGCCACCAGTCATAGCGATTCGTATGCAAGAAATGTACGGGGAAAAAGCGAACCCGACTGTTGCACAAGGAAAAATAACCGTAACAGTTTCTCTGTTGTCTCCTGCCATGCGGCCGTTACAGATCACGCAAGACCTTGGTGCATTTTGGCAAGGCAGCTATAAAGAGATACAAAAAGAGATGAAAGGGCGCTATCCAAAACATTTATGGCCAGATGACCCTGTAAATACTGCGCCAACGAGACAAACAAAAAAAGCGATGATGGGTGCGAAATAATCTATTTTTATGCTCTAATAGCGGGTTTCCTCATTGGCTCTATCAATGAGCCGACTGAGTAAGGAAATGTAATTAAGAGCTTTCTTTGGTGAAATCTCTGGGGTTCTAGGCCAAAATTAACCACTAAACTGACATTACTAGTGCGTTATTAAGTTATTTTGTAATGTGATATGGAGTGACCATGTCAGGTAAAGATTTTGAACCAATCGGCAGACGTAACAAAAAAACTGCTGGGAAAAAACAGTCTTCATCCCGCCGCCGCCGTAGAGGCCGCGATGACTATGACGATGAAGATTTATTCGAAGATGATGATATTGACGAACAATATCTCGATGATGAAGATGAAGAAGAGCAAATGGCTAAAAAAGGCTCAAGAAATAACAAACCTCGGAAGGTAAAAAGTAAATGGCGTTGGTTTTGGCTGCTAGTCAAACTGATGATCGTGTTTGCTGTTTTACTTGCGGCATATGGTTTTTATTTAAATCAACAAATTAAAGAACGCCTCGATGGTAAGGTTTGGGATTTACCCGCTGCAGTATACGGCAGAATGGTTAACCTTGAACCGGGGATGGACTACAGCCAAGCTGAAATGGTTCGCCTACTTGAAGGTATGCAATACCGTAAGGTAAGTAAGATAACGACATCGGGCGAATTTGTGGTTCGTGGTAATAGCATCGAAATCTTACGTAGACCGTTTAATTTCCCCGACCAAAAAGAAGGGCAAATCCTTGCGCGTATGGTGTTTGAAAATAACGCGTTGAGCAAGATTGAAAACATGGAAAACGGTCGTTCATTTGGCTTTTTCCGTTTAGACCCGAAACTGATCACGATGATGCAGTCGGCGAACAATGAGCAACGGTTAGTTTTACCGATATCTGATTTTCCTGAGTCTCTGGTTAAAATCTTACTAGAAACCGAAGATCGCAACTTTTATGAGCACGATGGCGTCAGTTTATACTCTATTGGCCGTGCAGTTGTTGCTAACTTAAGTGCAGGGCGCTCCGTTCAAGGGGGAAGTACTTTAACCCAACAGTTAGTCAAAAATCTGTTTTTGACCAATGAACGCACATTAAAGCGTAAAGCCAATGAAGCCTATATGGCTGTTTTACTGGACTACAACTACAGCAAAGAGCGCATTTTAGAGCTGTATTTGAACGAAGTCTTTTTAGGCCAAAACGGTAATGACGAAATTCGTGGTTTCCCATTAGCGAGCCTGTATTATTTCGGTCGACCAATCAATGAGTTAAGCTTTGACCAACAGGCTTTATTAGTGGGAATGGTGCAAGGGGCATCAACGTATAACCCTTGGACTAAGCCACAAAATGCGATTAAACGCCGAAATATCGTGCTGAAAATCTTGGAAACGCGTGGCGTGATTGACCAAGAAATGTATCAAGTGCTAAGCGCAAGGCCTCTCGGTGTGAAAAACAAAGAAGGGCTGGTGGCTTCTCAACCTGCCTTTATGCAAATGGTTCGTTTAGAACTCAATGAAAAATTGGGCGATAAAGTCAAAGAACTCTCCGGCGCGAAAATTTTTACCACTTTAGACCCAGTGGCTCAAACTGCGGCTGAAAATGCAGTTGAGAACGGTGTCGCTGATTTACGTAAATCTCGTAAATTAGATGATATTGAAGGTGCAATGGTAGTTGTTGATCGCATTAATGGGGAAGTGCGCGCGATGGTTGGCGGCTCTCAACCACAGTTTTCAGGGTTTAACCGTGCGTTAAATGCACGGCGTAGTATTGGTTCCCTAGCAAAACCACCGGTATACCTCGCTGCACTCAGTGAACCAGACCGTTTTCGTTTAAATACGTGGTTAAAAGATGAGCCATTAACAGTAAAAGTCGGGAATCAAAACTGGAGCCCAAGAAACTACAGCCGTAATTTCAACGGTCGTATGATGTTAGTTGATGCATTGGCAAAATCACAAAATATTCCAACGGTAAACTTAGGGCTAGAGGTCGGTTTAGACCAAGTGTTTAACACTTTTGTACGCTTAGGAGCTCCCGCAGCGGCGATGGAAAAAGTGCCCGCTATGTTCTTAGGGGCAGTTAACCTAACACCGGCAGAAGTCGCACAAGTTTTTCAAACTATTGGTGGTAACGGTAATCGTGCGAAATTATCGGCATTGCGTTCTGTTATTGATGGAGATGGTAATGAAATATACCAAAGTTACCCGTCAGCGGAACGAGCAGTACCTTCCCAAGCAGCATACCTCACATTGTATGGTATGCAGCAAGTGGTTAAACAAGGTACGGGGCGAGTGTTGTTGACCAAATATGCCAAGTATAATTTAGCGGGTAAAACAGGGACAACGAATGACTTGCGTGATAGCTGGTATGCAGGGATTGATGGTAAAGAGGTCGCAATTGTGTGGGTTGGTCGTGACAATAATGGCCCAACACAGTTATCAGGGGCAACAGGGGCACTAAAAGTGTACCAACGTTACTTAGATAACCAAGCGCCATTGGCACTCATCAACCGCGCGCCAGAGGGTATTGTTGAGATGCAAGTCACAGCTGACGGCCAATTAAGTTGCTCAAACTTTGGTGGAGGCAGAATGTTACCGATTTGGACAGATAACCCAGAAGGGTTATGCCAAGCGTCTGAAAACGAAGCGCCAGTTTGGGATCTAAATGGTAATAATGGCGAGCAGCAAGATGATGCACCGGATTGGGTGAAGGATATGTTTGGCAATAATCCCTAAATTCTCGTCATACTTCAACCTGTAGCGTTGTTGGTTGCACTCACTAGACCTAGTCACATACTATTGTATGCTCCTAGGCTCTAGTTCGCTGACCGCCTAGCTACAGGCTGAATTATTTAGAGAATTAATGGGCTAGAGAATTAGAGAATTAATGAGTTAGAAAATTGTGGTGTAAGGCTGCAACTGGTGGCTATCCAATCTTTCGTTACCGATGTAAAAGAATAGAGGTGAAAGTAGGTAACATTTCACCTCCGTAATTTCAATGTGAATTAATTCTTTTTGATTTTCATCAGCGCTGTTTCTGCCGCTTTAACTGTTTTCTCAATATCTTCATCACTGTGGGCGATAGACATAAAACCCGCTTCAAATGCAGAAGGTGCGAGGTAAATGCCTTGCTCTAACATGTAGTGGAAAAATTTCTTAAAGCGCTCAACGTCGCATTTCATCACGTCTTGGTAGCAAGTCACTGTTGGTGCGTCGGTGAAGAAAATACCAAACATACCACCGACGTGATTGATAACCATCGGGATACCTTGTTCTTGGGAAACACGTTTTAAACCACGAGCTAACTTTTCTGTTAATTCATTTAAACGTGAGTGAACTCCCGGTTGAGAGACTTCTTTTAAACAAGCAAGACCCGCAGCCATCGCGACAGGATTACCAGATAAGGTTCCTGCTTGGTAAACAGGCCCAATTGGAGCTAGTTTTTCCATAATTTCAAGGCGGCCACCAAAGGCACCCACAGGCATACCACCACCGATGATTTTACCTAAACAGGTTAAATCAGGCTGAACATCATAGTAATCTTGTGCTCCACCTAGTGCGACGCGAAAGCCAGTCATGACTTCATCAATGATGAGTACGGTATTGAATTCATCACATAATGCACGTAAACCCGGTAAGAACTCAGCCGTTGGTGGTACGCAATTCATATTTCCAGCAACAGGTTCAACAATCACACAGGCAATGTCTTCTGGATAATTTTCAAATGCTTGGCGAACTGAAGCTAGGTCATTATAGGTACAAGTTAATGTGTGTTTTACGAAGTCTTCAGGAACACCCGGAGAATTCGGTTCACCCATGGTGAGGGCACCAGAGCCTGCTTTAACTAATAAACAATCCGCATGTCCATGATAGCAACCTTCAAATTTGATGATTTTATCGCGGCCAGTGTAACCTCGAGCCAGACGAATTGCACTCATGGTTGCCTCAGTACCTGAATTCACCATGCGTACCATATCCATAGATGGCACTAACTCACAAACTAATTCAGCCATTTCAACTTCGGCGGCAGTCGGTGCACCAAAACTTAACCCTTTATGGACCGCTTTAATCACGGCATCTCGGATCTCTGGATGGTTATGGCCTAATACCATCGGTCCCCATGAGCCAACGTAATCCACATAGGCTTTACCATCAACGTCATAAATATAAGCGCCATCCGCTTTTTCAATAAATAATGGGGTTCCACCAACACCATTAAAAGCACGAACAGGGGAGTTTACACCACCAGGGATTTGTTCTTTTGCTTGTGCGTAAAGTTTTTCAGATTGTGACATCGCAGGGCTCCAGAAAGAGGCTAAGAAAAAAATTGCTCTCATTCTAAAGCACCACACCAATTAAACCAAATATTGATACGAAGATATGCACAATGTGTCTAATTGCGTAACAACACTTGAACCATTTAGTCAAGTGGCGGATAATTAGGTTAATTGATCTGAGTAGGTTTTAGCCTACGCATGAATTTACCGGTCACCGGTTTGGAGTAAAAAAATGAGTGATGATGCAGCTCTGCCTTTGCAATTTACTGATGCGGCAGCAATTAAAGTTAAAGATCTAGTCTCTGATGAGGACAACCCAAATCTGCGTCTGCGTGTTTATATCACTGGTGGCGGATGCAGCGGTTTCCAATATGGTTTCACATTTGATGACCAAATCAACGAAGGCGATATGACAATAGAAAAACAAGGTGTTGCTCTTGTCGTAGACCCAATGAGTTTACAATATTTAGTCGGCGGAAGTGTTGATTATACCGAAGGTTTGGAAGGTTCGCGTTTTATTGTGACTAACCCGAATGCTAAGTCTACTTGTGGGTGTGGTTCGTCCTTCAGCGTCTAATTTTCGTCATATTTCGAGCTGTGGCGGTGTTGGCTTCATTCAGCTACTCGGGTCACATACTTATGTATGCTCCCCGAGATACCTTCATTTGCCGCCTTGCCACAACTCGAACTATTTAGAAAATTTCTGTAATTCTTAATTCTTAATTCTTAATTCTTAATTCTTAATTCTTAATTCTTAATTCTTAATTCTTAATTCTTAATTCTTAATTGGATAGTGAGTTTAACTGTTTGCACAGTTGTTCGGTCGCGTTCACAATCCTTGGGCCTGCTCGATGAAACCAATCTTCGTTTAACCGAATAACTGGGACGTTGAGCTGGGAGTGCCAAAATTCTTTCACTGCTTTTTCCTGTTCTGCTGAGCCTGTCATGATAATCACATCTGGTTTGCGAGTAAGTACCTGCTCACGACTGACTTGTGGCCATTGAACTGAGCTATTAGCAAAAATATTTTCACTGCCACAAAACGTGACGACATCATTTTGCAGCGTGTGGTTACCCGCGCTAAATAAAGGCTGAGTGCCGAGTTGGATAAACACTCTCTTTGGTTTGTTATTAGAAATTTTTTTATTTTGATAAGGAGCTAGCTTAGCGCGCATTCTTTCCACATTTTGTTGTGCAAGCTCTGGGTTTGGACTGTATTGTGCCAACTCAGTGACTGAATTGATGACATCATCAATGGTTTGAGGGTCAAAATAAATAATTGGAATGCCGAGATTCGCAAGCTGATCAAGAGGGCGTTGAGGGTTGCCTCCTTGCCATGCGAGGATTAAATCAGGCCTAAGTGCGATAATACGCTCTACATTTAAACCTTGCCAATCAGATACTTGCTCTAGGTTTTTTGCTTGTTCTGGGTAATCGGAGTAAGCACTGACCGCAATTAAGCTATCCCCAAGTCCTGCTGCATAAGCAAGCTCAGTATTGGCAGGTGATAAGCTGATAACGCGTTGCTTTGCCGCTCCTAGAGCAGAAAAAGCCACCAATAAAGCACATAATAGAGTAATAGTAAGGGAGAAATAATGTGTTATTTTTTTCATAACAAAATTCATCGTGGCATTAAAAAGTATAACTAACAATTAGTTATACTTTTTATGAGGATTATTAAGCGAGTTTGGATAAAATTGCAGTGATCATTAATGACGATTGACGGGCAGCAACGGGTAAGAATTCATCGAAGCTTGTGTGGGATTCCTTATCAGCCACATCGGAAATGGCTCGGACGACGACAAACGGGATACCAAATTGGTGACACACTTGTCCAATCGCAGTGGCTTCCATTTCTACTGCCGCAACTTGCGGGAACATAGCCTTGATGCGAGCCAGTGGTTCAGCACCATTAATAAAAGCATCACCGCTACAAACTAAACCACGAACAGCGTTCATGTCCAATAACTGAATGCACTGCTCAGCAACTTCAATCAGTTTAGTATCTGCGACGAAAGCGGGTGGACATTGTGCCATTTGGCCAGGTTCATAACCGAATGCTGTCACATCTGCATCATGGTAACGAACCTCAGTAGAAACGACGATATCGCCGACGTTTAAACGAGGGTCTAAACCACCAGCAGAGCCAGTATTAATCACCACATCTGGTTGGCAATGCTCCAGTAATAGCGTTGTACCGATTGCGGCTGCAACTTTACCAATACCTGATTTTAATAACGCAACGTCAACACCATTAATTTGACCTGTATAAATTTCACAACCTGCACGGTTAATAGTTTGGCAATTTTCTATTTGCGAGCGCAAAATTGCCACTTCCTGTTCCATGGCACCAATTATTCCAACTTTCATTTTGTCTCCTTTTCCCTGCTCAATTTGCACTATTAGTGTCAATATTTTGACTAGGGACGATAATGTTTTATTGTGTTATTGCTGTATTCTTCGAGTGGGTTCGCAATTTTAATTGCAACAACTCAGATTTAGACAACGAAATTACAAAGATGCACGAAGTGTAACATTGAAAGGTGAGTCGTGAAGTTTTTTTCCTGTATTTAGGCTATATAATGAAGCATCAATCGAGATAGGGAAGGTGGCAGAGTGGGTGAGATTAATTTTGTTAAGAAGTTAAACTTTCAGCGCAACTACATGAGCAGTGCGAAAAACCAAAAAATTTCACCTAAAGATGAAGATGCGGTGAATCGCTTATTTGAAAGTGACCGTGGGCGAATTATTAATTCAGCTGCCATCCGCCGCTTACAACAAAAAACACAAGTTTTTCCCTTAGAGCAAAATGCAGCAGTGCGCAGTCGCTTAACTCACTCATTAGAAGTACAGCAGGTTGGCCGTTACATCAGTAAAACGGTTTTAGGCGAACTAAAAAAGAAAAAATTACTTGAACCTTATGGGCTAGATGAGCGGTGTGATGCTTTTGAGAGCTTAGTCGAAATGGCGTGCTTAATGCATGATATCGGCAATCCACCATTTGGGCACTTTGGTGAGGCTGCAATTCAACGGTGGTTTACTAAATTACTATCGCCAAGTTACTTATATACCCCCAATTCCCCTGATCCATGCCAAATACCTGCATTACAGTTAACTGGAAATGAAAAGCAAGATTTATTCCGTCGTCAATTAAAGCAGGATTTATGCTCATTTGAAGGTAATGCCCAAGGGTTACGTATGGCGCATCGCTTACTCAAATTAAATTTAACCTATGCGCAAGTGGGTTCTATTTTAAAGTATACGCGTGGAGCTTATGATTTGGCGCCAATTCCACCTGAGTTTGATTATTTGATGAAAAAACCAGGCTATTATTGGTCAGAAGTGGACTTTGTTAGTGAGCTAACTAAAAAGCTCGATATGGAAAAATATTGCCGTTTCCCGTTGTCCTATATTATGGAAGCGGCTGATGATATTTCATATTGTATTGCTGATTTGGATGATGCTGCGGAAAAAGGAATTTTTACTGTTGAGCAGTTGATTGAGTATTTAAAAGTAGAATGGGGAAATATTGAACAAAATGATTTATTCGATCAAACCATTATGCGAGCTTTCAATAATATCAGTGACAACCACACAAGGCGCATTCAGCAAGATCAATTCTTTATGTATTTGCGCGTAAATATCACAGGAAAATTGTCTCATTACAGCGCACAACAATTCATTAAGAATCTACCTGAAATTTATAACGGCACTTTTAACAGTGCTTTGTTAGAAGATAAGAGCCCAGAGCATAGGCTATTAAAAGTACTGAAAACAGTGGCTTTTAAACATGTATTTAATCACCATGAAGTTGAAGAGTTAGAGTTACAAGGCTATCGAATTATCAGTGGGTTATTAGATTTTTATAGTCCGCTATTGATGATGGATAGAGGTGATTTTGCTGACCTTGTGGACAAAAATTACCACAAGCATTTTTTCATTGAAACGAGGTTATTCCATAAGTTATCTAATAAGCATCGCTTATCTTACACGGAAGCACTTGAGAAAATTTCTGCAACGAATGAAGCAGATAAATCTATCCTTGAGTTTTATTATCGAGCTCGTTTGATTCAAGACTATATTAGCGGTATGACAGACCACTATGCCTATGAAGAATATCGTAAATTTATGGTTAGCAATTGATGCAATAACTGAAGAGCGGAATAAAAATAGAAAAGTAGTCAATCAAATGATAGGAAAACAGGTATAATAGCCTAGCCATTTTCCTTGATTAATTAGCGAAAAAAACAACGCATTAAAATTGAAAACTCGGCAATCATGATTTTTATAACTTAATACTCTGTAGTGACTACTTTATGGCTCAATTTTACTCTCCTAATCGCCGTACCACCCCACGCCGTCAAATCACGGTTGTTGCTGATAGCCTTGATGCCGCAGGGCAAGGTGTTGCCCGTATCGAAGGAAAAACCATTTTTGTAACAGGCTTATTGCCTGGAGAAGAAGCCCAAATTGAATTGACGGAAGAGAAACGGCATTTTGCTAAAGGAAAGGTGATTAAACGCCTGAGTACAAGCCCCCAAAGAGTCAAGCCACGGTGTCGTTATTTTAACCAATGTGGAGGGTGCCAACAGCAACATGTTGACATTGCACTACAAAGAGAAAGCAAAGCTCATGCTTTAGCTTATCTGATGCGACGTGAAACATCGCAAGATATATCCTGTACCGAGGTGATTTATGGTGAGTCATATGGCTATCGTCGCAGAGCTCGGTTGGGGTTACAATATCAGCCTAAAAATAAAAATGTCGTTATGGGGTTTCGTCAATCTCAATCTAACACATTAGTTGATATAAAAAATTGCCCTATATTATCCCCTGATCTGGATATCTTATTAAAACCACTTTCTGAATGCATTAACCAGCTCAGTAATAAAGCAAAACTGGGCCACGTAGAACTTATTCATGCAGGCAATAGCAAAATTGTATTGATTCGTTATTTAACGCCTCTTTCGTTATCAGATACTCAAAAGTTAAGCGATTTTGAAAATCAGCACGGAGTGTCTATCTGGTTAGCAGGTAATGATGAAAACTTACAGGCTCTATCACCAAATTCGCCACAACCTGAATATCAAGTTGCAGGGGAGATACTAAAATTTAACCCATTAAATTTTATTCAAGTGAACGGGCAAGTTAACCAGTTGATGGTAGAACAAGCTTTAGCATGGTTAGATCTAAACAGTGAAGATAGGGTATTAGACCTTTTTTGTGGAATGGGTAACTTTACGTTGCCTATCGCACGGCTAGTGAAATCCGTTGTGGGTGTTGAAGGTGTGGAAAATTTAGTCAAACAGGCACGAAATAACGCACAGCTCAATACTATTTGTAATGCGACATTCTATAATGAAAACTTAGAAGCCCAGATACACACACAACCTTGGGCGGCTCATGGCTTTAATAAAGTATTATTAGACCCGGCTAGAGCCGGAGCCGCTGGTGTTATGGAACATTTAATTAAACTGATGCCAGAAAAAATTGTCTATGTTTCATGTAACCCCACAACATTGGCAAGAGATAGCAAAGTTTTACTTGATGGGGGCTATCAGTTATTACAGTTGCGGATGCTAGACATGTTTCCGCATACTAGCCATTTAGAATCAATGGCGTTATTTATCCGTCGCCCAGAGGTTTAATAGGTAGGGAGAATATATGGTTGCAGTAAGAAGTGCGCATCTTACCCCAGCAGGTGAGTTCGCCCCAGAAAAGTGGGTTAACGGTCTGGGATTGAGCAATAAACAATCAGAAGAAAAGCTCATCCATACCTGGCAATATTGTCACGATAAACTAGCCGGACAAGAAATCGCCCCTCTGTTGCTGTGGCGCGGTATTGAAATGACCGAAATCCTATCGACATTAAGTATGGATATCGGCAGCTTACAAGCAGCTTTACTTTTTCCCTTAGTGGAAGAGGGGAAGTTGGAAGAGCAAGAAGTTATTGATGAATTTGGTCAATCCATTCATGAGCTCGTTAAAGGCGTGCTGGAAATGGATGCGATTCGTCAACTCAAAGCCACGCAATCGAGTGAAACAAGTTCGACACAAGTCGATAATATTCGCCGTATGCTATTGTCGATGGTGGAAGATTTCCGCTGCGTTGTCATTAAATTAGCGGAACGAATTGCACATTTACGTGAAGTCAAAGATGCAACTGAAGATGAGCGCGTTTTAGCGGCTAAAGAGTGCTCAAATATTTATGCCCCCCTAGCAAATCGCTTAGGAATTGGGCAATTGAAATGGGAGTTAGAAGACTTCTGTTTCCGTTATTTGCATCCCGATGAATATAAGAAAATCGCAAAGCTTCTCCATGAACGTCGTATTGACCGTGAAGAGTATATAGATACTTTTGTTACAACCTTACGTAAATACATGTTAAAAGAGAGTATTCAAGCAGATATCTACGGCCGGCCTAAGCATATTTATAGTATTTGGCGTAAAATGCAGAAAAAATCATTGGCATTTGATGAACTGTTTGATGTGCGAGCAGTGCGTATTGTCGTTGAACGTTTGCAAGATTGTTATGCTGCGTTAGGGATTGTACATACCCATTTTCGCCATCTTCCTGATGAATTTGATGACTATGTGGCGAACCCGAAACCTAATGGTTATCAATCTATTCATACAGTAGTGTTAGGGCCAAACGGCAAAACGCTTGAAATTCAAATTCGCACCCGCCAAATGCATGAAGATGCAGAGCTGGGGGTCGCGGCCCATTGGAAATACAAAGAGGGCGCGACTGGCATTGGCAAAGGCAGTAGTTACGAAAACCGCATTGCATGGTTACGTAAGCTGATCGCATGGCAAGAAGAAATGGCAGATTCTGGCGAAATGCTAGATGAAGTTCGTAGCCAAGTGTTTGATGATAGAGTGTATGTCTTTACTCCAAAAGGGGATGTGGTGGATTTACCAGCAGGCTCGACACCACTTGATTTTGCTTATCATATTCACAGTGATGTCGGTCACCGTTGTATTGGTGCAAAAATAGGTGGGCGTATTGTCCCATTTAGCTATCAATTACAAATGGGCGATCAAATTGAAATTATTACTCAAAAGCATCCAAATCCAAGCCGCGACTGGTTAAACCCTAATTTAGGATATGTCACAACCAGCCGTGGGCGAGCTAAAATCCAAAATTGGTTCCGCAAACAAGATAGAGATAAAAACATCCTTGCAGGGCGTCAAATTTTAGATAGCGAACTATCACAGCTTGATATCAGCCTTCGTGAAGCAGAAAAACTACTAATCGCACGCTACAATGTTCATTCATTGGATGAGGTTTTGGCTGGAATTGGCGGCGGTGATATTCGTATCAACCAATTAGTGAATTTCCTGCAAAGCAAATTTAATAAAGCCACTGCCGAAGAAGAAGACCGTGCGGCAATGAAGACATTAGAAAGTAAGTCTTCACTCCCAAGAGCACCATCTCATGGTAGCGGTCGAGTGGTGGTTGAAGGGGTTGGTAACCTAATGCACCATATTGCACGCTGCTGCCAGCCAATTCCAGGGGATGAAATTGTCGGTTTTATCACGAAAGGACGAGGTATTTCCATTCACAGTGCAGACTGCGAACAATTAGCTGAGCTGCAAAGCCATGCACCAGAACGCGTAATAGATGCAGTCTGGGGAGAAAACTACTCGAGTGGTTATTCTCTCGTGGTTAGAGTTATAGCTAATGACCGTAGCGGCTTGCTGCGTGATATCACGACAATATTAGCAAATGAGAAAGTTAATGTGCTTGGTGTCAGTAGCCGTAGTGATGTAAAACAGCAATTGGCAACGATAGATATGACTATTGAGCTGTATAACATTGAGGTGCTGAGTCGGGTGTTAGCTAAGCTGAATCAGTTGCCGGATGTTATAGAAGCAAAACGTCATTCTCAGTGATTTTCTTCATATTTTGAGTTGTAGGGGTGTTGGCTGCGCTTAGCTACTCGGGTCACATACTTGTGTATGCTCCCCGAGATATCTTCGCTTGCCGCCTACCTACAATTCAAACTATTTTGAAAATCGGTATATTTATATTCTAAAAATCCCTCTCTTCATGTTTTTAATTATTCTTTTCTATACAACTTCTGTTTCTTCATGAGTTAGTTAGCAAAAATTTCTTTTTTGGGAAAAATTTGTCGATTGCTCATCAACTCTGATAAGTTTGGGATAAAGGACAACTAGAAACAAAAAAATCAAAGGTTAATACAATGAGTCAGGCAAATCTTCAAATCGAACGTTTATTATCAATTATGAAACAGCTTCGAGATCCGCAAACAGGCTGTCCATGGGACAAAGTGCAAACGTTTAAAACGATTGCGCCATATACATTGGAAGAGACTTATGAAGTGCTTGATGCGATAGATCGTGAAGATTTTGACGACTTAAAAGGTGAGTTGGGAGATCTATTATTCCAAGTGGTTTTCTATGCGCAAATGGCGAATGAAAATTCATTATTTGATTTCAATGATATTTGCCAAGCGGTGAGTGATAAACTTGAACATCGCCACCCTCATATTTTTGATGCCAATAATACATTGAGTAGTGCTGAAGTGATTGATGGTTGGGAAAAGCGCAAATCGAAGGAACGAGCTGAAAAATCGCAATTTTCTGTGCTGGATGATATTCCAAATTCATTACCTGCCTTGATGAAAGCCTATAAAATTCAAAAGCGCTGTGCTTCCGTGGGTTTTGATTGGGATACCCTTGGCCCAGTGGTTGGGAAAGTCCAGGAAGAACTTGAAGAAGTTATGGAAGAAGCCACTCAGGTGGTTATTGATGGTGCGCGTCTTGAAGAGGAAATTGGTGATTTACTGTTTGCGACGGTTAACTTATCTCGCCATTTAGGCCACAAGCCCGAAATTGCGCTGCAAAAAGCGTGCAGTAAATTTGAACGACGTTTTAGGCAAATAGAAAAAAGTTTATCTGAAAGTGGCAAGTCTACAGAAAGTGCTACACTTGAGGAGATGGAGGCGCTTTGGCAGCAAATTAAGAGCCAAGAGTGACTGTAGTTATATTTCCCTTTATGGCCTGTTGGTGACGTTAGCTTACTTATGTTTTAGTTAGTTACCAGGGTATAGCCATACTTGCCACCAAGCTGTAACTCGAATTAGTCAGGATATAGTTATAGTAATTCGAGTATCTCGTTTTTACTTAGGTTTGTGCTTTCTATAATTAGCTCAAGAGGAACACCTGCCTTTAATAATTTAGAGGCAATTGCTAGTTGAGTTGCTTCACGACCTTCTTCCCTACCTTCCTCTCGACCTTCTATACGTCCTTGGTCTTTCAAGCGTTCTGCTATGTTCATAACAACTCCTTGATGACTATGAATTTGATTCGTTAGCTCTTTTACAATGCTAACAAAATCATGTGAATCAATAGTATAAAACCAGTAATAGAATATTTTGTCTATGTCATCTTCATCATTATAGTCTTGATTTATTGCTTGGGCTAGATGGGCGATTATCTGGTTAACGTCATCCCGCAAATTTTTATGTTTCATGGCTAGTTCCATCACGGCAATTTTGCGGTGCTTTAGCAGTTCGTTATCATCAATTACGGTCACATCAATTAAGGGAAGGGAATTAAAATAAAAATTATTCGCAAGTTCTGGATATTGGAAACAGTCTGTCCATAACTGAGAGTAGGGGTAGGTGTGGTTTTTCCATTATAAAATAGCATTGGAATGACAAAAGGTAGTGTTTTGTGGCCTTGCTGTAAATGTTGGCTCATAGCCTGAAAGGCATAGTGCATAAGACGCCAAGGCATCAGTTTATCAGGCACTGATTGATGTTCGACGAGAACATAAATATAGCCATCTCCATGAGCAGTCTCGACAGAGTACAGGACGTCAGATAAGCGAGAGCGCAGTTTAAGGTCAATGAATGATGAGTTAGTTAATTCTAATGTATCAAAATTACACAGTTGTTTAATATTTACAGGCAAATGAACATCAAAAAAATCTCGTGCATTACTAATTTTTGACATGAAGCCTTTGAATACTGAATCATGTGGGGTGTTATGGTAATCATTCGTCATGTTGAAAGTTTTCCCTTTTGTCCAATGACCCAATATTAACTAAATATTAGTGTAAATATAAAAAAGTTAATCCTAAAAACACAAGTGGTATTTAATGTAACATGTTGTAGTAGATGATGTTTTTTCACTTAGGTATTAGTGCTTCAAGGCGATGTCTATGCTGATACGTTTTTAGAAACACTCAGATTAAAGCTTCAAAAACAGTGAGTGAACTAGCATTTTTGGATGTTAAATGCTAGGTTGAAGAGTAAATAGTTATTCAAAATCAAAGTTAGTGCAGAATCGCATTTTTTATACTATACAATGAGCTGAAAGGATTTAGCTTTTGCATTTGAACTGTGTTAATCTATGAAAATAGACAAAGATGACTAATTTTGAAGCGATAAATAATTTTCGCTTTTAACTTGCTGATAATATTAGAGTATTGATGAAATTTAGCCTTATTATGCTTAGAACATTTGTAGCGAAATTAAGGTTCGGGTATACTGTTTTCCCGTCCTGTTATATCCATCATCTTTTAAACCTAAACTTTCAGGTTCAGCATGAAAACTAATTATATTTTTGTGACCGGCGGGGTCGTATCCTCTCTGGGTAAAGGCATTGCCGCAGCCTCTTTGGCGGCTATACTCGAAGCCCGTGGACTCAACGTGACTATTATGAAACTGGATCCCTACATCAACGTAGATCCAGGCACAATGAGCCCAACCCAACACGGGGAAGTTTTCGTTACAGAAGACGGCGCTGAAACTGACTTAGATTTGGGTCATTATGAGCGCTTCATCCGTACTAAAATGACTCGTCGTAATAACTTTACGACTGGGCGTGTTTACTCTGAAGTTCTGCGTAAAGAGCGCCGTGGCGACTACTTAGGCGCTACAATTCAAGTTATCCCTCATATCACTAATGAAATTAAAGACCGTATCATCCGTGGTGGCGAAGGCCATGACGTTGTTTTGGTTGAAGTTGGTGGTACAGTGGGTGATATTGAATCATTGCCATTCCTTGAAGCGATTCGTCAAATGGCTGCAGAAGTCGGCCGTGAGCGCACTTTATATTTGCACTTAACATTAGTGCCTTACCTTGCAGCTGCTGGTGAAGTGAAAACTAAGCCAACTCAACATTCTGTGAAAGAATTGCTGTCAATTGGTATCCAGCCAGACGTGTTAATCTGTCGCTCAGACAGAGTGATCCCTGCAAATGAACGTGCAAAAATCGCATTGTTCTGTAATGTGCCAGAGAAAGCGGTTATTTCTCTCAAAGACGTTGATTCAATTTATAAAATTCCAGCCTTGTTAAAATCACAAGGTTTGGATGAATACATCTGTAACCGCTTCCGCATTGATGCGCCAGAAGCTAATTTATCTGAGTGGGAACAAGTTATTTACGAAGAAGCTAATCCTGCAGGTGAAGTCACCATCGGAATGGTTGGTAAATATGTTGAGTTACCAGATGCGTATAAATCTGTAATTGAAGCATTAAAACACGGTGGCTTGAAAAACCGTTTAACTGTGAACATCAAATTGATTGATTCACAAGATATCGAAACGCGTGGTGTTGAGTTACTTAAAGATTTAGATGCTATTTTAGTACCAGGCGGTTTTGGTGAGCGTGGTGTTGAAGGTAAAATTCTGACTGCTCAATATGCACGTGAAAACAAGATTCCTTACTTAGGGATTTGTTTGGGTATGCAAGTTGCCTTGATTGAATTTGCACGTAATGTGGCCAATATGGCAGATGCAAATTCAACAGAATTTAAAGCGGATTGTAAATTCCCTGTTGTTGCGTTAATTACAGAATGGCGTGACGAAGAAGGAAACCTTGAAGTGCGTTCAGAAGAGAGCGACCTTGGTGGAACAATGCGTGTTGGTAGTCAACCATGCCACCTAGTGAATGGTAGTCTTGTACGTGAGATGTATGGTTCAGAAACCATTATTGAACGTCACCGTCACCGTTATGAAGTGAACAACTTACTGCTTAAACGCATTGAAGATGCGGGCCTGAAAATTGCAGGCCGTTCAGTAGATAACAAGCTGGTGGAAATTATTGAAAACCCAAATCATCCATGGTTTGTGGCTTGTCAGTTCCACCCAGAGTTCACCTCTACACCAAGAGATGGTCATCCGTTGTTTGCAGGTTTTGTTAAAGCCGCTGGTAAGTACCAGAAAGGTGAGTTGAAATAAGATATGGGGAAGTCGGCGCAGGCGCACCAACTTCCCAAAATTTAACTTGTACTGAGGAAAACCTAATGTCCAAAATTGTTAAAGTGATCGGTCGTGAAATCATTGACTCTCGTGGTAACCCAACTGTAGAAGCTGAAGTTCATTTAGAAGGTGGCTTTGTTGGTTTAGCTGCAGCACCATCAGGTGCGTCAACAGGTTCTCGTGAAGCTCTGGAACTGCGTGACGGTGATAAAGCACGTTTCCTGGGTAAAGGTGTTCTGAAAGCAGTTGCTGCTGTTAATGGTCCAATTGCAGAAGCGCTGATCGGTAAAGATGCTAAAGACCAAGCTAATATCGATAAAATCATGATTGATCTCGATGGCACTGAGAACAAATCTAAATTTGGTGCAAACGCAATTCTGGCTGTATCTTTAGCAAATGCTAAAGCAGCTGCGGCAGCGAAAGGTATGCCTCTGTATGAGCACATTTCTGACCTGAATGGTACTCACGGCCAATACTCTATGCCTCTGCCTATGATGAACATCATCAATGGTGGTGAGCACGCAGATAACAACGTTGATATTCAAGAATTCATGATCCAGCCTGTTGGCGCACCAACGCTGAAAGAAGCTGTTCGTATGGGCTCTGAAATTTTCCATCACTTAGCAAAAGTACTGAAATCTAAAGGTATGAATACAGCTGTAGGCGATGAAGGTGGTTATGCACCTAACTTAGAGTCAAACGCAGCGGCATTAGCAGCAATTAAAGAAGCGGTTGAGCAAGCAGGTTATGTGTTAGGTAAAGACGTAACGCTGGCAATGGACTGTGCAGCATCTGAGTTCTATAACGCAGAAACAGGCAATTATGAGCTGAAAGGCGAAGGCAAAACCTTCACTTCACAAGAGTTCACCCACTATTTAGAAGAACTGACTAAACAGTACCCAATCGTGTCTATCGAAGATGGTCTGAATGAGTCTGACTGGGATGGTTTCGCATACCAAACTAAAGTTCTTGGTGACAAAATCCAACTGGTTGGTGACGACCTGTTTGTAACGAACACTAAGATCTTGAAAGAAGGTATCGATAAAGGCATTGCTAACTCTATTCTGATCAAATTCAACCAAATTGGTTCTTTAACTGAAACTTTGGCTGCAATTAAAATGGCGAAAGATGCAGGCTATACTGCTGTTATCTCTCACCGTTCAGGCGAAACTGAAGATGCAACTATCGCAGATTTAGCAGTCGGTACAGCTGCAGGCCAAATCAAAACGGGTTCAATGAGCCGTTCTGACCGTGTTGCTAAATATAACCAACTGATTCGTATTGAAGAAGCATTAGGTAAAAATGCACCATTCAATGGCTTAAAAGAAGTTAAAGGCCAAGCGTAATTTTAGTTCGTTAACAAATTTATACTAAAGGAAGCCGATGGCTTCCTTTTTTTCGACTGAAATCTTTGCTGAGGACGCTATTTTTACTATATATTCCCAGTAATTTATGATTACCTCTAATGTATCGCAATAAATTTGGTTGGATTTTTAGTAAGCTTAATGATTGATTAGCCTTTTATTGCCCCACCTTATATTTAATAATTAATTTAAAATCAATCTATTAGATAGATGATTGATATGCGTATTTTTAGGAATAATATGCTAATTTATAGTGACTATTTTAGTATTTAATTCTTCGTTTTTTACGAATGGATAGGTAGGTTTTTCGGAGTTTATATGGAAAACGATTAAATTATACGGTGTAGATCGCACTTTTACTTCCTCCACATTTTAATTTCATACAATTAACTTTATATTCCAGCTCTTGCAAAAAAACATTAACAATAATACTCGAAAATAATTTGCTTCCGAGCTAATGGAGTTTACATGGACGCTTCCGAATCCCTACAACCAGCGGTCAGCCCGACCCCATCCAATAAACGGGGTTGGATCATTTTAGCGGTTGATATTGTTCTTCTGATCTTACTTTTAAAATATTTACCTTTTGATGACAAGGCAAATGCAGGCCTTGCAATGATGGTTTTTATCGGTGTGCTTTGGCTAACTGAAGCTATCCATGTCACTATTACTGCACTTTGTATCCCTATCCTAGCGGTTGGGCTTGGATTAATGAATACTGGGGAAGCGCTTAAATCATTCGCAAACCCAATTATTTTCCTATTCTTCGGTGGTTTTGCTTTAGCGACGGCTTTGCATATTCAGGGCTTAGACCGTCTAATTGCTAACCGCTTATTAATGGCTGCACGTGGTCGTTTATCAGTCGCAGTATTACTGTTGTTTGGTGTTACCGCGCTGCTATCAATGTGGATTAGTAACACAGCAACTGCTGCAATGATGTTACCCCTTGTATTAGGTATTTTATCTAACCTCGATGTTCGTCATGAACGTAATACGTTTGTGTTTGTTTTATTAGGTGTTGCTTATAGTGCCAGTATTGGTGGTCTAGGAACTATTGTGGGTAGCCCACCAAACGCGATTGCCGCTGCTGCGTTAGGTTTAGATTTCTTATCGTGGATGAAATACGGTATTCCTATCATGGTCGTGTTACTGCCTATGATGTTTGTGTTGATGTACATGATGTTACGTCCGAATTTGAAGCACCGTTTTGAAATTGAATTAGAGCACGTTAAATGGAATGGCAAACGTATTACAGCAATGGGGATTTTCCTGTTTGCGGTAGTTTGCTGGATCACCAGTACGTTTATTAGTGAAGCACTTGGTGGTGTGAAGGATCTCGACACCATTATTGCTATGATTGCTGCAATTTTGATTGGTATAACAGGGGTTGCTAGTTGGTCACAAATCCAAAAAAATACCGAGTGGGGTGTATTGATGCTGTTCGGTGGGGGGTTGACTCTCAGTGCAATTTTAAGTTCTTCAGGCGCAAGTAAAATTATGGCTGACTGGATGCAGATGACATTTGGGACAAGTCATTGGTTTGTGATTATCTTAGCGGTAACAACCTTTATTATTATCCTGACTGAATTCACTAGTAACACGGCAAGTGCTGCCCTGTTAGTGCCTATTTTTGCTACTGTAGCAGAAGCATTAGGTATGCCAGTTATTGTGTTAACGATGATTATTGGTATTGGTGCCTCTTGTGCGTTTATGTTACCTGTTGCGACTCCGCCAAATGCGATTGTATTCGGTTCTGGTTATATCAGGCAAATTGAAATGGTACGAGTTGGTGCAGTTCTGAACGTAGCGTGTATTATTGTTATCTCTCTATTTGCTTGGTTCTTTTGGCTATAAAGCAAACAAGAAAAATCACTAAATTGATTTTAGCTAAAAGTATAAAGTGAGAGAAACGCATTTTTACCTCACTTTCCCAACGACCTTACGGGCTCATTTTTAATGAGCCCGTTTTTCATTACTGTGCGACAAGCACTTGCTGGTTTTTCCCTATCTGTATTTTACCTGTGCCGTGCATTACAAAATCACTGTCGCCACGTAATGAAAAATTCATTGTTTGTATCAAACCTTTGACATCAATTGTATTTTGAGGGCAAAGAAAACTGTCTTTACATTGATATTGATGACTCTCAAATGAGATGATTCGGCCTAATAGCTTGGTATTTTCTCCCAGTTCTAATTGGCTGCCTTGGCTATAAGGGGTGTCTGTTTTAAATTTAGTACCTGAGTGAAGCACAGCTTCTCGTGGGGAAATTGAAGCACTTCCGGATGTACTCAGATAATTTTGAACTGCAGCTGTAATATTTAGTGCATTTTGTAGTTTTATACGATCGGCGAACACATTCAGTTTAGAAAGCTGTAACGGGCTGGCATGCTGTTGGCTGATGTTGATTTGGCTTGCGGGGCTAACTGAGAATTTTAATTGACTGTATTCATCTAGTGCTTTTGCTTCAAGCTGCTTCGTTTCTTTATTTTTAACATATTGTTTTTCTAACTTACCTGCAATTAAAGATAAGCTATTAATATTACTTATGGAGCCATCAGCCCAAGAGATCCCATTGGGATTAGCGATAATAAGATTCGCAGCTTGTCCTTTAATACCGAGGACACCTTTAATTTTACTTTCTTCTATTCCTGTTACTTCAGCCAATATCAGTTTTGCAGCTTTGTTTGCAAGCTGATCATTATCACTAATATCATTGTTAAAAATAAGACCATACTCATTAGAAGATAAACTTTCAAAAGTATTAAATGAAATATTGTTTTTTAGAGGGGCTTCTATATTAATAACTTTTGCTTTAGATACATCAGCTTGAGAAAGAGAGGAGATAGTGAAAATAGATAAAAAAGAACTTGTTAGAATGATAAATTGCATTTTTTTATTCATTACATTTCCTTGTAATAACAACCCTATAGATATGACATAATATAATCTATTTTATTTTTAATTAGCATATTAAAAAATATTATAGGAGTTATAAAAAATAATTATTTTAAATTTTAAGGGTTCATGATTTATTGCTAAATTGTATTTTACGAGGATTTAACTATTTTTATTTGTAATTAAAAGGAATTTATATGCTGAAATTAAAAGATATGGATAAAAGTCAATTTATTGAACAAGCAATTAATGATGCAAAATTAAAATTAGGAACGGTTAGTGGGGTAAGAGTAAAAAACAGAGTAGCAAGTGCAGATATTAAATCATTTAAGTCACACCCTTCAATATTTATGATGGAAAATGCAATTAGTGTTGATAGTTTTATTAGAACTGATGTTCAGACATCTAAAGGTGATGTTCAATTCGTTAAAGTTGGTAGTTATTCCTATGAACTAGAGATTGTGATTAATACGGCGGAAAAAGAGCCATCAATGATGATTGAGTCATATTTATTAGGATATAACGGCAATGATCAGAAAAATAAATCGCCCGCCTTTATTGATATACCCAAGCACCCATCTAAGGCAAAATTTTTATTTACACATACACTTTCAGGCAGTTCTGTGATCGTTACTGAACTAAATGAAACAACCTACCGAGTCTATCATGATGGTAGAATCAATAGTTCGATTCTTTATGATAATGTAGTGATGGCTGTAGATTACAAAGATTACAGTATAAAAAATACTGATGAGACGCTTGGAATGGTCTATATGCAATATGAAAATGGCGCCTGGAAATTAATATTACAGAAACAGGAATATAAAATAATTGGAGGAGTACCAATAATTAGCTTGCGAGAAGATAAAATACCATTATTAGTACAAAATCCATTAATTAAAAACCAGAAAGAAAATATTAGGAAATTTAAACTAGAAAGAGATATAAAACATCAAAAATTAATTGAAGCAGCAGAGTTTCTTGGTATTAATACCGATGCAATGTCTAAAATTAAAGAACAAAGTGGTGATTTATCATCAGATGCTGCTGTGATAAAGTCTTGGATTAAATTTATTAGAAATATAAGGAAGGTGGTTGATGTTAAACTACGTGAAAAACGTATAAAGATTGATAATTTTAAAGAACAATTGAGTGGAATGAAGCCTAATTTACCTAGAAGAAGAGACGAGTATGATAAAATAAAGAAAAGTATAGCTGATATTGAAAAGGGAAGTGACTATTTAAAATTAAAATTTAATAAACTATTGTCTGATTCACTAATCATTGAAAGTAATGACCTCTGGTTGAAAATAAAAAATAGTGAAGGCATAAATTCAATTATAGAAAATAGATATGATAAGTCTATTGGAGCAGGTAAAGATGTGGACAAAATAACTACAATAGAACAGCGTTTTAGAAATTTACTTATGGAGGATTCTAACTGTAACAATAGCTTTTTTTTTCAGGGTTATAACAATTATAATAAAGTAATCATCCCTTATTCTCTAGAAGGATTATCATCATTAGAACTAAAAAGAATATATATAAATAATAATTTGTTAATGGAGCAAAAAGGTGCATTAAGCCATTATATAGAAATTGAATTTGAAAAAGAGATTATTGCAATTATTTTGAAAAAAAGTGATGATATTAAGGATTTTTTTTATCATTCAGGTAGCGAAAATATACGTTTAATTCCTCAAGATTTTTATTTATTATCTGTAAAAGATAATAGTGGTGGTCGTTGTTATCCATTGGTTAGAGCGATGGCTGTCGCATTGGCTAAAAAAGGAAGAATTAACTCAGATCATCTAATAGATAAGTTATTTTATGCGATGTCATCACCTAACGATGCCAGTTCTAAACAATTAAAATTGGGGCTAATTGCTTTACATTCCAATATATTTGCTAGCCAAGCATCTTCTTCAAATGGTGTGTTAAATTTAATAGAAATTCAACAAATATTTTCTGAGTCTGGTGAAACTTTAATGTGTTCGCTGAATACAATAAACCATGCAATGTTACTAGGTAAAACGATAAGTGAAGAAAGAACAGTATATTATTTTTATGATCCTAATTTTGGTATTTTTGAATTTAGTGATGAGGTAAAGCTATTTCATGCACTTAAAGAATATATGTTAAAAAATAAGCTGGATAATATCTATAATGCGATGGGAAATGAAAAAGAACCTAAATTTGAATTAATTACTATAGATATAGAAAAAATGGCTAATGTTCCTATTGGTGCAGGTTTAATTGTTGATGATTTACATAATCCAGAACAATTAAGTACTATCAGTGAGCGACGAGAAAAAGTAAGTTTATTCGCGGAGCATGAAAATAGAGTTACTGGTGATTTACAGCTACAAGCCTCATTGCAACTTATTGATGCTAAGCAGTGGGGAGAAAGAATTGACAAGGCTATAAAGCTGATTGGTGCTAAATATCAGCTTGATAATAAATGGTTAATAAATTTTTCTAACATTAGAAATACCTCGAAAGATAATTATCTAATACAATTTATTCACCAAGAAAAAGAAGTTGAATCTCGCTGGATAGAGACCTCAGATAATACATTTTTAGAATTCTCTAACTATTTTAATCAACAAATAGATGAACTGAAAAACTACCATAGTCTGCCAAAGTATGGGAAAGAGAGGATCGATGAGGAGTACTCCATAGAAGGCTTAAATATGGGAATTGCAGTTCAAGTATTAATTCAATGGGCGGATAATAAAAAAAGAAATACCGTGCTAGGTGTTGAAGATAATTTAGGGGTTGCATTAAAAATACACTGTTATGTCAATTACGCGATGATAGTAGATGGCAATGCAAATGATATGTTTAAAATAGCCAATATTGTTAAGTCATTATGGCGAAATGAGGAAATTGCATATAAGAATAGTATGGATACTTTCACATCGAGTATTGCCCGTAGTGAAAATAACGGGATAGGAATTATGTTTAATGGTGTATTAGTTGGGCTGGATATTTATGAACTAACGCAGTCAGATACAGAAATGCAACAAGCGATTTTTGGAACACAATTGGCGTTTGATTCTGCATCAATGACACTTGGCCTTACATCAATATCGGCAGGAGCAGTTGGTGCAACCGGTATTGCTGCCTTTTGTAGTGCTGGTGGCGTGATAGTAGGGGGCTTAGCGATAGGTTTTAATGCACTTGCTGCCAATTTTGCGGTGATTGCAGAAGATGCTCAAGAGGTGGGGAGATATTTTTATCTGTTAGATAAAGCTTATCAAGGAAATGGGTTTGATTATATCACTGAAAGTAAGCTTTTAGTCGCTAGGCAAGGAGGAGTAGTAGAGCAGGTTGATTTTAAAAATAGTCAAGTGGTCTTTGGTAGTCAGTATATATACCGTTCAGGTGAGCATGAAGCAGGTGGGGGCTATAGAAATTATTTTTTTTGGCCATCATATGCAAATGTGATAAACCATGAACGTGAAAAATCCTTGAATATTCGTGAAGAAATGGGGTACACAGAAAAAAAACATGAGATAGACTTCAATAAGGCAAAAGTTATTATTTTACCTAGTACACCGAAATCTTATATTAATTATGAGCATAATATGTTACCCGGTGCGACTAGCCGGAATGATCGTGGGTTTGATATTTTGAGACGATTAGAAAAAAGTCAGAAATTTGATTTTGATTATTACACCTTTCCATCTGAATATATTATATCGAAAATACAGCAAGAGTATGTTAAAACCAATATAGATATTATATTAGATAAAGCTGAAAGATATGTTGCTATACCAGGATTACCGAAGGAATGGTATGGATTATTGAATTATGAGATGCAAGGAGGTGGGGGGATATATAATATCATACTCAATGATGGTGCGGAAATTACGCTATCGAATCAGGATGGTAATGATAATAACTCGAATTGGATTATTAACTCTAGTTTATTATCCAATGATTCAATTAGTTTCTATTCAGGTAAGATAAAAATTGGTGATGCAGTTGTTAATTTTTCGCCCAGTTACCCTATTAATTCGCTAGTTATCATTAGGAAAAATAATGAAATTTGTTCTTTGGATTTGAAGAACCGGAGGCTTGATATCATTTCAGAAGATGCAAGCCAGTGGATAAAAAATCAAGGCTCAGTTAAGGCTCATCTAAGCCAACTCGCGAGGGAAAATAAATTATATGAAAAATATATTACGATAGAAAATTATCAACATAATGGAGTTGATATCGGACGTGCATTTTATGATGTTGAAAAGGATAATATTTTTTATATCGAATCAGGTTATGCATCAGGAAAAACAGCTGTATTATCGGTAGTCGAAGATGGTCTGGCATATATAATCATACCTAATGAGTCGGTTGTTTTTATTATTGATGTTAATTTAAATAAAACATTGATTATGTACTGTTTTGATGATGGATTAAAGGAGGTTAAAAAAGATGTTAAGGTATGGAAAGTAAATAACGGTATTTATATGAGCTGTACCTCAAAAGAGAACGGTAATGAAACTAAGAGTGTATATCAATATATTAACAATACACTCTATCTAATAAGTTACTCAACAGATGACTTTATCCCGGATTTTTTTTATTTCAATGGAAGTAATAGAGAAAAAGATAAGTATGTAGAGAGTGGGATAATACAAGTTTCTCCCAAAAAAATGATGCTTAATTATGAGTCCTATGGCGGTAAGTTGGAAAGTAATAATGTAAAGTTAGCCGATACTATTATGATTTATGGGAAGATGAAAAATGGAAAGAAAATACGGTTTTGGTTGAGAGAAAAAGATTGTAAATTAATTAGAGCAAATATAAAAGAAAGCATTATATATGAAATGGTTAATGCCGAAAGCCCAGAAATGAATAAGAATAATAGTGGTCATAGAGGTGTATATGAAGATTTAATTTATGTTGGTAGCCAATACAATAATGAAGGTGAGGAGGTGTTTTATTTTTATAATTCGAATAGCCATTTGATATATTGGCAAAAAGGACTACTATCTAACATAATGGATGAAAATGGTCCGATAGCAGAACGAGTCGAGATCGAAGATGTTATTAATATGATTAACTGGGAAGGGCGTTGCATTGCAATAACTGATGAGGGGGGCGTTTATCGTATATCATCTAATGGGAACCCAACGATTATTGCTGTTAATGAACAGTGGTTAAAAAAATACAATAACTGGTTTAATAAATTAACTTCTCGTTTTGGTAATAATTCAATAATTTCAATTTTAGGCTTAACTGATAAGAAAAATGGTCACAGTCTTTATGCTTGGTACGCAGATGAAGGTCTTTTTATTTCCACAGAATTTTATTCGACTAAAGAAATTGTTTTTTTAGGTTATGACAAATCAACTGAATCAATATTTATTTTTGATAAGGGTAATGGGAAGCTATATCTACACAAAAAAATAGATGCTTCAATTGTTAATCAAGCATTTTCACATGATGGTGTTTTAAATTCCCCTGAGTTAATTAATAAACCTAATGATTTATATCCTGATTTTAAAATTAAAAATGCTGAAATAAGCGGGAGAAATTTAATTTTAAAAACAGAAGGCGATAATGTGATTGTTCATGCTATTAATGATTCTGCGATAGGTAACTGCATAGATAAAAAAAGTGCTGTGTTGATTAAATCGGGAAGTAACAATGATGACTTTTTGACGGTAGATGACAATAATAAAGTAAAAAAAATTATTTTTAATGGTAAAGATGGTCATGATACCTATATTGTTAGTGAGTCGATGTGGAAAGAAAATGAAGTAATAATAATTGACAATAATGCTACTGACCTTAAGGTCGATAACCTTATATGGTTACTCACTGATTTTGATGAAGTGGTTATTAATCGAAATAGAGATGATCTTGTTTTTACTGATATGAAATACCAGACCAAATTAATTTTGCGAGAAGTGTTTGGTTCCCGTGCAAAACAATATCAACACCTAAGTATAGCCTTACCAAGTAAAGTGGAAAATATTGAAATTGAAAAACTCATCATGCGGTATCAAGATTATGGGCCTTTTATGCCCTTATCTGCTTATTATGATGATGAGAATGTGACAGCATCTACTTTAGTTGGTTCTATGTCGCTAATTGGGGCTGATAAAGATACCATGCTAGCTAGTGGATTTAAAAAAACGGAATTGTTAAGTAATATAAAAAATATGTTTAGTTCTGAAATGACTATATATTAGCGAGAAAAAAATGCCAGTCGAATGACTGGCAACATTTTAATTAGTTATAGAAAATAAAACAACTGGTTGTTTTATTTTCTATCGGTATTTTTCCTGTTTAGCCTATTATAAAATGGCTATCGCCACCTAATGATAAATTAATTGTTATATTTTGAGAGTAAATAAAATTGTTTTACATTGAAATTGATGACTCTCAAATGAGATGATTCGGCTTAATAGCTTGCTATTTTCTCCTATTTCTAATTGGCTACCTTGGCTATAAGGAGGATCTATTTTAAATTTAGTAACGGCATGAAGCACCGCTTCTCAAGGGGAAATAAAAGTACTTCTGGATGTACTCAGATAATTTTGAACTGCAGTCGAAATATTTATCACATTTTGCACTTTTCTATTCATTACCTTTCCTTGTAATAATAGTTTTAATCTAAGGTTTAAATAATAGTGTATTTTTTGGTTTTAATACAACAAAAAATATTATAAGTATAGTAAATATTGTTTTTTATTTAATGGATCCAACATATTTAAATTTTTATATTGGTTTCGTTTAGGTTCTAAATAATATAATGCATATTTTTATTTGTATTTAAAGGAGTTTATATGCATAATGTAATAGATAATGTCCTATCAATAGAAATTCAATATAATTACTTCTTAAAAGAAAAAATAAATAAATGGTATTCAATAAATAATACTTTTATACAACAAGCAATTTTAGATAAGAATCTAAAATCTGGAGTTATCAGTGGAGTAAGAATCAGAAATAGAGAAGCAGATTCAAAAATTAAATTATTCAAGTCAAATCCCACTGAATTTTTAGTTAATAATTCAATTAGTACTGATAGCATTACTAAATCAGGGAGGCTGTCGCCCAAAATAGATATTCAATTTGTGAAAGTTGATCATAATTCCTATGAGGTAGAACCTGTACTGAATAGTTCAGTGAAAGCCCCTTCCATGCAAATTGAATCTTATTTATTAGGATATAATGGTGCTAACCAATCCAATATATCTCCAGCTTATATTGATATACCAAAACACCCATCAAAGGCGAAATTTTTATTTACAGGAACTCTCTCAGGTTGTTCCATTATTGTAACTGAGCTAGATGAAAAAACATATCGAGTTTATCATGATGGTCGAGTTAATAGCTCTATTCTTTATGACAACGTTGTGATGGCAGTAAATTATAAAGATTATCAGTGCCAATATTCTGATGAAGGGCTTGGAATGGCATATATGCAATATGAAAATGGCTCTTGGCAATTAGTATTACAAAAACAGGAATATAAAATTATTGATGGCGTTCCAATCATCACACGAAGAGATGATAAAGCTTCACTTATGGTTCAGTTTCCTTTAGCTCAAGATTCACAAGATAATATTCAACAATTTATGTTGCTACGTGATGAAAAACACTATGAATTAATGAGGATAGCAAAGGAATGTGGAGTTAGTACCAATATTTTAAATGAAATTAAATATCAAAATAATGATTTTTCATCATATGCTGAAATAGCAAGGCCATGGAATGAATTAATTAAAAAAATAAGAGAGTCAATTCAATCTGAGCTTGATGAACAATTAATTAAACTAGATAAATTAAGGGGTGAAATTGTTGAGTTAAATAGTGAAAATGAAAAATATTCATTGGAATATAACACATTAAAAAATGAATTATCTAACATTGAATTTAGCCATGATTATTTAAAGATGAAATATAATAAATCATTATCTGAAATTCTTAATGTTGAGAGAAATTGGATTTGGCTAAAAATAAAAGAAAAGAAAGGTATAGATTCAGTTGTAGATCATGAATACGATAATTCAGTCAAACTCGGAGGGAAAAATAAATTAGACATATCTATAGAAAAAAGATTTAAATTGGTTGTTAGAAATGACAGTACATTAAATAATAGCTTATTTTTTAGTGGCTATAATAACTATGAGAGTATCAATTTTAATTTTTCTACGGAAAAATTATCGTCATTAGAGTTAAAAAAAATATATTTAAATGGAGAGTTAACAATTGAGCAAAAAGGGGCTTTAAGTCATTATATTGAGATTAAATTTGAAAGCGAATACAGTGCTTATGTTCTTAATAAAAGTAAGGAAATAAAAGATTTTTTCATTAAATTTGGTAGTATAAATGCACGTCTTATTCCTCAGGATTTTTATTTATTATCTGTAAAGGATAATAATGGAGGTCGATGTTATCCATTAGTTAGAGCTATGGCAGTCGCCTTAGCAAGAGAAGATAAAAAAGGGGCAGATAATCTGATTGATAAGCTATTTTATGCAACATCTTCTCCCAAAGAACTCGATTCAGTATTGTTAAAGAAAAGCTTAATTGCATTACATTCAAATGTACCCGCAAACCAAGCATCTTCATCAAATGGAGTATTAAATTTAAAAGAAATTCAATATATGTTCTCTAAATATAACTCAACAGTAATGTATTCCCTCAATACAATGAGTCATGCCATGCTACTAGGTAAGATTGTGAAGAAAGAGGAGGTTAAATATTATTTTTATGATCCAAACTTTGGAATATTTGAATTTAATAACGAAGCCAAGTTATTTTCAAGTTTGAAAAAATATTTGTTAATAAAAAAAATGGCTGAATTTTATAATGCAATGGGAAGTGAAACAGAACCTAAATTTGAATTAGTGACTATTGATATCAAAAGAATGGCAGATGTTCCTATTGGTTATGGTTTAGTGGTTGGTGACTTACATAATAAAAATGAGTTAAGTGTAGTAAGTGAGCAACGAGTAAAGGTAGACTTATTTATTGAAAATGAAAATATTATTAATCATGATTTACAATTAAAAGTATCATTACAAATACTTGATGCAAAGCAGTGGGGAGAAAGAATTGATGCTGCAATCAGAAAAATTACTCAAGAATATCGATTGGATAATAAATGGTTAATTAATTTTTTTAATATTGTAAGGCTAGATGATAACAATTATCGCATACAATTTATTCACCAAGATCAAACTATAGAGCCTCGTTGGGTTGAGACATCAGATCATACATTTATGGAGTTCTCTCATTATTTTAACCAACAACTCGCTGAAGTGAAAAATAACGATATATTTTTTAAGCGGAATTCGTCAGCAGAGAAATATCCCGTAGATGTTGAATCTGCTGATGGCTTAAATTCGGGAATTGCTATCCAAACATTAATTCAATGGGCTAGTAATAAAAATCGTGCCTCTTTGCAAGGAGCTGAGTCTAATTTAAGCATTGCTTTAAAAATTCATAGCTACACTAATTATACGATGATGGCACATGGTATTGCGAATGATATGGCCAAAGTGACCAATGTGGTTAAATCATTATGGCAAGACGGTGCTGATATATTTAAAAATAATACGCATAGTTTTGCTAATACAGTTGCTCATACAGCAAATGAAGGCGTTGGGCTTGTTTTTAATGGGGCCTTAGTTGGGTTAGATATTTATGAACTAACACAATCTGAGACGGCATCGCAAAAGGCGATTTTTGGAACTCAGCTGGGATTCGACTCCACGGCATTAGCTCTGGGTATTACGTCTATATATACTGGTGCTATTGGGGCTACAGGTATAGCGGCGTTTTGTAGCAGTGGAGCTGTTATACTTGGGGGCTTGACTATAGGTTTTACTGCGCTAGCTAAAAATTTTGGGATTATTGCTGAAGATGCTCAAGAAGTTGGTCACTATTTTTATCTTTTGGATAAAGCTTATCAAGGGAATGGATTTGATTTTATCGAAAATGGCTCTCTTTTAGTTGCAAAGCAAGGCGCGGTAATAGAAAAAATTGATTTTCAAAATAACCAAATGGTTTTTGGGAGCCAGTATATATATCGTTCTGGAAAACATGAGGCAGGTGGTGGTTATCGGAATTACTTTTTCTGGGCATCATATGCAAATGTAATAAACCATGATCGCAAAGATGCACTAAATGTTCGTGAAATAATGGAATACACGGAAAGTATTCACAGTGTCGACTATGATAAAGCTGAAATTATTATTTTACCTGGGACACCTAAGTCTTATATTAACTATAATCATAGTATGTTACCAGGAGCAACGACTCGGGGAGATTCTGGTTTTAATGTACTTAGGCGTATGGAAAAAAGCAAAAAATTTGATTTTGATTATTATGTTTTTCCATCTGAATATATTATATCAAAATTAAAACAAGAGTATATCAAAACAAATATTGATGTTTTATTAGATGCTCATAAAAGAAAGATAGCCATTCCTAGAATTCCTAAAGAATGGTATGGGTTATTAAATTATACTATTGAAAGTGTTGGTGAGGATTATGAGATAATCCTCAATGAAGGAGTAGAGTTAACACTGAAAAATAAGTTTGTTAAAAATAAAAAATCCAATCTGGTTATCAATGCGACATTACTAAATAGTGATGTTACTCATATTTTAAATGATCGATTAATTATCGGAGGAATAACTATTCATATTGATTCAAGCTCTGAATATGGGTCAGTAACGATAGTTGGGAAAAATAATGAAATAAGATTGGTTGATTTTACTAATATGAGATCTGACATTATCCAAGAGGATGCTAACCAATGGGGTAATAGTCAGGGATCAATTGATGAGTATTTGGATGAATTAGCTAAAAAAAATGAATTACATGAAAAATACATTATTGTTGAAAATTATAAATTTAATGGAGTAGAAGTAGGGCGAGCCTTTTACGATGTTAAAAATAAAAGGATGATTTATCTTGAGTCTGGTTATGCTAAAGGAAGTCTAACATTATTAGAAGCCGTGATTGACGGCAAAGCTTATCTTAAATTACCTGATAAATTAGTTGTTGCTATTGTAGATATCAATACAAATAAAACTTTAGCGATGTATTCCTTTGGGACGAGTTTTGATGGCCGCACTAAAAAGATTAAAGTGTGGCAGGTCGATAACCAGGTTTATATAAGTTGCACTACAATTAAAGATAAATTTAAAGTTGAGCGCGTTTATCAATGTAATAATAATAGCCTCTATTTGCTGAGTATATCTACGATTGGTTTTATACCATCTGATTTAGATATAAATAATAAAAATAAATTAGTTGAAAGTATTAAGGAAAAGCTATCGCATTTTTATTGTTCTAATATAGATAATAACTATAGTTTTAATAGTCAAGTATTAACTAATAAAGAAATTAAACTAGCTGATATAATTATGTTTTCTGGTGAAATTCCAGGAGAAAAAAATATACGCTTTTGGTTAAGGAACAAGGATGGGGTTATAATTAATGCTAATATAAAGGAGAGTGGTTCATCTGAGGTAGGACATATAGGTCTAAACTTAGATGTAAGTAATTATAAAACTATGTCTAACTATTTGATTTATATTGGCGGTGAATATAATTCTAAAGGAATAGAAGTGTTTTATTTTTATAACACGGAGAGCCATATTCTTTATTGGCAAGAAGATGCCTTGCTAAATGAATCAGATAAAAATAATACAATTGCACACGCTGTTGAGCTTAAAAATATCATTAATGTAGTTAATAGGGATGGCCGTTGTATAGCAACAACCCAAGAAGGTGCTATTTATCACATATTACCTAACGGGAAACCAAACTTGATAGCAGTAAATAAACTATGGCTAAAAACACACAAGAATTGGTTTGCTGAATTAACAAATCGCATTGGTGATAACAGCGTTATTTCCATTTTAGGGCTAACAAATAAAGAAAATAACCAGAAAATATTTACTTGGTATATGAATGGAAATTTATTTGTTTCAATTAGATTTTCTTCAAATCAAAAATTGAAATTTTTAGGTTGTGACGAAAAAAAGGAATCTATATATTTATTTGATATGGATAGTGGGAAATTATACATGCAAGAAAAATTAAGAACTTCAACTATCAAACAAGCATTTACTAGCGAAGGTATTTTGATATCTCCGGAGTTAATCAATTCATCGCATCGTTTATATTCGGAATTTATTTATAAAGATGCAAATCGAAGTGGGGATAATTTAATTTTAAAAACTGTAGATGATGATGTAGTTATTCACTCTATAAATAATTTGACTAACTATGAAAAAACAAACGAGGGAAAGTCAGTTCTGATTAAGTCAGGCGATGATGATGATAATATTTTATCTGTATATGAAAGCAGTGATATTAAGAAAATTATTTTTCATGGTGAAGAAGGTAATGATACTTACGTTATTAGTGCGGACATGTGGAAAGATAGCAGATTTATCGTTATTGATAATCACTCAGTTGACCTTAAAATTGATGAGGCTATATTCTTAATCGATGACTTGGATGAAATATTAGTTAATCGAAATAATAATGATCTGGTGTTTACAGACAAGAGATACAATACAAAGTTAATTTTTAGGCAGGTTTTCGGTTTACATGCAAAGCAACATCAACATTTAAATATAATTGTTCCAAACAAAGTCGAAAATATTGCACTTGATAAGCTATTACAACGATATGAGCAATATGGTTCTTTTATGTCGCTGTCGACTTATTATAATTATGACGCTATTAATAACTCAAATTTGGGTGAATCTATAGTTTCTATGAAGGAAGATAAAAGCGTATATGGCCAAGGAATTATCGGCGATAAAAAAATGAGTCGAGCCGATAGGATATTAGCTATAGAAATGGAGTAGTATTTATTAAAAAAATGCCAGTCATTAGACTGGCATTTTATAAGTAACAGTTAGCTGTTAGCTGTTAGCTGTTGGCGGATGGCTGTGCTCAATGTCCTCTGATTTCTTCGAGAAACGGCGACGGATCACCACGAAGAATACTGGAACGAAGAAGATAGCCAGCGAGGTCGCTGCGAACATTCCCCCAAGAACACCAGTACCTACGGAGTTCTGGGATGCAGAACCTGCACCATTACTAAACACTAGTGGGATAACACCTAACATAAAGGCGAGTGATGTCATCAGAATGGGCCGTAAACGCATTTTAACTGCATTCAGTGTTGCTTCGACTAACCCTTTACCTTCTTTTTCCATCAAGTCTTTGGCAAATTCAACAATCAGTATTGCGTTTTTCGCCGAGAGACCAATGGTGGTTAAGAGTCCCACTTTAAAGTAAACGTCGTTGTCTAAACCGCGAACACTGGTGAACAATAACGCACCAATAATACCTAATGGAACCACTAACATAACTGAGAATGGAACAGACCAGCTTTCATATAGAGCAGCCAGACACAGGAATACCACTATCAAAGAGATCGCATACAGTGCAGGGGCTTGGTTACCTGCTAAACGTTCTTGATAAGACATACCCGTCCACTCGTAACCAATTCCTTCAGGCAGGTTTTCAGTGGTGAGTTTTTCCATTAACAGCATCGCATCACCTGTACTTTTCCCAGGCGCTGCTTGGCCTTGAATATTCATCGCAGGGACACCGTTATAACGTTCTAAACGTGGTGAGCCATACTTCCAAGGATCTTTGGATTCGTCCATAAATGCAGAGAACGGAACCATTTTACCTTGGTTATTACGAACATACAGGTTACTGATGTCAGAAGGTAACATACGGCTTTCTGCGTCACCTTGTACGTAAACTTTCTTCACACGACCGCGGTCGATAAAGTCATTCACGTAGCTTCCACCAAACATAGAACTCAATGTTGCGTTGATATCACTGATAGCGACACCTTGAGCCTGTGCTTTTTGTTGGTCAATATAAATACGGTATTGCGAGGTATCATCCTGACCATTTGGGCGAACACCTTGAAGCATTTCTGGATGCTGAGCTGCCAATCCAAGTAACTGGTTACGGGCTTGCATCAGTTTATCATGCCCCAAGTTACCTTTATCGACTAACTCAAAGTCAAACCCGTCTGCGGTACCTAACTCAACAATCGCTGGTAGGTTAAAGGCGTAAATCAAGGCCTCTTGTTTTTGTGACAGTGCGATATTCGCACGCTGCACAATCGCATCAACGTGGTTTTCATCGCCTTTACGTTCGCTCCAATTTTTCAGAACGACGAAGGCAAGACCCATATTTTGTCCTTGACCTGCGAAGCTAAAGCCTCCAACGGTAAAGACCGACTCAACGTTTTTAGCTTCTTCGGTATGGTAGTAGTTATTCACTTCATCCAGTACCGCTTGGGTTTGTTCTTGCGTTGAACCTGGAGGTAATTGGATCATTGACAAGAATACCCCTTGGTCTTCCGCAGGTAAGAAGGAAGACGGTAAGCGGACAAACATGAACGCCATACCAACCACTAACAGCAGGTAAATCACGAGATAACGGCCAGTACCGTTAAGCATGCGGCTTACACTATCAGTGTAGTGGTGTGCTTGTTTTTCAAATGTGCGGTTAAACCACCCAAAGAACCCTTTCTGGCTACCATGGCTGCCTTTTTCAATTGGCTTCAACATGGTGGCACACAGTGCTGGCGTTAAGATCATCGCAACCAGTACTGATAAGATCATGGAGGATACAATGGTAATTGAGAACTGACGGTAAATTGCCCCTGTAGAACCGCCAAAGAAGGCCATAGGAATAAATACCGCAGACAGCACCATTGCAATACCGACTAACGCACCTTGGATTTGACCCATTGATTTTTTGGTCGCTTCTTTTGGTGATAAGCCTTCTTCTTGCATAACACGCTCCACGTTCTCAACAACAACGATAGCGTCATCGACGAGAAGCCCGATGGCGAGTACCATCGCGAACATGGTCAAGGTGTTTATGGAATAACCAAATGCCGACAAGATAGCAAAGGTACCTAACAATACGACAGGTACTGCAATCGTTGGTATCAGTGTTGCACGGATGTTTTGTAGGAACAAATACATTACAACAACAACCAGCATGATTGCTTCTACTAACGTTTTAACCACTTCGTTAATTGAAATTTTAACGAATGGGGTTGTATCGTATGGATAAACAATCTCTAACCCTTGAGGGAAGAAAGGTTTCATTTCCTCAAGCGCAGCACGAACGTTATTAGACGTATCTAATGCGTTCGCTCCCGTTGCCAGTTTAATACCGATACCTGCTGCGGGCTTACCATTAAAGCGGGCAATCGTACTATAGTTTTCAGCACCTAATTGAACCTCAGCAACATCCTTAATACGTACTTGTGAACCATCTTGGTTTACACGTAATAAAATATTGCTAAATTCTTCAGGGCTATTTAGCCGTGTCTGCGCAATGATAGAAACGTTTAAACGCTGATTTGCTACAGATGGTGAACCACCGAGTTGTCCTGCTGCGACTTGGTTATTTTGAACTTTAATCGCATTAATGACATCCGTAGTGGTCATATTGTACTTAACGAGTTGCTCTGGTTTTAACCAAATACGCATCGCATATTGGGTACCGAACAGTTGAGTTTCACCTACACCGTTAACTCGGCTAAGTGGGTCTTTAATATTTGACCCTACATAGTCGGCAATATCATATTGCCCCATTGAGCCATCGTTAGAAACGAAACCCGCAACCATTAAGAATGAACTAGTTGATTTATCGACACTAATACCTTGTTGCTGAACTTCTTGTGGCAACAATGGCATCGCCAGTTGCAATTTGTTTTGCACCTGTACTTGCGCGATATCACCATCAGTTCCTGCTTCAAATGTCAGCGTAATGCTAGCAGAACCTGATGAATCACTGCTCGATGACATATATACCAAGTTATCGATACCGTTCATGTTCTGTTCGATAACCTGCGTTACTGTATTTTGTACCGTCTCAGCATCCGCTCCCGGATAGTTAGCTGAAATAGAAACAGCTGGTGGCGCGATGGTCGGGTACTGCGAAACAGGTAACTGGATAATTGCCAACAGACCAGCAAGCATGGTGATAATGGCAATTACCCACGCAAAAATTGGTCTTTCTATAAAAAACTTAGGCATTAATCAGCCGCTCCCTTATTTAGACTTTTCTTCAGGTTTTGCCTGATTGTCTATGGATTGCGTTTCTAAGTTTGCTTCCTTAGGATTCACAACAATTCCTGGTTTGATTTTTTGCAAGCCGATGACGATGACGCGATCACCTGCTTGTAGACCTTCAGTGACCAGCCATTTGTTGCCAATCGCTTGTCCAGCTTTAACTTTTCTGACTTCAACTTTATTCTCAGCGCCAACAACCATGACTTGAGAAGTTCCTTGAGCCGTACGAGACAAGCCTTGTTGCGGAACTAGAATCGCATTGTCAATAACACCATCTTCTAATACAGCACGAACAAACATACCTGGAAGTAACTCTTTATTCGGGTTAGGGAACATGGCTCTCATTGTGATAGACCCTGTTGTTTCATCAACAGTGACATCAGAGAATTCCAGAACACCTTTTTGTGCGTATTCTTGACCGTTGTTGTTGATCAAGCTGACAGGCGCTTTTCCTGATTCTCGCTGTACAGCACCTCTCGCTATCTCATTTTTGAGGCGTAAGAAATCGTCACTCGATTGCGTTACGTCAACATAGATAGGATCAAGTTGCTGTACACGCATTAATTCAGTGGTTTGCCCTGTTGATACTAAAGCCCCTTCAGTCACATTCGATTTGCCAGTACGGCCGCTAATCGGTGCAGTCACTTTGGTATAATTCAGGTTGATACGTGCAGTTTCAACCGCCGCTTCAGCCGCTTTGACGGCAGCGAGTGCTTGCGCATAGGTTGAAGTCGCTTGGTCGTATTCCTGACGACTAATGTAATTAGTCCCTAACAATGGTTTATAACGCTTCACCGTTAATGCAGCCAGATTCGCATTAGCTTGTGCTTTTGCTAGCTCCGCTTTTGCGCTGTCATAAGTTGCTTGGAATGGTGCCGGGTCAATTTGGTATAAAGATGTCCCTGCTTCTACGTCGCTACCTTCTTTATAGTTGCGCTTCAATATGATGCCACTAACCTGAGGACGAACCTCGGCAACACGAAATGCGGATGTACGGCCTGGTAACTCGGTTTTGAGCGTCAGAGGTTCGGCTTTAAGCGTAACAATTCCTACTTCAGGCGCCGGGCGTTCTCCGCCACCTTGTTGTTCATCGTTACAACCGGATAGAGCCAAGCCACCTGAAAGAACTAACAGAGCCAGAGGTAACACCCCTCTGTTTTTTCGCATAAGTTAACCTCAATTAATCAATATGAGTTCAAAACAAAAATAAGAAAAATGGTAAACAATATGATTTATCACTGTGCTATAGTACAAACATACACGAATGTATGTAAATCAGCTTTCGATAGAAACGGGTCACAATGGCACGAAAAACTAAACAACAGGCTGAAGAAACCCGTCAGGAAATATTAGATGCTGCCATCAAAACATTCTCTGAACGAGGAGTTTCTGCCACATCATTAGCCGATATTGCAAAAGCAGCGGGGGTTACCCGAGGTGCAATATATTGGCATTTCAAAAACAAAGTTGATCTCTTTTATCAAGCTTGTGAATTTGGTGATAACCAAATAGTACAAGCTGAAGAATATTATCGTTCTAAATATACCAACGATCCACTTTCAATACTAAGAGAATTATTAGTTTATATTTTGACTGATTTTATTGAAAGCCCTAAAAACCGCGCTTTGATGGAAATTTTCTTTTTGAAGTGCGAATTAGTTGGCGAAATGGCAGAGTTAGTTGATTTTAAACGCGCTAATTACGTCGCAAGCCAATGCCGAATTGTGGATAACTTGACTGCCTGTATTGATGCGGGGCAGCTTCCAGCAGACCTTGATGTGGAGTGTGCCGCGATTATGATCCGTTCATTAATGTCTGGTTTGTTAGAAAACTGGCTACTCCAATCAGAAAATTTTAATATTAATCAACATACAATTACATTGGTTGATACACTATTAGAAACACTAAAATGTAATACCGCAATCCGGTTAAAACCCATTCAAACTGAATAAGTGGAGTCCGACATGACCTCTATCTTGATTATTGCCAACGGGGCACCTTACGGCAGTGAAACATTGTTCAACTCATTGCGATTAGCGATAACGTTAAAAGAGCAAGAGCCACAGTTAGATTTAAAAATTTTTCTGATGTCAGATGCAGTGACAGCAGGTTTAGCGGCTCAAAAGCCTAAAGAAGGCTATAACCTTCAACAAATGTTAGAGATTTTAACGGCACAAAATGTTCCCGTTAAATTATGCAAAACTTGTACAGATGCCCGTGGTGTGAGTGAATTAACCCTTGCTGATGGTGTTGAAGTTGGTACATTGGTCGAGCTTGCAAGCTGGACATTAACGGCTGATAAAGTATTAACTTTCTAATATTCTACGTAAAATGTGTTTGGTTAGGTAAAATTAGGTGCTGATAGGCTGTTATCGGCACTTTGTTTAATTAAGCAACGTATTATTCGTATAAAGGAATGCCATTATGATGAAACAACAATGGAAGTGGCAGCAGTTAGTATCAATCATACTGTTCTTTTTCATCGCATCTTTTTCCAGCTCAATTACGGCATTAACGTCAAATAGCTTACCCAGCAAGAATGAAATAAAAAGTGCGCTCAATGCATTGAATAAAAAAAGCTCACTCAATGAGGAAGATAAACTTGTTCTCGCCGACCTGGAAAAAACCTCAGATTTTTATAACGAACTGGATAAACTCGAACAACGAACGGCTGATCTGCAAAAAAAACTCAGTAGCGCGAGTGAAGAATCAAAACAAGCTGCACAAGGTTTGTTGCAAATAAAAAATGAAAATGAGCAACTCACCGAAAATTTCCTACGAAAAATACAAGATAGCTCTCTTTCTCAATTAGAAGCATTACAAACCTCCTACTTAGAAAATCTGCAAAAAGAACAAAATGACCTCGCAACCTATAGTAGCCAATTAATTGGCTTACAAACGCAGCCTGAAAGGGCACAAGCGATGATGTTGGAAAATGCGAGGCGATTGCAGGAAATCCGTAATGAACTAAATAGTTCATTAAATGAATCTGTGAATTTAAGACCGACTCAAATCACAATGCTGCAAGTTGAACAGTATTTATTGCAGCAGCAAAATGAATATCAAAAACGTATCCTACAGACGAATACTCAATTACAAGATGTGCTGCAAAAACAGCGTGATTATACCGCAGCATATATTGAACAATTGGAACATCATATTCAGCAAGTACAAAATGCGATAAGCCATCGCCGCCTAAATGACTCTCAATCAACGGTGCGTGAAGCATTAAGTACTTCTGAAACTGATATTAAAGCTCAACAAAACCCCCTTATTCAGAAAGAAATTGCGATTAATAATGCGCTGAGCGACCGGTTAATCTCAGTGACAGAAAATAGCAATAAATTGGTCCAAAATGGTATTCGTGTAAAAACATGGCTTGAAAGAGCGACACAGTCAGAACGAAATCTAAAAGAACAAATTAATGTATTACGCGGTAGCTTATTGCTTTCACGCATTTTGTTTCAACAACAAATTGACTTACCACCTGATATTCTAACGAAAAATTTACCCACAACGATCGCCGATTTGCGACTTGAACAATTTGATGTTAACCAACAGCGTGATGAGCTTTACCAACCTAATGATTATATTACGAAGTTGGAACAGCAATTTGAAATAAAAGCCGGGGATGAGCCTACAAACAGCACATTATTATCAACGGAAGATAAATCTACATTATTGAAATTATTAGAAGTCCGTCGTGGGTTATTAGATGAACTTAACCAGCAGCTTGGCGGGCAAATTTCCCAAGCAATTAACCTACAATTGGATCAAAACCAATTATTGAGTGTGGTAGGGTCGCTTGAAAATACCTTGGCACAGCAAATATTTTGGGTGAATAGTAATAAACCGATTGATTTGGAATGGGTGAAAGCTTTCCCTGAAGCCGCAGCGACACAAATTAACAGCTTTGATTTTAGTTTATCAAACCGCAGCATTAAACGGGGTGTGAGTAATTCACTGTTAGTGGTTATTCCACTTGTTTTGGTTGCGCTACTGTTTATTTGGTTTAATCGTAAAATTAATAATCGATTGCAAGATATTGACCAACGGCTTTCTAGTTTGCGCAATGATAGCGTGCTAAGTACACCATTTGCGATCCTGCTGACATTAATGCAAACATTGCCTATTTCACTGTTTTTACTCGCATTTGGTTACTGGTTTTTGAAAACAGGGAATGTACAAGGCCCATTTTTCTGGCAGTTCAGCCAACAGTTAGCGATATTTTGGGCGTTATTTGAGCTGACGTTTCGTGTGTTAAGGCCCCAAGGTATCGCACAAAAGCATTTTGGTATTGAAAAAGAGAAAATATCTCAGACACGACGTCGAATGATTAGGTTATCGATTCCTTTGGTGCCACTTATTTTCTTTTCTACTTATGGTGTTAGCAACCCACTAAAAGTGTCTGAGGACGTGATTGGCCAGTTAATTGTGCTGGTTTCCCTTATACTGTTGTGTATCTTTACAATCCCATTCTGTAAACAGGTTTGGCAAGAGAAAGGTAGCCACTTAACGCGCAGTATTGTCATGACATTACTGACTTTTTCGCCATTAATTTTAGTGGGCTTAATGATGGCGGGGTATTACTACACGACATTGCGTTTGGCTAATCGTTGGTTAGATAGCCTCTATCTTTTACTCCTGTGGTATATCACTTACAATGCTTGCTTAAGGGGACTAACACTGGTTGCTCGTAAGTTGGCATATCAACGTGCCATAGAACGTCGTGCGATGTTGAAGCAAGAAGATGTTGAAAACGAACCCATTAAAGAGCCACCCATGACCATCGAGTTGATTAGCCAGCAATCGCTACGCCTTACAACGATGGTATTGTTTATTATCTTTGCTTTAGCGTTTTATGCGATTTGGTCTGACTTCATCACCATTTTCTCTTTCTTAGATAGCGTGAATTTGTGGAGCTATACCACCACATCGGCAGAAGGGGGAAATATCTTACAATTCGTGACGTTAGCGAATTTAATATTGGCTCTTGTGATCATCATTGTGTCTTGGGTGATGACGCGAAATCTCCCTGGGCTATTGGAAGTATTGGTATTATCACGGTTAAAACTCCGTCAGGGTTCTACTTATGCGATTACGACAATATTAACCTATATTATCGTGGGGATTGGCGCGATAGCCTCGTTAGGGATGATCGGCGTGACATGGAATAAATTGCAATGGTTAGCCGCTGCTTTAACTGTCGGGTTAGGGTTTGGCTTACAGGAAATTTTTGCCAACTTTGTCTCAGGGATCATTTTACTATTCGAACGGCCGATCCGTATTGGGGATACAGTGACTATTGGGACTTATTCAGGAACGGTTAGTAAAATTCGTATTCGTGCGACAACCATCGTCGATTTTGATCGTAAAGAAGTGATCATTCCGAATAAAGCTTTTGTGACTGAGCGGTTGATCAACTGGTCGTTATCAGACACCGTCACGCGTATCACGATTGCGATCGGCGTGGCATATGGTTCTGATCTAGATAAAGTGAAGCGGGTCTTATTATCCGCAGCAACCAATAATAACAAGGTGATGACCGAACCCGCTCCCAATGTTTATTTCACCAGTTTTGGCGCCAGTACGTTAGACCATGAATTACGTTTTTATGTACGGCAAATTGGTGACCGTGGCGTGACAAGTGATGAAGTGAACCGCGCGATAGACAAATTATGTCGAGAAAATGACATTGATATTGCATTCAACCAGTTAGAGGTTCATTTGCATAATAATAAAGGTGATGAAGTGCAAGAAGTGAAGCGAACACCTAAAGATAGTGATGGTGAAATGCACTAGGCCCGTTAAGTTTCTTTGGTGCAGGTAGCTTGTGCTGCTTGCACTTGTTTTGACATATAATCATTTTTCACAATTTCAAGTGCTTTGAGAACCACATCGGTGTTTATCTCAGAGGTTTCTAATAAGTAGATTAAATCAACAGCAAGTTGGATTTCTTGTGGAGCATCTTTGAGTGAACTCATACTGATTCCTTCCAATATTTAATCAAAATATTGATTTTCTTGATGTTCAATGGCTTTCTCAATACGTAAAAGTGCTTGGCGGCAACGGTACAAACGGCCTGCAAGTACAGCGAGTTCTTTTTGGCACTGGTGTTGTAGACGGTGGTCAGTTAGCTCACTTAAATGAAGCTCTTTTTCACTTACCATGGCTTGTAAGCGTCGTTCATAGTCTTGGTGTTGTGATAAACGTTCATATAAATCAATCTGTTCCTTTTTCTTAGTAAAGCTGGATTCTTTTTCACGTAAAGCTTGTGTAGAAATCTCCCGAGAAATGGCTTGTATTTGGTGGACAATTTTCTCCGTCAGGAAATTGACCTGCTCGCTGTGGTTTAACGTTACGCTATGGCACAATTGCTGATACAAGGTCTGTAATTCATTTTGGCAATCGCCTAGACGGGTGGATTTGCGGCTAAACAATTGCATGTCGAAGCGTGAATGTGAAAACTCAAGGTCTTTTATGGGGTCCACTCGAGATTTCAATTCATCAATCTGCTTTTTTAACGCATCTAAAAGAGCGGGGATTTTCATTTTTTGTTCTCATTAAGTGTCAAAAATAGCGGAATATTGATATTCAGCAACAAAACTGATGCCAAATTGACGGCTTCTTATTGCATTTTTATGGTACTTTACATAGATTCTACACTTTCGTGTTTACTACATGGCTTTTATTATGACCGCTAAAGAGCAACAACTGCAATTGATTAAAGAAAGTATCGCATCTATCCAAGATTATCCAATCGAAGGTGTGATTTTTCGTGACATTACCACTTTATTAAATAACCCTGCTGCATACCAAGCAACAATTGATATGTTAGTCGAACATTATCAAAATAAAGGCGTCACTAAAATTGTAGGAACTGAAGCGCGTGGTTTTCTATTCGGCGCTCCAGTCGCATTACGTTTAGGCGTAGGTTTTGTCCCTGTGCGTAAAAAAGGGAAATTACCACGTGAAGTATTAAGTATGACTTACGACCTCGAATATGGCACCGATACGCTTGAAATCCATAAAGACAGCATCAACCCTGACGATAACGTCTTAGTTGTTGATGATCTACTCGCGACAGGTGGTACAGTGGAAGCAACGGTGAAAATGATCAAACAGCTTGGTGCTAATGTTGTGGATGCGGCATTTATCATCTGTTTACCTGATCTTGGCGGTGTTGAGCGCCTACAGAAAGAAGGTGTTTCTTCGTATAGCCTTGTTGAGTTCCCAGGCCACTAATCTTTATTTTCCCTCTATTTTTATCACAGCCTCGCTGTATAGGTTGAGGCTGTGGTAGCATGGTACTATGATTATATATATTCACGTACCATGTTAAATGACAGTGGAATCCATGAGCTATCAGGTACTTGCCCGTAAGTGGCGCCCCCAAAAATTTTCAGACGTTGTTGGTCAACAGCACGTTTTGACTGCACTCGCTAATGGGCTAACGCATCAGCGGCTTCATCATGCCTATCTTTTCTCCGGTACACGTGGCGTAGGAAAAACGACGATTGCTCGCCTGTTTGCCAAAGGCCTTAATTGTGAAACTGGGATTACTGCATCGCCTTGTGGGCAATGCGCCAATTGCCTTGAAATAGAGCAAGGGCGATTTGTCGATTTAATTGAAATTGACGCAGCCTCTCGTACTAAAGTCGAAGATACTCGTGAATTATTAGACAATGTCCAATATGCACCGGCACGTGGGCGCTTCAAAGTTTATTTAATTGACGAAGTACACATGTTGTCTCGTCATAGTTTCAATGCGTTATTAAAAACCCTTGAAGAACCACCTGAACATGTGAAGTTTTTGTTGGCGACGACTGACCCGCAAAAACTCCCTGTGACCATTTTGTCCCGCTGCTTGCAGTTCCATCTAAAAGCGTTAGATGTCACGCAAATCAGTGAGCAGCTTGAAGTCATCCTGAATGCAGAAAATATTGAGCATGACCAACGTGCTCGCCAGCTGATAGCAAGAGCGGCAGATGGCAGTTTACGTGATGCATTAAGCTTAACTGACCAAGCCATTGCGATGGGGCAAGGGAAAGTTACGGCTGATATCGTTAGCCAAATGCTAGGAACCCTTGATGACGAACAGCCATTGGCCATTATTGAAGCACTAGTACGTGCTGATAGCATGGCGGTGATGGAACAGGTAGAGCAAGCTGCTAGTCGAGGTGCGGATTGGGAAAACTTGCTGGTGGAAATTCTGTCGCAATTACACCGTATCGCAATGATCCAACTGCTTCCTGCTGAGCAAGAAACAGACCCATCATCGACAGAAGGGCGGTTACGGCAGGTTGCAAGGGTAATTTCCCCCGCAGATCTTCAATTATTTTACCAAACGTTGTTAGTTGGAAGAAAAGAACTACCCTATGCCCCTGAGCGGCGTATGGGGGTTGAAATGGCACTATTACGTGCATTAGCTTTTCATCCTAAAAATGTGATTGCTGAAATTGAAGCACCGCCACAGGTTATTCCGCAAGCCGCTGTTCAATCAGCGCCGGCAGTGGCATCAAATATGTCCCAAAGGGTGCCTCCGACACAAGCACGAGCGGAAAATCTGCCAGACAATAGCCCAACATTACAGTTATTGAAGGCGAGGCAGGCGTTACAATCTCCCCAAAGTGAGGATCCTAGCCCAAAAAAGGCTAAACCGGTGATGCCTGAAAGGGCTAAGCCGGCGGCATCAGCACTAGAAAGGCTGGCCGCCGTGACCAGCAAACATCAACAAAATGTGGAAAATAGAGCGGCTCAGGCAGCAAAACCACAAAAACCAAAGCAGTACCAGTGGAAGCCGCAAAATGAAGAAGCGATGGCTCCAAAAGAAGCGGTAACAACGCCAAGCGGAATCAAAGAGGCGTTGGAATATGAAAAAACGCCTGAATTAGCCGTTAAAATTATTGAAGAAGGGCGAATTCGGGATAGCTGGTCAGGGAGAATCGCAAAATTAAATATTCCCAAACTGGTTGAACAATTAGCTTTGAATTCATATATAGAAGAATTAAGTGAGTCGCAAATTATTTTACATTTGCGCTCAGCTCAGAAGCACCTCGATAAACCATCGGCACACAAAGTGTTGGAAGAGGCTCTGAGCGAGCAATATGGTCGTACTGTTGAACTGAAAATCGTTCATGATGATAATAGCGAGGTGAAAACCCCGTTAGAATGGCGACAGGCGATTTATGAAGAAAAACTGGCACAAGCGCGCCAGTCTATTATTGCGGATAAAACGATTCAAAAACTGCGCTCAATGTTTGATGCGCAATTAGATGAAGAGAGTATTCGCCCCGTTTAACGCTACAGTCTCATTGTTAAGCTGTAGCCTCAGTTGTGAGAGATAACTATGTTTGGTAAAGGTGGATTGGGTAACCTGATGAAACAGGCCCAGCAAATGCAAGATAAAATGCAAAAAGTTCAGGAAGAAATCGCTCAACTAGAAGCTACAGGCGAATCTGGTGCTGGGTTAGTTAAAGTGACGATTAATGGCTCACATAACTGCCGCCGTGTTGAGATTGACCCTAGCTTGCTCGAAGACGACAAAGAAATGTTAGAAGATTTGATTGCCGCAGCATTTAATGATGCTGCACGTCGTATCGAAGAAACTCAGAAAGAAAAAATGGCGAGTGTTTCTAGTGGTATGCAATTACCACCAGGCTTTAAGATGCCATTCTAATGCAAACAAGTCCGCTTCTTGAATCGTTGATGGAAGCTCTGCGCTGTCTCCCAGGGGTAGGCCCCAAGTCAGCGCAGCGAATGGCTTTTCATCTTTTACAGCGTGACCGAAGTGGGGGAATGCGTTTAGCGCAATCGCTCACTCGGGCCATGTCTGAAATAGGTCACTGCCGTGATTGCAGAACATTTACAGAACAAGATATCTGTAATATTTGCGATAACCCACGTCGTCAACAAAATGGTTTGATTTGTATTGTTGAAAGTCCAGCAGATATCTATGCAATAGAACAAACCGGGCAATTTTCCGGGCGTTATTTTGTCCTTATGGGGCATTTATCCCCACTTGATGGAATCGGCCCAATGGATATCGGCCTTGATAGACTCGAAGAGCGTTTGGCGTCCGAGACTATCACTGAAGTGATTTTAGCAACCAATCCAACGGTTGAAGGAGAAGCGACGGCAAACTATATTGGGCAAATGTGTGCTCAATATGGGGTGGCGGCGAGCCGAATTGCGCACGGGGTGCCTGTGGGTGGGGAGTTAGAGTTAGTCGATAGTACTACGTTATCTCATTCGCTCTCCGGCCGCCTTAAACTTTGATATCCTCGTCATACTTTGCACTGTAGCGTTGTTGTCTTCATGCGTTAACCCTAGTCACATACTGGTGTATGCTCCTAGGGATTAACGTATTTGACGCCTAGCTACAGCACAAATTATTTAGAGGATGATATTGATTTCGTTTTTCTAAAATCCCCCTACAGAATTCAGTTACTAATTTGAGCCGTAGGGGGCTGCACTCGGTGACTCGGGTCACATACTAGTATGCTCCTAGGGATTAACGTATTTGATACCTAGCTACAGTACAAATTATTTAGAGGATATGATTGGAGATGAGTAGAATTATTCCTTTCATTAACTACTGTTAAAATGATTGCGGTTGTTATTATTTTCTTTCTAATCATTGGCTTTTGAGTTTGATTAACTAAATTTTTTATCCCTTTCGCTTGAATTTCTGTTTTTCGCCCCCAACTAATCTGCATCGATAAGTCAAACCTATCCAATTAGATTGATGAAATAGAGGCGATTAATGAGTATGAAAGGACAGGAAACGCGTGGTTTCCAATCAGAAGTTAAACAACTCCTCCAATTAATGATCCACTCTCTTTATTCGAATAAAGAGATTTTCTTACGTGAATTGATCTCCAACGCATCAGATGCGGCAGATAAACTGCGTTTTCGAGCATTATCTAAACCAGAATTGTATGAAAACGATGGTGAGCTGCGTGTGCGTATTAGTGCCGATAAAGACCAAGGTACATTGACCATCAGTGATAACGGTATCGGTATGAGCCGTGAAGAGGTGATTGAAAATCTTGGGACTATCGCTAAATCAGGCACAAAAGCATTCTTAGAGTCATTAGGTAGCGACCAAGTCAAAGACAGCCAAATGATTGGTCAATTTGGTGTCGGCTTCTATTCCGCCTTTATTGTGGCCGATAAAGTGACGGTACGTAGCCGTGCGGCGGGTGCTCCTGCCGATGAAGGTGTGTTCTGGGAATCTGCTGGTGAAGGTGAATATACCATCGCTGATATTGAAAAAGCGGAGCGCGGCACCGAAATTACCTTGCATTTACGCGATGATGAAAAAGAATATCTCGATAACTGGCGTCTACGTTCAGTGATTAGCAAATATTCTGACCATATTGCTTTACCCGTTGAAATCGAAGAAAAAAATGAAGAAGACGGTACGGTAACTTGGGAAAAAATTAACCAAGCGAAAGCATTATGGACTCGCAGTAAATCTGAAATTTCAGACGAAGAATACGCGGAATTCTATAAACATATCTCCCATGACTACGCAGACCCGCTGACATGGACACATAACCGCGTAGAAGGTAAGCAAGAATATACTAGCTTGCTGTATGTGCCGTCTAAAGCCCCGTTTGATCTATGGAATCGTGACCAACAGCATGGTTTGAAACTCTATGTTCAACGCGTATTTATTATGGATGACGCGGAACAGTTCATGCCGAATTACCTGCGCTTTATTCGTGGGGTGCTAGATTCCAATGATTTACCGTTGAACGTTTCGCGGGAAATACTGCAAGACAGCGCATTAACCCGTAGTTTGCGCAGTGCCTTAACCAAACGCGTTCTGCAAATGTTGGAAAAACTGGCCAAATCTGATACAGAAAAATACCAAACCTTCTGGCAACAATTTGGTTTAGTGATGAAAGAAGGCCCTGCAGAGGATATGGCAAATAGCGAAACTATTGCTAAACTTCTGCGTTTTGCGACGACTCATGCCGATAGCAGTGTACAGAACGTCTCTCTAGAAGAGTATGTTAGCCGCATGGTTGAAGGCCAAGATAAAATCTATTATATCACTGCAGATAGCTATGCAGCGGCAAAAGGTAGTCCACACCTTGAATTGTTCCGTAAAAAAGGTATTGAAGTCTTGCTGTTATCTGACCGTATAGATGAGTGGATGATGAATTACCTATCAGAATTCGACGGTAAACAGTTCCAATCCGTAAGTAAAGCAGACGAGTCATTAGATAAGCTAGCGGATGAAAACAAAGCAGAACAAGAGGAAGCGGATAAGCAATTAGAGCCATTTGTTGAACGCGTTAAGTCATTCCTTGGTGAGCGTGTTAAAGACGTTAAACTCACGCATCGCTTAACGGATACCCCGGCCATTGTCACGACAGACGTGGATGAAATGAGTACACAAATGGCGAAACTGTTTGCAGCAGCCGGGCAAGCCGCGCCAGAAGTAAAATATAACTTCGAATTGAACCCAACGCATCCATTGGTGAAAAAAGCTGCAGAAGTGTCAGATGAATCCGTGTTTGCTGATTGGGTGGATGTTTTGTTGGATCAAGCACTGTTAGCAGAACGTGGCACATTGGAAGATCCAAACCTATTTATACGTAAAATCAATGAATTACTTTTAAAGTAATTTGATTCGATATTTTCGATATTGAGCATAAACCACGCTTTTGCTTGTGCTTTAGCGTGGTTTTTTTCTTTTGCGAAAAAAGATAAATGCGAAATCGTTTACGTGTGTTCTTGAGTAAAGCAGCATGCTAATGGTATGGTAGCTTGTTTTCTTTTCAAATTATAAAAATCTAAATAGCAAGGGGTTTACGCAATGCGTATCATTCTGCTTGGCGCTCCAGGCGCTGGTAAGGGCACTCAAGCTCAATTTATTATGGAAAAGTTTGGGATCCCTCAAATTTCAACAGGTGACATGTTACGTGCCGCTGTTAAATCAGGGAGCGAACTCGGCTTACAAGCTAAAGAGCTGATGGATAACGGTAAATTAGTTACTGATGAATTAGTTATCGCATTAGTTAAAGAGCGTATCAAACAAGATGACTGCCGCAATGGCTTCTTGTTGGATGGGTTCCCTCGTACAATCCCACAAGCGGACGCGATGAAAGAAGCTGGCATCACTGTTGATAACGTACTGGAATTTGCTGTACCAGACGAAATCATTGTTGAGCGTATCATTGGCCGCCGTGTACATGCGCCATCAGGCCGTGTATATCATATCAACTTTAACCCACCAAAGGTTGAAGGCAAAGACGATGTAACAGGTGAAGAACTAACCATCCGTAAAGATGACCAAGAAGACACCGTGCGTAAGCGTCTGGTTGAATATCATGCATTAACTGCACCTTTAATTGCGTATTACCAAAATGAAGCTAAACAAGGGAATACCAAGTACTTCAAATTAGATGGTACACGTAAAGTGGCAGAAGTTAGTGAAGAACTGGCGAAAATCTTAGGTTGATATTTGTACTTACTATGCTTTGTGTTGCAGTAATCGTAACTGCAATTCGAATTATTTTAAGTATAAAGGTATTATATGAGGGCAGCGATGATCGCTGCCTTTCTTTTTTATACCACTTGGTGACAAAAATCGTTAATTAACTGTGCTAAAGTTGGGAATAATTATCAATTAGGAGTTGTTTCATGTCAGAAAAAAAATACGGCATTTTGTTAGCAAACTTAGGAACCCCTGATGCCCCAACAACCTCAGCAGTGAAACGCTATTTAGCAGAATTTCTTAGTGATAAACGTGTTATTGATGTACCGCGCTTGATTTGGAAGCCAATTTTACATGGGGCGATTTTGCCTCTTCGCTCTTCTAAAGTGGCGAAGTTATATAAGTCTATTTGGTTAGAAGGCGGCTCGCCATTACTGGTTTATTCTTTGCGTCAAAAACAAAAGTTAGCAGAGTTATTGCCTAATATTGCTGTAGAGATAGGCATGAGCTATGGTTCTCCTTCAATTAAAAGTGCGGTGGATGGTTTGCTAGACCAAGGTGTTACTGACTTAGTGGTTCTTCCGCTGTATCCACAATATTCCTGCACGACAACCGCAGCAGTTTATGATGCATTAACCAGAGCGTTTGAAAGTAGACGTACCATTCCAAGCGTGCAATTCATTCGTAGCTATGCGACACACCCTGCTTATATTCAAGCGTTAGTGGCCTCGATAGACGAAAGCTTTGCCCTGCATGGTGAACCCGATAGACTTATATTGTCGTTCCATGGTATTCCACAGCGTTATTGCGATACAGGTGATATTTACCAGCAAGAGTGCGAAAAAACGGCAGAGGCACTCCGTGAGGCGTTGAATTATCCAAGTGATAAAGTCATGCTCACCTATCAGTCACGGTTTGGACGTGAGCCTTGGTTGATGCCTTACATGGATAAAACTATGCATGAATTACCCTCCCAGGGTGTAAAATCCGTTCAGGTCATTTGTCCAGGGTTTTCAGTTGATTGCCTAGAAACATTAGAAGAAATTAGCGAACAAAATAAAGAATTTTTTATGAGTAGTGGCGGTAATAAATATAATTACATACCGGCTTTAAATGATAATCCAAATAGCATTCATATGATTAATTCAATAATTCAAGATGTACTAAAATAACTAATTCAGCAAATTAATGCAGAAAAGTTTGCTTATCGATATATCAATAGGCTCATTATGGACTATAATCACTTATCTGAAATTATAAATGATTGAATAAATGTTATGTCTTTTGGAATTAATATGAGCAATAAGCAGCCCCCACAAGGTAATATAGAGCAGAAGTCGTCTTCTGCTCATCAATTTCATATACAACAAAACGATGAAATTGATTTAATGGCCTTGTTTTCCATTTTGTTAAAACATAAATTTTTGATTCTTATATTTACGATTGTTTGTATTGCAGTAAGTGCTGGTGTTGTTAAACTCTTACCTCAAAAATGGAGCAGTACTGCTATTGTTATTCCCCCTGCATCTGAAGAGCTCAAAGAAGTTAATGCATTTAAAGCGCAATTGGATGTATTAGATGTTCCTGTTGATCTAAGTGCTCAACGTGTTTTTACTGCATTTATTGACCAATATCGTTCGAAAGTTAATCAAGAAAGTTATGTGAGAAGTACTGAGTATTACCATAACCTTGCAGAGAAAATTGACCCAAAAGATGATGTTATCGCTCAGCAAAGGCTAGTGAATTCAATCATTTCAAATGATATTAAAATTCAAGATCTGTCAAAAGAAAAAAACAGTACTTCAAATGATATTGTTTTAAGCTTTACTGCGCCGTTGCCGACAGAAGCCCAAGATTTACTTGAAGGCTATATTCGTTATAGTGCATCGAAAGTAAGGCAACAGCTAAAAGTTGAAATCGATAATATGATTTCAGAGAAACTTATTTATGCCAGTGAGTCACTAAAACGCGAAGTCAGCAAAATTCAAACTGAATACGATGTTAAGGTTGAAAGGCTTAAACGAGCCGTTGATATTGCAAAAGCCGCTGGAATTGAAAAACCGATTGCCAGCGAATCTGTTGCTATCAATGATGACCCTGATTACCCTATTGCGTTGGGGACTGAAGCTTTAGAGAAAAAATTACTGATTGAAACTCAAAATCGTGATTTAGCATTGATGAGCGAAAACCTACAAAACCGTAAGATTTATATTGATGATTTACAAGAGCTAACTAGTAAAGAGTTAGATTTTACGCCGGTTAAATTTATTTTAACGCCAGACTTACCATTGCATAAAGATTCACCTAAATCAGCGTTGATTGTTGCATTAAGCGCCATATTAGGTTTAATTTTGAGTTGTGCATTTGTGTTAAGTCGAGAGCTTTACCGCGATTATAAATATCAAAATCAGTAAAATTACCGCCAAATGACAAACAATGGAGCCAGTGCCTTCTTTGCAGGTGCTGGCTTTATTTTATCGTGCTAGAATAGGGCGATGTTCCATTGTTAATCTTCTAATTATGAAATTCCCCGGTCAGCGCAAATCAAAACACTATTTTCCTGTTAGTCTCAGAGATCCTTTATTACAGCCTTTAAAAGAAACATTGGCAGATGATGAGAATTGTAAGTCCTATATCGTTGGTATCGACCAAACATTAGTCGATATTGAAGCGAAAGTGGATGACGATTTCATTCAGCGCTACCAGTTGAGTAAGGGGCATTCACTAGTTATTGAAGATGATGCCGCCGAAGCTTTGTATAAAGAGCTCACAGATAATGCATTGATTACTCATGAGTTTGCTGGTGGAACGATTGGCAATACCTTGCACAATTATTCGGTATTAGCGGATGACAGGTCTGTTTTATTGGGCACAATGTGTAATAACATCCAAATTGGAAGCTATGCATATCGCTACCTGTGCCATACCTCAAGCCGTATGGATTTAAATTTTCTACAAGGCGTAGATGGGCCTATTGGGCGCTGTTTTACCTTGATCACTGAAAATGGCGAGCGAACTTTTGCTATCAGCCCTGGCCATATGAATCGCTTGCACCCAAATAGTATTCCAGAGGATATCATTGCGGGGGCTTCTGCGTTGGTTTTAACGGCTTATTTAGTCCGTTGTAAACCTGGAGAAACCATGCCTGATGCGACGATGCAGGCTATTGCGTATGCGAAAAAGCACAATGTTCCCGTTGTGTTGACGCTTGGAACAAAATTTGTCATTGCTCAAGACCCTCAGTTCTGGCGTGATTTCTTAGCAGAACATATTTCAGTCGTTGCAATGAATGAGGACGAAGCGCAGGAACTGACGGGGTTGAGTGACCCATTACTTGCCTCCAATATGGCACTAGACTGGGTTGATTTAGTTTTATGTACGGCGGGCCCATCAGGCCTGTATATGGCTGGCTACACCGAAGATGCTTATAAACGTACGACGCAGCACCCACTACTACCAGGTGCAATTGCAGAATTTAACTTATACGAGTTTAGCCGAGCAATGCGCCAACAAGATTGCCAAGTTCCATTACGAATTTTCTCTCATATTGAGCCTTATATGGGGGGCCCTGAAAAAATAATGAACACAAATGGGGCAGGAGACGGGGCTTTATCGGCATTACTTCACGATATTACCGCTAATTCTTACCATCGCTCAAATGTACCGAATTCCAGTAAACATGAACGCCAATACTTAACGTATTCCTCTTTAGCTCAAGTATGTAAATATGCTAATCGTGTAAGTTATCAAGTATTAACTCAGCATTCACCTCGTTTGAGTCGTGGCTTACCTGAAAAAGAAGATAGCTTAGAAGAATCTTATTGGGAACGTTAAATCGAAATGATTCTTATTTGAATTGATGGTATTGATTCTAAGGCACTTCAATATAATTGTTATTGAGGCGCCTTTCTTTTTGATAATGGTTTTGATGAATTGTTGTCACTAAATTTTATTAATTGAGGTAATTTTTTACCTTCAAATTATATATCTATAAACAATGTAATGGTTAATGATGACTAATATAGATAACCATATAATGAGTGTAATGTTAATAATTGACGAGAGTTTGAGTTAATTTCAGACTAATAAATAAAAACTGTATGCTACTTTATGAGTATCCATATTTGGCATACAGCTAATTATTTTTAAATATATAAGTATGGTTAATACTAATTAATGTTGTTTAGCAACAGCGAGCTCACTTTCTTCTTTGACTATTTCAGCTGCTTTTGTATCTTCAGCTTCATAACGCATCGCCTGTGGTACTGAGATTTTAATCGCAATAAATACTGCTAAGAAGCCGCCTACCAACTTGCCCAGTAAAATAGGTAAAACGAGAGTAGGTTGGAAGTTGGCAGTGAAGGCAAGGTGATCACCGATGGTTGCTTGTGCGCAAACACCAAATGCCACACATAATACTTTATCCCTTGCTCGCATCTCTTTGAATAAGTGATAAGTAGCGATAATGTTTGCCATAACCATAATAAAACCTAAAGAACCCGTATCGCTCAGTTTTAAACGGTTACTCAGTGCACGGACTAAAGGCTTGCAGTAGCGTTGGAACAGATAACAAATAGGGAATGTACCCGCTAACATGATACCGATATACCCTGCAATTTCGATGGCACGGAATAGCTCATTTTGGTCAGCAAATAGAGGGTCGAAGCCCCATGCGCCGAACACTTTGGTAAATACACCAGTAAAGTGTTCAACAATGGAAAATGCTAAGACTAATTTGACGAATGCATCCATGATTTTACCGAAAATCAGGAAGCCCGTTACCATTAACATCGGGCGATATTTTAGCCCTGCGGCTAATAAAAAACAGAATACAAACAACGGCATCAGGTATTGCAACATGGTAAAGAAATCTAAGGTTAATTGATGTGTCGCCGGTGAGTTTGTGGAAATAATGTCCCTTACAGGAATATTATTGAATGTAATTAGCAGTAGTGAAGCCAATACGCCAAATGGTATGGAGATCAACCCAGCCATCGCACCAAGTGCAAGGTATTTATGATCTTTACGATTTAGCATTGTTAGCCCCACAGGGATCAGATAAACAATAGTGGCCCCAGAGGTGTAACCGATCAACATTGCAGTGATCCACATATCTCGATTAGTTGTTAGTGCATCGGCTAGTTGGTAACCGCCCATATCAACTGCAATAATTGATAAGGCTGCAATAGAAACGTCTGAGCCGACAGAGGAAAAGACCGGTCCAAGAATGTAAGAGATTAATTGCGAGAGTAACGGAACAGCAGCCATGATCCCGGCTTGAGCGAGAAACACGGGACCAATAGAAAAGATCCCGTTAACAAACTCTTTTCCAAGATCGCTGGCGGGTCTAACAATGGATGCGACAGCACCAATAATGGCGCCACACATAATTAAATAAATAATGTAATTTCCGAATTCAGCCATAGTAGGGTTTCCTTTTATTATTTTAGTGTCTTAATTGGCGAGAACGGGCAATGATGTCGCGATATTGTTCCATCACACCTTGCATATTCGTCCCATCAGGATGTGTCACGGTTGAATTGCGCCTTACCGCCATTTCATGAGTGATCCCGATACCTTTTCGAGCTAACAAGGCGGCGCCTAATGCGGTTACTTCACGGTTTGCTGGTGCTTCAATGTTTTTTTGTAATAAATTAGCTAAAAATTGCTTAAAATATTGATTTGAAGAGAGTCCTCCATCGACTGAGATTGACTGGCCTAGCGGTGAAATTTTTTCCATTGCAAAAATAACTTCAGCGGAGCGTGCGGCTATGCCTTCCAAAACCGATTGCATCATGTCTTTTTTGTCGGTATCTAATGAAAGCCCCGCCCAAAGGCCTGCAGCACTGCGATCCCAGTATGGACACCCTAAACCGGATAACGCAGGGACAAAGGCTAGGCCGCGTTTAATAGCGGATTCTGCCCTGAAATCCCCGAGCTCATCAAACGAGTCAAATAAACCGATTTTGCGAGCCCAATTGATGGCAGATGCTGCGTTGTAGACGCCGCCATCTAAGCCAAATACAGGGGGCTGATTGGGAAACTTCCAACAGAGTGTGGGCAATAAACCGCTGTCATGAGTTTGTGGAATATCGGTGCCAGTCAGTGCTTGCAAGAACGCGCCTGTACCGAAGGTGATTTTGGCATCACCTTTCTCACGACAACCATGGCCGAATGTGCCGGCAAATTGGTCAACAATAATGGCCGTGACTGGGGTAAGGTGTCCATCGAGATTGATAGCGCCAAAGTCACCAATGTTGTCTTTAATTGGCGGCAAGCAATGGATGGGGACTCCAAAAATGTCACATAGCTCTTGGTCCCATTCCAACGTATGAATATTGAGTAATGAAGTTCGAGACGCCGAGTTATAGTCGGTGACAAATACGCCACATAAACGGTCAAGAAAAAAAGCATCCATTGTACCGATGCGTAATTTATTTTTATCCGCTAACGTTTTCGCACCGACAACATTGTCAATAATCCAGCCCATTTTGCTGGCGGAAAAATAAGGGTCGAGAGGTAAGCCTGACTTAGATTGTACCAGCGGTTCTAACCCAGCCTCCTTGAGCATTGAGATGGTTTTTTCTGTCCGCAAGTCTTGCCAAACAATCGCGTTGTATAAAGGGCGCTTGCTGTCCGCGTCCCATGCCACAATGCTTTCACCTTGGTGACAAAGCCCAATAGCATCAACAACTTCACAGCTATGTAAGCATTTAATGATGTTTGCCAGTATTTCCTCTGGGTCGTGTTCAACCCAACCACTATTCAGCGTGATTTGTTTATGAGGAATGCTCATAGGGGAGTGGTAATGGCCGCCTTCTTCAAAGACAACGACCCGGGTTCCCGTTGTTCCCTGGTCGATAGCCGCATAACGTTGATTGAGCATCACAGTATTCCCAGTGTTATAAATGTTGTAAATAGGTCTGTTTTTTTGCTTACTATCGTTTAATCGGAAATAAAATCCACAAAAAACTCACAGTAAGTTTCACTAATGTGACAAAAATCACAATAAAGTAACAATGTGAGTAAATTTTTGGTTGTTGTTGTGCTTTGTGTTGTTTTAATTATTGTGATTGTGGGAATTATGTGGTTTTATGTGTGCAAGTTTTAAGTTAAGGATCTCAGCCATGGATATTAATAATAAAAAAATTTGGGATGTCATTGTCATCGGCGGTGGTGTCATTGGCTGTGCTGTGACACGTAAATTCACACTGATGGGGGCCAACACGTTGTTACTTGAACGTGGTGGTGACATCCTTTCGGGAGCCAGTAAGGCAAATAGTGCGCTATTACATACCGGTTTTGACGCCACACCAGGGAGTCTAGAACTTGAGTGCATGCAAGAAGGGTATCGTGAATTCATTGCAATCAGAGAAAAAATGAATTTACCTCTTCTTGAAACGGGGGCATTAGTGGTTGCATGGAATGATGAGCAACTCAGTAAATTGCCGGCGATAGTAGAACAAGCACACACTAACAATGTATTAGATGTGGCAATTATTGATAAAGAAGAGCTATATCGCAGAGAACCCCATTTAGCACCAGGGGCACTTGCGGCTGTTTCTGTGCCAGGTGAAGCGGTTATTGACCCATGGAGTACGCCACTTTCGTATTTAACCCAAGCAGTGAAACATGGGGCTGAATACCGTTTTCATTGTGAGGTAAGCAATGGAACACTCAATGATGGAGTATGGCATTTAACCACATCAAAAGGTGAGTTTTCTGCCCGTTTAGTCATTAACTGCGCAGGAATTAATGGGGATATTGTCGAATCAATTTGCCACCCATCACCGTTCCAAATAAAACCACGTAAAGGGCAATTTCTTGTTTATGACAAAGCGGCAGCAGCGGATATCAATGCGATTATCCTACCAGTGCCGACCGCTATCACAAAAGGTGTATTGCTATCGAAAACCATCTTCGGCAACCTCTTGCTTGGCCCTACAGCGGAAGAACAAGATGACCGTTGGAAAGCAGAGGTAAAACAAGAAGTGCTTGAGGACTTAATTGCCCAAGGTTCTCGTATGTTACCTTCATTGCACAATTACAGTGTGACCGCAACCTATGCGGGGTTACGCCCTGCAACAGAAGAAAAATATTACCGCATTAATGGTTACCCAGAAAAACAGTGGATATGTGCAGGGGGAATTCGTTCCACAGGTTTAACCTCGGCCTTAGGGGTGGCAAGCTATCTTGGTAAATTGTACCAAGAAAATTTCACACCGCTTTTTGAGTTATCACCACCTGAAGTGCTGATTTGGCCAACTATGCCAATGATTTCTGAATATCATCAACGGGATTACCAATGCAAAAGCAATGGCGGTATTGTTTGCCATTGTGAATTAGTGACTCAGCGGGAGATTGAAGCCGCATTTGATTCGGACATTCCTCCTGAGTGTTTAGGGGCTTTACGCCGCAGAACGCGAGTGATGATGGGACGCTGTAATGGGTTTTATTGTAGTAGTCAGGTGGCTGAAATTATTAATGGTCGCTTCGACCACACATTGGCAGTGGAGGCCGTAAAATGAGTGTAAATTATGATGTTATTATCATTGGCTCGGGCCCTACCGGTGCAGCTGCGGCACAAGCACTACGTCGCCGTGGTGTACAAAATATCGCCATCATTGAACGTGAAGCCCATGCCGGTGGCGTTCCACGTCACTGCCAGCACCCAACTTTTGGTATTTTAGCCTTTAAACGGCCGATGAAAGGCAACCAATTTGCTGAGAAAATTGTCAATCAACTGGGAAACACACCGATTTTCACCCGTAGTACAGTGACTGCGTTACAACCTAATGGGAAATTAACCGTTTCAACACCAGAAGGTCTTGTTGAAATGCAAGCTAAACGGGTTTTGATAGCGACGGGGGTAAGAGAAACACCTCGCCATCCGCGCTTAGTTTCAGGCTTGCGGCCACAAGGAATTTTAACCGCAGGGGCATTACAGCAATTTGTTTATTTAAATGGTAAGAAGCCTTGCCGTAATCCCGTGATTGTAGGCAGTGAATTAGTGAGTTTTTCTGCGCTATGGACACTAAAAAATGCAGGCGTTAAAGCCCAAGCGATGATTGAAAGTGGTGAGCGGATTTTAGCTTTTAAACCCGCGACTTTATTTGCTAAAGCGATGGGAACCCCCGTTTATTTGAATAGTAAAATTACTGAAATTGGCGGTTTAGATCGCGTGGAATATGTGGTTGTTGAAACCGAAGGTAAAAGCCACAAAATTATGTGTGATTCGGTCATTTTTACGGGGCAATTTGTTGGTGAAAATACGCTAATCCGTAAAAGCCATTTGAACTTTGATGCGGCGACAGGAAAACCGGTAACAGACCAGTATGGGCGTTGCTCTGATACTCGCTACTATGCCGCTGGCAATATGTTACACCCGGCCGATATGGGTGATCAATGCTATCAAGAAGGCTTGGTGATCGGAGAACGGATAGCAGATGATTTACTAGCGAATCATCATCAACAACAATTGAAAGTGGCTCAATGTATTCCTGTGCAGTTTGACCCGAAAATTTGTTTTAGTGTTCCAGCGTGTATTGATATGGATAATTTATCAGTGCGACAAATTGATTTTAATATCAAAGTTGAACAGCCAGTGAACGGAACTATTCGTGTTATGGCAGGGAATACCCTGTTATATGAAAAACGCCATCGCTGTTTACCAACACGACGTATTTTACTGAAAAACATTGATTTAACAAAAATACAGCAGGAAGCTACTGAAATTAGTATCACTGTTGTATAGTGCTGGAAAGTTAAATGGTTAAGAAGGATTAAACTATGTGTGAGGGACGTTCCTCAAAAGTACGTCATCAAACTATCATTGAGCTGCTTTCTACTCAAGGGCAGGTTTACGTACAGGAGCTTGCTAAGCATTTTAATGTCGCGCAAGAAACCATCCGTCGTGACCTTAGTAAGCTTGAAACACAGAAGTTACTGAAAAAAGTCCATGGTGGGGCTGTCAATATTCAATCAAAATTTGAGCGTAATTTTACGGAAAGAGCACAAGCCGCGGTTGATGAGAAAAAAGCGATTGCGGCGAAAGCGGCTGAGCTGATTAAACCTGGAGACACATTGTTTATTGATTTTGGCACAACCACCTTTGAATTTAGCCAAAGAATCAAATTGATTGATAACTTAACCGTTATTACAAATTCGCCGTTATTGGCAAATACGTTACAAGAAAACTCAACTATCGAAACGATTTTGATTGGTGGGCAATTTAATGCAGCGCAAAATGCGTGCTTAGGCGCTATTGCACTAAAAAATATTGCTGAATTTTTTGCTGATTACGCAGTGATTGGGGCAGGGGCGATACACGCATTACATGGTGTGATGGATCAGCATGTCGATGAAGCTGCAATCGCACAAAAGATGATGGAAAACAGCGATAAATTAATGGTGTTAGCGGATGGTACGAAAGCGAATAAACATGCGATTAATTTTGTGACGAGTTGGGACAATATTGATTATTTAGTGACAACCAGCAAAGAATTTAAATTACCTGAAGGTAAAAAACATCCTAAAACGAAAATTATTGTTGCGGACGTTGAATAAGTCTTTAATTCTATAAATTAAACTTTAACTCTCCCTGTGGAAAATAATTAATTATTTTTCATGGGGTTACTTTAACTAAAAAATGTTCATTGAAAATTAACAGCACCTAGGAAAGATTATGAGCCTTTATTTTATTGCTTGTCCTTATTCAGACCCCGATAGCAATGTTGTAGAAATGCGCTTTGCTGAATGCACAAAATTTGCAGCAGAACTGGCGCTTAAAGGTATCGCTACCTATAGCCAAATCACGATGACCCACCCAATTAACCAATACCTTGCTTCTCAAGGACAAAAAGTCGCATGGTCTTCTATTGATATGGAATTTCTAAAGCGGTGTGATGGTTTAATTGTGCTGACATTACCTGGCTGGGAAAAAAGCGGTGGTGTTGCAGCTGAAATTCAGTTTTTTAAAGACCAAGGGTTGCCAGTTTGGACTGGGGATGAGTTTATCGCTCACTCGTCATAATTCACGTTGATGCGTTGTTGGCTTCGCTCAGTTCCTCTAGGCACATACTTGTGTATGTTCCTAGGGGACGGCAAATAGTTTTGGTAATCATAATCACCCACAAATATATAAATAAAAATTCGCTTTAAGCGGTGATAGAGTGAATATCATCTATTAAATTATTCATTTAAAATTTTATGTTTAATTAACTCTATAACGTAACCTTTATTTCTACTCACCAATTCTTTAATTCCCCTAAAAAAAGTGGTCAATTGTTAATTGATAACTATAAAAATCCAATGTAAATTATCGTAAGTAAATATACAAACTATCCTGGGGTTACTTAAATGGATTTTTTAAGAAAAACACTACTCGTATGTTCCTTACTTCCTTTATATGGTTGTGTTTCAAGTGCTAATATTTATGATGATACAAAGGATGATACGGCGAATAATGCAGTGCTGATTACTGGTGGAGGAAACTGGTCTTTTGTTGAGGGAATTAATACATTAACGTATCAAAAAAACAAAGAAAAATTTAATAGAATTTACGAAAAATCATCAATCCCAGAAACGACCATGTTTAATAATGTTGTTGATATTCCTTTATATTCTCGTGCTTGGGACTTTGAACCCACTGATGGTGTTAGATCACCTGTAAAGCTAGAAATGCAAAGAGATGTTCTAATTATTCCTCCAGGTTCCTATAAAATAAAAACCGACTGTATAACACTAATTCCCCCTAGTGCTGGTTATTATTCAAGTCATAGTCATACTCAATATTTTAAAGCTAATACATATTATGTACTAACTTGTAATTATGTAGCTCCAGGTCCAATAATTGAATCCTCCATTGAGGAACTGAAATAATAGGGCATAACCACCTTAATCTTCAACGCTGACTCGTGTGAAAATTAATCAGTATTAAACAAATGGTTTTTTAAATATCTATTTTTATTTATCTCTGCGCTTATTAAAACAAGGACATACCAATAATGCATAAGAACTTATCATTACCAACATTATCTCTTATTATTTCATTTTCCCTTATTTTCACGGGTTGTTCTGATAACAAAAATGAAATTAACAGACAAAATAGTCAGCTTATAACAGGGTTAATATTTTGGGGGCCTATTAAGTCTGTTAAGTCAACGTTTAATACAACAAGTGACAGTGATGAGCAAAAGAGGAGTGCTGAAGGAAATATGTCCATCCAGTATACTTCTGATGGTGAGTTAACTAGCTACCACTATGATTCTGTTGTATATATGGGACAAAATGAATCTACATTTTTTTCTAAAATGGTGATGAAATCGTCATTTGACAAAAGTACTCTATTATCCAAAAAGATGAGCAGTACATTTTATGATAAAAATGATATTGAAAATTTAATTATTACAACTGATTTTTATTACAGTGCCAATGAAGAGAGTAAACAAATTAATAATATCCGGACAATATCAAATAAACACAGTCCAAAAACAAATATTCAGCATGTGTTCTGGGAAAATAACCGAGTTGATAGAGTTAGTGGTCAAGATTTTCAAGGGCTTAAAACATCGATAAAGTACAACTATAATAAACAAGGAAATTTAGCAGCGACAATTGATAGCGAAGAAAATAAAAATAAAACAAGTTTTAGCACGATAAAAAAAATAGAATACCATTATGATAATGATGGTTTTTTTAGCAAGGCCGTCGCTCAATTCTATGGAAAAAAACTCAATTCAGAATATACCTACTTAGACATTACTTCATGTTTAGAAAATGATATTCATGGTAATTGCTTGATAGCTGAAATGTCAAAATTCTCTCCAGAAGGTTTGCTTGAATTTAAGACAACCCATAAATATGAATATCAGTATTATTAAATCATTATTATTCATATTTATGAGCTTACCGCTTTAATTATTTCTGGCTGCTTCAATATTTAGAAGAGCTTTTAATTGCTTACCGGTTTGCTGGTGGAAGTGGTACTAACGCAGGTTCTGCTCGTGTTTTGGGGCATGTGTATATTGCTCGTAATATGTAAGCGACTGAAACTGGCTAATAGCGTAAATAAAAAAAGGAAGCAATAGCTTCCTTTTTTATTTATGGAAATAGAGGTTAATGCGCGGGTTTTAGATAATCATCTAAACTTTTGCCTTCACCTTTTTTATCATTGTCACCATCAATCATATCATCGATAGAACAACCGAACTCTTCCACATCATTGCACATTAATGTCGCCATTGATTTTGCGATTTCATGTTCGCCAATAATGATATGGTCTGCACCTCGTTCTTTAATAAAGCTGACTTCATCATCATAATGGGCACGAACAATCACCGTGACATCTGGGTTCATTTCTTTCGCGGTTGCGACAATTTCACCGGCTTCATAACCATTAGGGATAGTTAAGAGCAATGTTTTGGCGCATTCAATACGGGCAAGGCTAATAATTTCCCTATTGGCACCATTACCTAAAATTGCGCTAAAGCCATTTTCAGCAAGTTCTTCAAACCGAGAGCGGGTATCTTCAACAACGACAACCGGAATTTCCCTTCTACGCAGTTTGTCTGCAAGCATGCCACCTACTCGACCGTAACCAACGATGATGGCGTGGCCGCAGATATCGACAGGAACTTGGGTTTCTTCTTCCAGAGTTTCCTCCAGCAGTTGTTCTTCGATAGTTTCAGTTTTCTCAAGGTACTTATCTAATAAGCTAAATAACACAGGATTCAGCATAATAGAGACAATTGCACCCGCTAACACCAGGTTTTGCGCGTCTTTATCCATGACGCCTAGGGTTAACCCCATTCCGGCTAAGATAAAGGCAAACTCACCAATTTGCGCAAGACTAACAGAAATGGTTAACGCGGTTCGCCGTGAATGGCCAAACATCCTAACAAGTACCAAGGCAGCTGCGGATTTACCAATAATAATAATGGCGAGAACAGCTAAAATTCCCAGAGGCTGCTCAATTAATACGACTGGGTCGAACAGCATCCCAACTGATACAAAGAACAGTACGGCAAAGGCATCACGTAATGGCAGTGTATCTTGTGCGGCACGATGGCTGAGCTCAGACTCGTTTAATACCATCCCTGCGAAGAATGCACCAAGGGCAAATGAAGCATCAAAAATAGCCACAGCAGCATAGGCAATGCCTAATGCGAGTGCGAGAACAGCAAGAGTGAATAGCTCACGAGAACCTGTTGATGCGGTACGCGATAAAATCCATGGGATCACTTTACGACCCACGACAATCATAATGAATATGAATAGAACAACTTTACCAATTGTCCATGCAAGGCCTAATGCGAGCTCACTGAAGCTGGCATCATCCGTATTCATAATAGCTGCCGCCGCAGGCAGTAGAACGAGTGTTAAGACCATCGCTAAGTCTTCAACAATCAGCCAGCCTATCGCAATTTGCCCACGCTGACTTTCAATCAATTGACGCTCTTCTAATGCACGAAGTAATACGACGGTACTGGCTGTTGATAAACACAGGCCAAATACAACACCTGTAAATATTCCCCAGCCAAATAACATCGACAGGCCAAGACCCAGTAAGGTTGCTACTGCGATTTGAGCAATAGCTCCGGGAATTGCGATAGCTTTAACAGCAAGTAAATCTTTTAATGAGAAATGTAGGCCTACCCCAAACATCAGTAAGATAACACCGATTTCAGCAAGTTCAGGTGCCAGTGCTGCATCAGCAACAAACCCAGGGGTAAATGGGCCTGCTAGGACACCGGCTGCAAGATAGCCAACTAAAGGGGAAATTTTTAATCGCTGTGCGATCATTCCTAACAAATATGCAAGGGCGAGACCACCAACAATGGTTGTGATTAAGGGCGTTGAATGCTCCATTTAGTCTCCTCTGGTTAGTATAAAAATAGAAAGGTGGGTACATGCCGTTGACTTTTAAAATGAGGCCTTCATTTTAAAATGCAAATTGCATGTTTTTATATTCTAACTTTTTTTGAGATAAATTTCCTTAAAAAAATGAAATGTTTTTAAAAAAAATGCAGGGTAAAGGAGCTAAATCGTTACAAGCTTTGTGTTTGTGAGATTTTTATCTGAAATTTATCAAGATTATGGAAGGAAAGACCCATACTTATTTTTAGGTAAGTATGGGTAAAATAAGAAAATAAATCTATTTGTTGCCAATATTTGGTAGCAATACTGTAAAAATCCCAAGTAATGGTAAGAAAGCACAATAATGATAAACCTGTTCAATACTGGTCTGGTCTGCGATATGGCCTAAAACTGCCGCACCAACACCTCCCATACCGAATGCTAATCCGAAGAACAACCCTGATACCATGCCGGTTTTACCGGGGATCAGCTCTTGTGCGTAGACTAAAATAGCCGAAAATGCGGAGGCTAAAATCATACCAATGATGACGGTAAGTACCCCAGTCCAATAGAGGGATGCATAGGGTAAAATTAAGGTAAATGGTGCAACTCCAAGGATTGAGAACCAAATAACGTATTTACGTCCTATTTTGTCACCTATTGGCCCGCCAATCATAGTACCAGCGGCTACAGCAAATAAGAAAACAAACAAATGAATTTGCGCATTTTGCACAGAAACACCAAACTTATCTATCAAATAAAAGGTGTAATAGCTGCTGATGCTCGCCAAATAAAAGTATTTTGAAAAAATCAGAATTAACAGTACTGCCAAAGAGCCAATAATTGTCTTTCGTGGTAAGACTTTAACATTCCCTGCATTAATTGGTTTCTTACTTGCAGCGCGGTGTTGTTGTTTGTACCAGTTGCTGACTTGCAACAAAATAACAATCGCAAGCAGGGCTGCAAGCGAGAACCAACCAATGTTGCCTTTTCCGTATGGTTCAATAATCAGCGCTGCAAGTAGTGGCCCAAGGGAGGCGCCTAAGTTACCACCGACTTGGAAAAAAGATTGCGCCAGACCATGACGACCGCCTGAAGCCATACGTGCCACACGAGAGGATTCAGGATGGAAGACAGACGAACCGGTTCCAACCAATGCGGCTGCAAGTAATATGGTCGGGAAGGTTTCTGCCATCGCTAACAAGATTAGCCCCGTTAGCGTGAAGCTCATTCCTATTGGCAAGGAATAAGGTTGTGGATGTTTGTCTGTATAGTAGCCAATAATTGGTTGTAACAATGATGCGGTAATCTGATAAGTAAGGGTTATCATCCCGATTTGGGCAAAACTCAGTGAAAAATCAGATTGTAATAAAGGATAAATCGCTAAGATTAGTGACTGGATCATGTCATTAAGTAAATGAGAGACACTGATCGCCGTTAGGATACTAAAGACCGTTTTCCCTGTTTTATTTAATGGCTTTGACGGGCTTGGGTTGTTGGGTGTTGTGGTTTGTTCACTCATGTCATTATCAACTTTCTGTGTTACATAATTGTTATCAATATAACTGAAATACAATTTATTTAAATGAATAAATAAATCACGTGAATAACTAGTGTTCGTAAATTATTTGATGGTGATCTCATTTTTATGAAACGAATTTCTTATTCTGCAATAGGTATCAAATCCTGCTCATATTTTTATGCTATAAGACAGCAGGTAGTGACAAACTATAATCTAATATGACTGTATAAAAATTCCTATACCAGCAGGGAGAAATGTATGAAGTTTGCATTTAAGGCATGCGCATTAACGGTATCGTTAGCGTTAATACCCGCAACTATGGCAAATGCGTGGGAAAAAGACAAAACATACAATATTACCATTTTGCATACCAATGACCATCACGGCCACTTCTGGCATAACGACCATGGCGAATATGGTTTAGCGGCGCAAAAAACGGTAGTTGATGAAATTCGTGACGAAGTCGCTAAACAAGGCGGCAGTGTTTTACTGCTCTCTGGTGGTGATATTAATACCGGTGTACCAGAGTCTGATTTACAAGATGCAGAACCCGATTTTAAAGGAATGAACTTAGTCGGTTACGATGCAATGGCATTAGGGAACCATGAGTTTGATAACCCACTTGAGACTTTGCGTCAGCAAGAAAAATGGGCAACTTTTCCGTTCTTATCTGCCAATATTTATCAAAGCAGCACAGGTAAACGCCTTTTCAAACCTTACCAAATCTTTGATAAACAAGGTGTGAAAATTGCGGTTATGGGGCTGACAACCGACGATACAGTGCGTATCGGTAACCCTGCCAATTTCCCTGATGTCGAATTCCGTGTGCCTGCGGACGAAGCCAAAAAAGTGGTTGAAGAGCTTCGTGCAACAGAAAAACCAGACATTATCATCGCAGCAACTCATATGGGGCACTATGATGATGGTAATCATGGTTCGAATGCTCCGGGCGATGTAGAAATGGCGCGCAGCTTACCGGCTGGCTATTTAGATATGATAGTGGGTGGTCACTCACAAGACCCTGTTTGTATGTCTCAAGAAAAGAAAAACTACAAACAAGAAGACTATGTACCAGGTACACCGTGTGCGCCAGATAACCAAAATGGAACTTGGATTGTGCAAGCCCATGAATGGGGTAAATATGTTGGTCGTGCAGATTTTGAATTTAAAAACGGCAAGTTTACGCTGAAACACTACCAGTTAATCCCAATTAACTTGAAGAAAAAAGTGACAAAAGAAGATGGGACTAGCGAGCGTGTTTATTATACGCAAGAAATTGCTCATAACCCTGACATGATGAAATTATTGACACCTTATCAAGAAAAAGGTGACAAGCAATTGAGTGTTAAAGTGGGCTCAGTTGAAGGTAAACTTGAAGGTGATCGCAGTAAAGTGCGTTTTGTGCAAACAAATATGGGGCATCTTCTGTTAGCCGCACAAAAAGAACGTGCTGGGGCTGATTTTGCAATTATGAGCGGCGGTGGTGTTCGTGACTCTATCGAAAGTGGCGATATCACTTATAAAGATGTGCTCAAGGTTCAACCGTTTGCTAATGAGTTAGTTTATGTTGATTTCAAAGGGGATGAAGTTCTCCCATACCTGACCGCAGTGGCGAATATGAAACCGGATGCAGGTGCGTATGGCCAGTTCTACAACGTGAACTTAACGCTGAATAAAGATGGCACGATTAGTGATGTCAAAATTGATGGTAAGCCTGTTGACCCGGCTAAAACGTATCGTATGGCAACGTTGAATTTCAATGCGATTGGTGGTGACGGTTACCCGAAAATTGACAACCACCCTAACTACGTTAATACCGGTTTTGTCGATGCTGAAGTGCTCAAAGGGTATATTGAAAAACATTCCCCGCTGAAAGCGGCAGATTATGAGCCAAAAGGTGAGATTATTTATAACAATAAATAATTAAATCATTATTACTTTGAAAGCCTCACCGCTTGCGGTGGGGCTTTTTATCGTCATTATTTAGAGCAAAAAAGCATGAGCGACTAAATGAGGGCCTTCATAAATATCAAATGAATGATAATTTAATAAATATTCATGAGGCGCATGTTCAACAAGAAAACGCACAGTTCCTCGGCTTATTTGTCGATTATGGCTATTGCGTAAATGAAACGCTAGCTGGAATATCACACTCCAAGATTCATCGGGTTTGAGGCTGAAACGAGCAACAGCATAATAAGGCCCGATTGCTGGCGGCTGTTGCCTACCACCTTCTTGAGCCGATAACCATTCAATCGTCGCTGCGACTGTCACGGGTTTAATATCATTTACGTATTTCAGCGAAGGTTGCATTCAGTACTTTGGCGAGATCGTTAGGAGCAAGTTCAATATCTAAACCACGTTTTCCACCTGAAATGAACATACTGGCATATTGCTGAGCTTGGTCATCAATGACTGTTGGTAAGCGCTTTTTTTGGCCTAATGGGCTAATACCCCCAAGCAAATATCCCGTTGTTTTTTGAGCGATTTGTGGGTCCGCCATTTCAACTTTTTTGACTTTAAACACTTTGGCAACCTGTTTTAAATCTAATTGCCCTGAAACAGGTGTTACGGCTACGGCTAACGTTTTTTGATCGCCATTGAGTGCGACTAATAAGGTTTTAAACACTTGCTTGGCATCTAACCCAAGTTTTCGTACTGCTTCATCACCAAAGTTACTTTCATTTGGGTCGTGATCGTAGGGGTGTAATGTGAAGGAAATTTTTTGTTTTTCGAGTAATTTTACGGCTGGGGTCATTTTGAGCCTTCTATTTATAACTTAGTTTCGCAAATATTCTACCAGACTATTTTCACCAAACAGGTGTAACGCACCAACGGCGACCACATAGTTACCATCAGGGAGTGATCTAAGCTGCTCGTTCCAGTTCGCATTTCGTTGCTTCATCAATACCTGATAAATGTCTTCGCTAAAGGTATTGGGTAAAGCGGTACGATTATTGGGTTGGTAGTCTAACCACCAGCCTATCATCGTTTGTAGCGAGCGCGCGTTTGCACGCCAGTGGTTCAGCGAGTCTTGTAATAACGCTAACCCATTATTAGGCAAAGAAAGCAGCAATTCAACTTGGGAGGCGGTGCCTTCTAGTTCAATAATTGGTTTGAGTTGTGATTGCGCATTACGGATAAGTTGGTAGTCAATGCCGTAGTGACCTCTTAGCCCGAGTTCTTGGGCTTGGGTTGCTTGCAAAATCAGGGCAATTTGCCATGAGGGTAAGGTATCAAAGCGTTCGGGGGATTGGCGGAGCTCTAAACAATATTGTTGAAAAAGATGATATTCATCACGAGTTAGCCGTTGCTCGACAGGGAGAAACTCAGTGATATCATCATTAGGAAATGGAGAGTGAGTTTCAGTGATATCCGCCTCAACAATCAAGGCATCTGCGAGATTAAGTTTGTCTAATAATGTGGCAGACAAAGGAAACATCGTTTCTGTTCCCATGTGAATGCTACCCACAATGTGCAATTTCAGCTTTTTTGATAGCCGGATATCAACAGCAGGGTAAGGGTAAACCGGAGCTGTTTCTGTATGAAGCCAATTCTTTAAATTTTCAAACAAGTTACCCACGATTTCGTCCCTGCGTTATTTCTCATTTTATTAGGGTAAACAATCTTACTGTAATTTGCGAATGCTCATCGTTGATTACGCATTTTTTAGCCGATTGGTGTCTTCGTGGAGGCGAAGTAAAATAGAAAAATGCCCCTATTAAGGGGCACATGGGGTTAATTATTTTTACTAATACCTTTAAATACACTGAGTAACGTGAATAAGCTAAAGGAACTAAACACCATTTCGATGCCAATTAGGGTTGTCAGTAAAGTAATTGATGTAATTGGGCCATTACCGATGAGTAAATAAGCAATGAAGAAATCTAACAGCCCGATGATGATTTGTAACCAGCCGCCGGCTGAGCTAATCTGTTGGAAGCCGACATATAACCGAATAACCCCACCGATGATAAATAAAGCCGCCACTAAAATAGCCAACGCGACCAGGCTCTGCAACGGGTCTTTAATGAAAGAGTAGCCGACAATAATATAAATAAGACCAATGATAAAACCAAATAGCCGAGACCAACCGGTATAGATCACGGTACTTAGAATGCTTACAATCGCGCCAACACCACCAATAATCAGGAGCACACCCAGTACGGTACTGACAGCGATACCTGATATCATTGGGTTGATGATACAAAAAATTCCGCCCGCTAATAATAAAATGGATAATATCACCAAAAATGTACGTTGTTTTTTAAACTCTTCACCCGCAAGTTTGGCAAGTTTTTCACGATCAATATTAAGCATTTTGCTCTCCAAATATGAAATAACTAACTATTTACTAGTATAGACTTAGCTTGATATTAATGACATATAAGATAATACAATTTTTACTTAGTATTAGTAGGAAAATGAAGTGTTGTAGAGAGAAGGTTTAGAGATGAACAATATCAATCATTAAAAAGTGGGAAGAACATCAGTTCCTCCCACTTTAAGCTATTATTTTTCAGGTTTAAAGCGTAGTAAACGGTTTGCGTTACTGACTACTGTAATCGATGATAATGCCATTGCTGCACCTGCAACGACAGGGTTTAGTAATGTTCCCGTTATTGGGTACAAAATACCAGCGGCAATCGGGATACCTAACGTATTATAAATAAAGGCACCAAATAGGTTTTGCTTCATATTACGCAGTGTTCCTTTTGAAATAGACACCGCATCGGCAACACCATGTAAGCTTTGGCGCATTAGGGTAATGGATGCAGTTTCAATCGCGATATCACTGCCGCCACCCATCGCAATACCAACGTCAGCTCGGGCTAGAGCAGGGGCATCATTGATGCCATCACCCACCATTGCAACTTTGTGCCCTTTGGCTTGCAAGGCTTCAATTGCGGCGGATTTACCGTCTGGCATAACGCCTGCAATCACTTCATCAATACCCGCTTCTTTGGCTATCGCGTTAGCTGTTACTGGGTTATCCCCGGTTAACATGACTAAACGGAAACCTTGTTTGTGCAACCGCGCCAGCGCACTTATGCTGTCTTCACGTAATGGGTCACGGATAGATAACAGCGCGGCAACTTTACCATCAACAGCCAGTAAGACGGGAGTGACACCTTGAGTGGCTTGTTGGTGTAAGATTTCTTCAATATCACGGGTATCAATATTATTTTGTGATAACAGTTTTTGGTTACCTAATAAAATAGTTTTCCCATCAATTATTGCGCTAATACCTAACCCTGCTAAGGTTCTAAACTGCTCATTAGCAGGCAGTGTTAAGCCTTTTGCGCGATTTAAAACAGCGCGAGCCAGTGGATGATTAGAACCATTTTCTAATGAAGCGGCAAACTGTAAGGCGGTGTCTTGTTCGAACCCATTAAATACATGAATATCAGTAACTTGTGGCATGCCTTCAGTCAATGTACCTGTTTTATCAAAGACAATGGTATCTAACTCACTTGCTTGCTGTAATGCATCTGCATCGCGCACTAATACGCCAAACTCAGCCGCTCGGCCCACGCCAGAAATAATCGACATTGGCGTTGCAAGGCCTAGCGCACAAGGACACGCAATGATTAATACCGTTGTGGTAATAACGAGTGCGTAAGTAATTTGTGGTGCAGGCCCAGCAAAGTACCAAATAGCACCTGAAATTAAGGCAATAGCCACAACGACCGGTACAAATACGGCAGAAATACGGTCAGCAAGTTGGCCAATTTGTGGCTTACTACTTTGTGCTTGGCGAACAAGGTGAATAATGCGCGCTAAAGTCGTTTGGCTGCCAACAGCAGCGGCACGAAATAGCACTGTACCATCTTGTACCACAGTTCCCGCATGAACTTGATCCCCTTTACTTTTTTGCTGCGGGATCGGCTCACCTGTTAGCATGGCTTCGTCTAACCAAACCTCGCCTTCGATAATTTCACCATCAACAGGGACACGGTCACCCGTTGCTAAGCGTAAAATCATTCCTTTTTTGACTTGCTCCAGCGGCATATCCACTTCGCCTTGTTCTGTGACAACACGGGCCGTTGGCGGCGTCAGGTCTAGCAAGCGTTCAAGGGCTTTGGATGAGCGTTGGCGAGCTCGTTGTTCTAAGGCATGACCTAGGTTAATAAGACCGATGATCATGGCACTGGCTTCATAATAAAGGTGTCTGGCTTGGTCTGGGAACCATTCAGGCCAAATATTGACTACAATAGAATAGAGCCAAGCCGCCCCTGTTCCTAGCGCGACTAAGGTGTCCATGGTCGCACTGCCATTTTTTAGGCTTTGCCATGCATTTCGATAAAAGTGCCCACCTGCAAATACCATGACCGCAAGGGTTAATACACCAATGGTGAGCCAAATGGTATGGTTTTGCTCAGTCAGCACCATGTTATCGCCCATCATCCCCCACACCATCACAGGGATACCAAGGGCAAGTGCTAATGCTGATTGCCAGCGGAAGCGGCGCATATTGGCTTGCGCGACCTCCTGTTGGCGCTCTCGGCGTTTAGCTTCATCTTGAATGATTTCCGCGCCATAACCTGCTTTAACAACCGCGGCGATTAAATCATTCGGCTCAGCAGTTCCGGTGACTAAAGCACTGCGCTCAGCTAAGTTGACACGTGCATTTTCAACGCCTGGTACGCTATTTAAGGCTTTTTGGGCTTTGTTGACACAACTGGCACAGGTCATGCCATCAAGCAGTAACTGTACACTGTCATCTATTGGGCTAATTTCAGGTTGTTCACCTAAATCAGACTCTTGTGCCGGGATCTCACAGATTGCCGCTGAATCAGCTTCCGGCTGTTCAGTTGTAGTACTCAGCGGCTCAGTTTTTGGGTGAGATTCACCCACAGTTGCTTGGTAGCCAGCCGCTTGAACCGCAGCAATTAGGGATTCTGCGGATGCCGTACCTTGGACAACAGCGGTTTGGGTATCGACAGTTGCACTTTGAACACCATCAACTGCTTCTAGCGCTTGCTGTGTTTTAACGGCACATTTCATGCAACTTAGACCCGAAAGGGATAAAGAGATCGCTTTTGTTTGGGCGAGTTCTGCGTTGTAACCCGCTTGTTGAACAGCGGCGATTAACGTTTGTGCATCAGCAGAACCGTACACTTTGGCGCTGGTGGTATCGACAACGGCAGCGGCAACGCCATCAACCTCTTCGAGTGCTTTTTGTGTTTTACCCGCACATTTCATACAATTGAGGCCTGAAAGCTGTAACTCGACATCAGGAGCTGTAGCCACTTCAGCTTCATAGCCTGCATCAACGATGGTTTTAATTAAATCAGCCACATTGGTATCACTTTCCATCACGGCATAATCGATACTCACTTTTAAGTTAGTGACATCACCACGTCCTTCGAGCGCTTTAGTGACTGAACCGACACAGTGCATGCAGCTTAGTCCCTGTAATTTTAAAATAATCATGTTACTCATTTTGCAGCCTCCAAACCCGTTTGATGTATTGGGTCTATAACTTTATCTACAATTAGGTCTATAATTCGACAATATGTAAAGGTTACACCTTCCAGCAAGGTTAAGGTCAAGAGGAATTATGAATATTAGTGAAATTGCCAAAAAAACGGGCCTAACTGCAAAAGCAATCCGTTTTTATGAGGATAAAGGTTTAATTACGCCACCTGAAAGAGGGGAGAACAGCTACCGCTATTATCGGGAACGTCATTTAAACGAACTCGTGTTGCTCAAACAGGCAAAAGATGTGGGTTTTACCTTGGATGAATGTGGCGAATTATTAGGTTTATTTCGCAACCCAACCCGACATAGTGCTGATGTAAAAACGACAACGATAGCCAAGATAAATGAAATAGAGCAGACAATCGTTAAATTGTCTGCCATTCGAGATACATTACAAGAGCTCGTGGACGTATGCCCTGGGGATGATGGCGCAGATTGCCCGATTATTGACCACTTGGCACGTGGGTGTTGTCATCATGAGAAGGTTTAACCTGCAAGGTGATACCGTCTACTGCGATGACCACCACTTCTGTGTTGGCGCTTAATGGCGTGTCGCTATACACGCGCCAACTACCATCTGCAAGGCGTACTCGGCTAAAGCCTTCTTCGGTATCTGACAACAAACGGCCTTTCACACCAATCAGTTGATGACTGATTTGATTGACGTTATCTGCCTTATTTTTTTGCTTGTTCCTCAACCAGTTGCGCCATAACACAGCAGAGACAACGGTAAAAATGGCAAACAAGATCCCTTGCCACTCCCAACTGATGAATGGCAGAGCCCAAACGATAACCCCAACAAGCACCGCAGCAATACCCGACCATAAAAGATAGCCTGCGGTACCAAGAAGTTCACCAATCAGCAATAGCCCACCAAGACACAGCCAAAACCATGCGGGTTGAGCACTGATAAGCTCTATCATTCTTTTACCTGTTTTTTTATGGCACCGGTTTTCTTGCTTTCACCGATTAGCTCAGTAATTCCACCAATTGCGCCCATTAAGTTACTGGCTTCTAATGGCATCATGATGACTTTGCTGTTTTCGGCAGAACCAATACTGGTCAGTGCATCGGTGTATTTTTGCGCCACAAAGTAGTTAATCGCCTGCATATCACCAGCGGCAATCGCTTCAGATACCATTTGTGTTGCTTTTGCTTCCGCTTCTGCTGCTCTTTCGCGTGCTTCGGCTTGTAAAAATGCGGATTGGCGTTCACCTTCAGCTTTGAGAATTTGTGACTGTTTTTCACCTTCAGCTTTTAAAATTGCTGCTTGGCGGATACCTTCAGCCTCAAGAATATCAGCCCGTTTGGTACGTTCAGCTTTCATCTGCGCATTCATCGCACTAATTAATTCTTTTGGTGGCTTCACATCACGAATTTCGATACGGGTAATTTTGACACCCCAAGGGTTAGTTGCCTCATCCACCACGTGTAATAAACGGCTATTAATGGAATCACGTTGCGACAACATTTCGTCTAGTTCCATGGAACCTAATACGGTACGAATATTCGTCATGGTTAAATTTAGTACGGAAAGTTCAAGGTTGCTGACTTCATAGGCCGCACGTACTGGGTCAACGACTTGAATAAAGCAGACCGCATCAATAGTGACGTTGGCATTATCGCGAGAAATAACTTCTTGGGATGGGATATCAAGGACTTGTTCCATCATATTGATACGACGGCCAATTTTGTCCATAAATGGCACAATAATATGCAAGCCTGGTTGTAGCGTACGGGTATAGCGGCCGAAACGCTCAACTGTCCATTGAAAGCCTTGCGGTACTGTTTTAACACAGGTAAAAACAATAACGACAGCGACAAAAATGATAATCGGTATTGCACCAAAGGCGAACAAGTCCATATTTAACCCTTAATTAGTAAAGTAATGAATATACTTGGCGACGGTATTTACTGGCAATGGCATCACCAGTTCCCATGGCAGACATAATATCCATCATGGTTTTTCTCACTGCGCCGTCACCTGCACCCAAATCGGTACGTAAAAAGCCGAATAACATTTCCAGCGCTTCTTCGTTGCGGTTCACTTCATGCAGTTTTAGGGCTAATTGAACAGCTAACGTTGTATTTTGCGGATCTTGATTGAATTCATCTTGCAATTGCTGAATTTCAGGGGTGTCCGCAGCTTGTTTTAATAATTCAATTTGTGCAATTAAACCTTGGTAGCGGCTGTCTTTATCCTGTAATGGGACAGCTTCTAAAGTAGCTTGTGCGTCATCAACAAGATTTAAACCGATTTGGGTTTCTGCCAACAATAATGTGATTTCGCTATTTTTGGGGTTCAGCTGATGCGCTTCTTTTAACAATGGCAGTGCTTCTTGCGCTTTACCTTCTGCAATTAATTCAGCAGCTTGTGTTGCTTTCATTTCTTCTGGGCTTGGCAGCACGCGAGATAAAATTTCCAGCACGACCTCTTCGGGTTGTGGCCCTTCAAAGCCATCAACAGGACGACCATTTTGCAATACATATACGGTAGGGATCGCTTTTAAGCCAAACTGACTGGCGATCATTTGTTCTTCATCACAATTAACTTTAGCTAAAATAAATGACCCTGCGTAGTCGTTGGCAATTTTTTCCAACATAGTACCGAAATCTTGGCAATGAGGGCTACGCGGTGACCAAAAGTAAAACATGACAGGTAAGTTCATTGATTGTTCAATGACTTGGTGTAGGTTGGTTTCGTTAATATCAATTATCTGAGCGTTAGCAAACATAAGAAGTCTCTTTTGAATTTGTTATCAATAGAATTTTTGAGCGATAGTAATAAAATGGGGCTGATTTTGCTTTTTTCAAGCTTTTTTTCCCTGATTTGCCAGTATTTTATCCATTATTTTGTCAGGTAAAATACGCTTTAAGATACGCACAGCGACAGTTAATAACGTGACAGAGTAGCGTACTTTTGGGCGCGGGTTTTCTAACGCATGGATCAATTTTTCTACCACATGTTCCGGTGTTAAGGTAAAACGTGAGGCAATACCTGGGTTTTTAACAGGCTTATCTTTTTGAGTTTGTTCAACATTTTGAGTAAATGCTGTATGAATAGGGCCGGGCTCAATTAAGCTCACTTTTACCCCCGTCCCTGCCAACTCTAGGCGTAAGGCATCAGACCATGCTTCCAGTGCGTATTTACTGGCTGCATAAGCGCCACGGCCGGGGGTTGAAATCACCCCCATTACCGAACTGGTTTGGATAATTCGGCCTTCATGGTGCGCGCTCATGGCGGGTAATAGCAAAAAAGTTAATTGGTGAACACCAAAAAAATTAGTGGAAAATTGCGCTTCGAGTTGCTCGCGGTTGACGCTATTTAACGGCCCATACACCCCAAAACCGGCGTTGTTGAATAACCCGTAAAGGCGATGATTACAGAGTGTTAGCACCGTTTGAGCCGCTGTTTCTATGCTATTTTTATCATCGAGGTCAAGTGAGACGGTGTCATAACCCAGTTCTTTCAGGCGTAAAATATCACTTTCTTTACGGCAGGCAACAATAACATGATAGCCACGCTGGCGAAGTGTTTGTGCAGCACAAAAGCCAATACCGCTTGATGCACCTGTGACCAGGACTGATTTTTTGTTTCGTGCTGATGTTTGCATAACTTTACCTTGGTTTCATGCAACTGAATCTATTTCGGGTATAAAAGAGCGTTTTAATTCTCTTGTTTAACGTCTGTTTTATTTATTAGACGGTAAAATATGTTCAGAAAGCTGTTTTTCCATAAAATCAGCAATGGATGGCTGGGCTTCAACCGTCGGGTGAATACCGTCTTGTTGTATCCATTCAGGCTTAGTTATCACAGTTTCCATATAAAATGGCAGTAATGGAATTTGATTACTTTGCGCCAATTTCGGATAGACTTTTTCGAAACTTGTCGTATAACGTTTTCCATAGTTAGGTGGAATACGAATTTGCATTAAGAGCGGTTTCGCACCGGATTGCACGATTTGCTTAATAATCTGTTGTAAATTAGCTTCAAGTTGTTCTACTGGGAGACCTTGTAAGCCGTCATTTGCACCTAACTCGATCAATACCCAGTTAGGTTTGTTTTGTTCGAGTAACATGGAAAGTCGTTCTAACCCCTGTGCAGAGGTATTCCCACTAATACTACCGTTAATAATAGCAACGGGTGGGGAAAGTTTCTGCCAACGTTCGGCAAGCAAAGAGGCCCAAGCCTGCTCAGCCGGTAGACGGTAGCCTGCACTTAGGCTATCACCTAAGATTAATAGCTTAGTTGACGCAAGTGCGTGCCCACTTGCAGTCAGTAACAGGAGAAATACCAATATATGTCGGCGAATAATATTCTTGAAGTTCATCATCTCATTAAACGTGTTGGCCAAGGTGAACATGAACTGACTATATTGCAAGGTGTTGAGCTAATTGTCGAGTCCGGGCAAACAATTGCTTTAATTGGGGAGTCTGGTTCGGGGAAATCAACCTTGTTAGGGATTATCGCGGGGTTGGATGACGGCTCCAGTGGAACGGTTAATTTATTAGGTCAAGACCTCACTAAAATGGATGAAGAGCAACGGGCACATTTACGGGCACAAAGTGTCGGTTTTGTGTTTCAATCCTTTATGTTGATTCCAACCTTAAATGCTATTGAAAATGTGCAGCTTCCTTCTTTGCTACGTGGCGAATCTGAGTCTGAAAGTTATCAACATGCGGCGGGTTTACTGACTGATTTAGGCTTAAAAGATCGCTTAAAACATATGCCAGCACAGTTGTCAGGAGGGGAACAACAACGCGTTGCACTTGCTCGAGCTTTTAATGGCCGCCCTCAAATTTTATTTGCTGATGAACCAACGGGTAACCTCGATCGCCACACCGGGGATAAAATTGCAGATTTATTATTTGCGATGAACAAAGAGCATGGAACAACCTTGATTTTGGTTACTCACGATAACGAGCTAGCTGCGCGTTGCCAACGCCGCTTGCATTTGGTTGATGGGCAGTTGAGGGAAGAAGCATGATTTGGCGTTGGTTTTGGCGTGAATGGAAAACACCCTCGTTATTGATTGTTTGGCTTGCACTTACCCTTGCAGTAGCTTGTGTACTGGCCTTAGGGCGAATTAGCGATCGTATTGAAAATAGTATGAGCTACCAAAGCCGTGAGTTGTTAGCGGGGGACTTAGTTTTACGTTCTTCTCATCCAAGCGAACCTACATGGTTACAAGAAGCCCAAAAAGAGGGCTTAGCGCTCAGTCAGCAAATATCATTTTCTACCATGGCTTATGCGACAGAAGATGAAGACGCTCGGCCACAATTGGTGTTAGTGAAAGCTGCAGATAAGGCATATCCATTATATGGCGAGCTTATCACTGAACCCGCTGGGTTAACCCCGACAAAAGGGGAAATATTAGTTGCTCCGCGGCTATTAGAATTATTGAACCTCAATGTAGGGGATAACATTGATATCGGAGATGCAACGCTAAAAGTCTCGGGTAAATTAATTCAAGAGCCCGACAGCGGATTTAACCCGTTCCAGATTGCTCCAAGAGTATTAATAGCGATTGAAGATGCGCCATTAACAGGGGCTATTCAAGTAGGCAGCCGATTAACGTATCGCGACATGTTTGCCGGTGATCGTCAGCTGATTGATGCATTTCAACAAAAATATGAGCAAGATCTGCGAAATGATCAACGTTGGTATACATTAAGCGAAGATAACGGCGCAGTAGGGAAAACGTTTCAACGTGCTCAACAATTTTTATTGTTATCAGTGTTATTAACACTGCTGCTAGCCATTGCTGCGGTCGTGGTTTCAATGACGCATTATTGCCGCAGCCGTCATCAACTAATCGCAGTATTAAAAACTCTAGGAGCAGGGCGTAGCGCATTACGTCAGTGGATTATTGGGCAGTGGTTAGTGATTTTAATCGCTGCGGCTTTACTCGGCTCATTATTAGGTTTGGCTTTTGAAGGCATTTTAATGCAAATCTTAGGGGCTATGTTGCCGAAGGAATTGCCACCTGCGAGTTTAATGCCTTGGGTTTGGGCGATCGGTACATTATTCATTATTGCTATTATTGTTGGCAGTCGCCCTTATTACCAACTGATGGCAACCCAGCCTTCAAGGGTATTGCGTGAAGATGCTAAATCACCCGTTTGGCCCCTGTATTATTATCTGCCAATTGTTATTTTAATTGTGGTTGGTGGGTTATTTATTTTTGCTGGCGTCAATCCTCTGTTGTGGTCAATTTTGGCGGGTATTGTCGTGGTGGCCATTCTACTTGCGCTGATTGGTTGGGTAGGCTTATGGGGGCTACGCCATATTAAGTTCCGCCAATTAAGTTTGCGTTTATCCGTTAGTCGCCTATTGCGCCAGCCGTTACAGACCATCACACAAATGAGTGCATTTTCGCTGTCATTTATGTTGTTGGCGCTGCTAATTTTAGTGCGTGGTGATTTACTTGACCGCTGGCAGCAGCAATTACCCGCAGATAGCCCGAACTATTTCTTGATTAATATGAACCAGTCACAGCTTGAGCCTGTTACCAAGCTCTTGGCTGAGTTTGACGTCAAACCAACAGAGTTCAACCCTGTGGTGTTAGCGCGCTTAACCGATATTAATGACCAGTCAGCGGTTGAATGGGCAGATCAACGTGATCCAAATAATAATACGGTGCGACGTGAATTGAGTTTAACTTGGCAATCTGATTTAGCGCCAGCTAATGTGGTTGACGAAGGGACATGGCCACCGAAAGCGGGAGAAGTTTCGATTGAACAAACGGTCGTTAAAGAGCTCGGATTGAAATTAGGCGATAAACTAACATTTAACGCAGGGGCTCAGGTCTTTAGTGCAACAGTCAGTAGTATTCGTACGGTTGATTGGGAGAGCCTGCGACCGAACTTCTATTTTATTTTCTCTGAAGAAAGTCTTTCTCAAATGCCGGCCACTTGGTTGAGCAGCTTCCACTATGAAGGCGATGGGCAGTTATTGACGCAACTTAGCCGCCATTACCCGACAATTAATGTGCTCGACACTGGTGCAATTATTACCCAAATCCAGCAAATTCTTCAGCAGGTTAGCCAAGCCCTTGAAGTGATGGTGGTACTGGTTATTTTCTGTGGGTTATTGCTATTATTGGCTCAAATTCAAGTGGGTATGAGCCAACGAGAGCGAGAGCTCGTAGTATATAGAACGCTAGGCGCCAGTAAAAAGTTAATGCGTAGAACGCTATGGAGCGAATTTGCATTACTTGGCTTAATGGCCGGGCTTGCCGCAGCTTTTGGAGCAGAAATTGCATTATGGCTGTTACAAAGTAAAGTGTTTGATTTCCCATGGCAACCTGAATGGCGTATGTGGGTATTATTGCCTTTGTGCGCGGCAATTTTATTGTCTATTTGCGGTGGGTGGTTAGGACTGCGTTTATTAGGGACGGGTAATCAGCATCGTCGTTTACCTAATAGTTAAATACTCGTCATACTTCGAGTTGCAGCG
>NZ_JAMPQC010000025.1:0-128385 GCF_028482225.1 Providencia sp. PROV130 | reverse complement strand
AAGGGACCTTAGTCCCTTTTTTGATTTCAGTCAGCTATTTGATTATTGCTGAGCACCTTCGGCTTTCAGTTCGGTGATCACCTGCTCCGCCAATACTGCCGCAGAGCGCGCCTGGTTAATCAGTGAGGTACTCATGCCGTCATCCACCAGCTGATTCGCCCGTTGGAACATGCGCGCAACAAACTTCTCCAGCGCGGCGATTTCAGCCCCTGCCAGCAAAGGCGCAACGCCGTCAGCCAGCTGGTTAAGCGCATCGTGCATACCGGCCACAAAGCCTTCGCAGTAGTCGTCGCTTTTGCCGGTACGGTCGCGCACGCAGTCCATGTCATCGCCGTCTAATAATTTGCGCAGCTTTGCCTTAAGGTCGCTCATTGGCCGCTCCCTACACGTTCCGCCAGCACCAGGAGGCGACGACCAACAGCTTTGACCACTTCCTGACTGCTTTCACGCGTCATTTCCTGCGCGATTTCACCAGCATGGTTTGCGGCAGCGACGGTGGCATCCTTTTTGATTTTCCGCAGGCCGCGTTCAATCGCCGGGTAGTCAGTATTGTGCAGAGCGTCGTTGGCGATCATGGCCGCAGTACCGGCCGCGCCTTTATCCGTCACGTCGATGTGCTCAAGGATGGCTGCATGAGCGTCTTTCAGCATTTTGCCTTCCGCAACCAGGTGCTCAACTTCAGACGCAGGGACGTAGCCTTTCGTCGGGCTGTTTTCGAGCGAAGGCATCAGAGCGTAATCACAGACCTGCTTGATGTGACTACCGACGCTATCGTCCGGCCCCACTTCGCGCAGATCGGTCTGAGTGGCACGTTGCACGACGATACCCCAGACTACCTGGTCAGTTTCATCAGACCAGCCGTCACAGGCCTCGCCCCGGTAGTATTCGATGTGCTCTTCAGCGGCTTGCCGGGCTTTGTCGGCGCTGTCGTGCTCATCGTAACCGCCGTCGGTGCTGTACGAGAAGAACTCCAGACCGTCGGTCACGCGTTTGAGCTCTTCCACCAGCTGGATATTCTCAGTACGCAGGCGCTCGCCTTCAGCCAGTTTACGCGCGAGGTAATTGACCAGCGTTTCGTTTACCCGCATGTCGCGCGGGATGCACTTGCCGTCAAGCAGGCCTTGGATTTCAATTGCTGTCATCTTTCTTCTCCTGATATACCAGTTTGCCAGACAAAATGGCGTCGCGGATGGTGTTGAACTCCTTCGCCCAATACTGCGAATCGACGAAGATCTCCAACTTGGTGTAGTCGTGCTTTTTGCGTTGGATGAAGGCATCCGCTGCTTCGCGGGTGAAGTGTGCGTTGACGTACTCCCACTCCCAGACGTACCCGGTTACCGTGTGGTCAGGCAACGCGCCGAGCACATCCCATTGCTGATCGACGCGGATAGCCAGAAAATCAGCCCGGTACTCGGTCTGGCATTTTTGGTTGAGCTCTTCTCGTTCTTCAGAATCCAGGTCATCCCAGTATTCCTGCGGGCTAAACCATTTGGCGTCATCCACTGCCACCAGCCAGTCTTCGATATAATCCATATCCAGACCGGTGATCAGGCGTTTCTTCTGCACGACGAATAGCGGGTCAGCGGTGCAGTGCTCATCAACACCTTTACCAACGCAGTGATATTTAAGGCGGGACACGAAGTCCGCCCAGGTTTCAGCGTTCAGTGGCGCGCCAGTGGCGAGCGATGGTTTCTGTTCAGTTGTCATGGCTTGGTTTTCCGTTAAGGAGTGGTCCGTTTCACTTCATAGCCAGTATCGCCCTACCCTCTCCGCCGACGAAGAGATGACAGATACAAAAAAAGGGGCTTTCGCCCCCAGTTATTTTCAACATGGCCCGAAGTGCCGGGCGTGCTCCCCCGGCAATGTATATTGCTTCAGTGGCGCGATGAACTCAGCCAGTAGCGGCTCTCTCCCCCAAACGCTGAACAGCGTTGTCAACGAGAGCGTTGCATATTTAAAGAACAAACCTTCTGCCAGATCGAGAGCTCGGGCACGGGCTTCAGGAGGTAGCGCTTGCCCCGCTAGCTTTTCCAGATAACCCACCAGGTCTGAAGGGATCAGCTTCAGCGACGATGTAGGTGGCTCATTCAACAGATGGGTGATGATTTTGAGCCAATCATCATTGTTAGTGATCACGATGCTAATATTGCCGGGACGATGATATTCAACGGATACCGCCCCGCCGTCATAGGCTTTAACCATCGCGCAGTCGGACATGACTGGCCGGTTTTTGCCTGTCACGTAATACCCCAGGTGATCGCTGTGCGTGCAGGTGTGAATTATCCGCAGTCCGGCCCCCAGTATCTGCTCGCTAACCGATGTTGCACTGGATTGTTTGTCTGAATGGCTCATTGCTTCACTTCCTTTTTGGCCTGCCGACGATGTAACGCCGTTACGATGAACACAATCAGCGCGGTCATAATGAGTGGGTTTTTAAACGGTGGCTCAAAGGGCCCAAAGCCGATCACAATCGGACCGCCAATAGCACAGGCCACCAGCGAGACCCAGTAGATGGCTTCAGGGAAATTCTCTCGGACAGAAGGCCTGGAAAAAATGAGAACATGAGAAACCAGCGCAATCGCGACTCCCATCCACAGCGAGTTGACATCCAACGCCCCCATAAGGCCCGCGACGCCTGCGCCAAACAGGGCGTATGCCAAGGCGGCGTACTGAACCAGCATGACCAATTCTCGGCGGTCGGCCTTCTGCTCTTCCGTTAATTTCATCTTTTTCTCCAGGGTTAATGAGTGAGGGAAAACTTATCGCTAACCTGCGCCATGTAGCGGATCATCTCAGTGCCCACCCATTCACCGACGTAGGTGCTCACGCCGTTACCGATCTGCTTATACGCTGAGGTTTCGCATACTGGGAACTCAAACCAGTCGGGCACGCCTTGCAAGCGAGCATACTCACGCACCGAATAAGGGCGCGCACCCAGCGGGAAACGCTTATCGACCACGAGTCGCGTTGAACGGTCCTTTGCGTAATGAGCGACACACGTTGGTGCGATATCACCCTTGGCAGGGTCGCTAATGATGGGTAAATCGCGATAGCCGCCCCGTAGCCGCGTTTCTACTGATTTAGGGATACGAACGGACGGGTTATCCTCCAAAATCGCACTGAGAGGGATTGGGCGCGTATTTTCCGGCGGGCGAACATCAAACGGGCGACGCGTGCCGATTATGATTAGACGATGCCGACGTTGCGGTACCCACAGCTCCGATTTCACCGGGCAGAATACCTGAATGAAATACCCGGCCAGTTTGGTCATTGTTTCCATGACAATTGGGAACGCCAACATGCCCGGCACGTTCTCGATAACGTAGAACTCAGGCTGGGCAACCGCCAGGTGACGCAGTGCGTGCAGGAAAAGCTCATCGCCGGTTCGAGTACCGTGGATATCGCCGATCGTGGAATACTTCGTGCAGGGATAGGTGAAAGACATGCCGTGGCAGCTATCCTGTTCCAACACCATTTCCTGCGTGATGTCGCAGTGTTTGATATGGTTCCCCAGATTGTGGCGATAGGTCTTAACGGCGTCTTTGTCCAGCTCGAAAGACTGGGCGATCTGAATACCGGCATTCTTCAGGCCGATATCCATCAGCCCGGCACCGCAAAAATAACTGTTCATTAGAACGGGAGACATTCGACATTCCTTAAAGATGGTCGATGAATTTTATGGCTTTGCTCAACCAGAGAAATATTCAGCGAAGTTAATCCAAACAATGCTCGCCGCTGTGCTAATCAGCACGATACCCGTGACCACGTCGAGGCCGATTGAATCCGCCTGGCTACCACGCGGCAGAATACATAAGACGAGCGAACACACGATCAGGAAAACGGTCAGCATCATGCTAAACAACGACGCCCCACCCTCAGTTGAAAACAAAAGCTCGTAAACAGTCATGGTTTTTCTCTCAGTGATTGTTCTTGCGTTCAGCGGCATACAGACGAGCCAGAATGCCATTCAGCGCGCCATCCAGGACCTTGTAATACGACTCGGTGCCCCCCATGTCGTCACGCATATCCAGCAGCGCCTCCAGCTCGGCATCGTCGATCGGCTGCACCTCATTGGTGGTGGCCGACAACACTTCACCAGCATCAACCGAGATCCCAGCTTTAAACAGCGCGTCGATAGCGTCCTGCCTGTACATCACCGCGCGGCCAGAAGGTGGTGTCCAAGCGATCGGTTCCAGTTTCACGGCAACGTTTATTTCAGCGGCCATCAAGGCTTCAGTCAGTTGCGCCAACAAAATAACGTCTGCACCGCTCGGTGGTTGCAGCCCTAAGGCTGGTGGAATAGCGACGGTTTGATAGCTCACGGCATTCACCTTCTTACTTCGCTTCGCCTGGAGCCGAAAATAGTTCAGGCTCACGCATTTCGATAGAGACACGCATCCGGGCATAACCAGTAATGCCATAACCGTCTGGCTTACCTTCGATCAGTGCCTTGATAAATTCAGGCCGATACCCAGACCAGGAAAGCGCCATCCCTGTATCAGGCTCCACCAGCACGACAGGGGCCGATTTGAAACCCAGGTTGCGGAACAGCTCACGATGCTTTTCGATACTGCCTTCCACGAACTCAATCCCATTTGCGGCAAAACGCTCTTTGGTCATGCGGCAAGGCTGGCAATCCGGCAGACAGAAGACGATGACTTTCATGGTGACCTCTGTTATTGGTTTGTTTGTTTACCTGCAACCAGTATCCGCTGACACCAACAGCTGACGAAGCATTTGACGTAAAAAAAGCACCTCGAAAGATGCTTTTTATTTGGGATTTTGAAACGCCTATTCAGCATGACGTTTTGGCGACTAACAGCAGTGATATCTGTCCGCTAATAGCCTCGTTTAGCTTTTCTTGCATAGAATAGTGCTGCGATAGCGGCGAACCCTTCGGTACGCAATTCCAGATACACAGCCAGATCGTAACTCTTCATCCCTTGGACTCCGCTGTAGGCTTACTGGTAGTTTGACAAAGGCTGGCCGATCATCCCAGTTACCTTCAACAGCTCACCAGCGGTAACCGTCCGCAGCATTTCCGAACGCCCAAACTTAACATAGTCCTCACGAGGCATCGTTTTAAAGTCCGGATGCGGGCGGTCATTGCACAGTTGCCAATCCTGATCTGCGCTATCACGGCGCAAGACGAAGACATCAACAGACATATGCAGGCCAGTGCCGAACATCGCGGTAGCAACGATTTTTGCCTGTGACCCATCTTTACGTTGGATCAACTGTTCTGCTTTGGTGACCAGTTCTTGTTCTTGCATAGTTCGTTCCTCAGCTGGTGGGTTACCAGAGGCAGGGAGATAACCCCCTGCTCTATCGGTTATGGGCGGTCTTCCAACGCCTGGATTTGGTTGTCGATTGCCTGAAGTTGTACAGCGAAACGCTTTTCGATTTCGTTACGCAGAGCTTGATAGGCAAGCAGTTTGGTTGAATACAGAGGTAAGCCACCGTAGAACTCGGTCGGGTTACCAGCTGCACCGTGAGACTTTGGTTTCGACCACGCAGGATAAATTGCGATGGTTTCACCTTTGAACGACCCGATTTTCGACGCGTCGTAAGTAAAGCCGGTGGTTTTACCTGAAGTCGGGATAGCGATATCCGGCTGAACCTGAGCAGTAGAACGCAGAGCAGAAATAAGAGTGTTCATGATGATTCCTTTGTGTTGTTTGTTTTGTTTACCTGCAATCAGTATCACCCCACTCGCACCGCTGACGAAGAGTACAAACAAAAAAAAGCACCCGGAAAGGTGCTTTTTAAACATGATGGGATTTGCCTCACATCGACAGTTCGTTAATCCGCCCCTCAGGCCTCTTACCCAGGGTTGTCATTTCACCGAACTCAAAGAGTCCGCAAATCTCTTCTCCGATCTGCGCCACCAGCACGCGCCATCGACCGGTACCATTCTCACCCCAACACGCCACTCCGGCTGCATCCAGCTCTTCTTCAGTAGCGAAGAATTTTGCGCCCTCCAGTTTATCGACAGAGATCAGCAACTGGTTATCTACTGTGAAGCAAATGCCGTGCTGGTTCATGAAGAACAAACGACGCTGCGCATCACGGGTTGAGATAATGGTTTCCCCGTTGGGTAACGGAGTTGCAGACGTAGTTTTCACATTAATCAAGCGCCCTGCTCTCTCCAGGCAACCGATCATAATGCCAACAGCATTGGTCAGATCGCTGTAGGGTGGCAAGCCGACCAGCTTTTGAAATGCCATGCGTTCATCGTGGGTTTTCAACTCCGCAGTTCGGGTGTGAATTTTATTATTATCAAGGTCAGCAGCGCCCTGCTCTGCCAGAATTTTTTGCAGCATCAGGTTGCCCGCAGTGCCTGGGTCATTCCATAACTTCTCACCCTTCAGCAAGTTTTCGGCAAACAGATTGCTGGTGGAGAAAGGTGCTGGTACTTTGCCAACGAACTGAAATACCACTGTGATGACGCTTTCGTATTTTCCCATAACACACCCATGCATTCGTTTTGTTTACCGAAATGATATCACTATCTGATCACGCGACGGAACGGAGGAAGCGAGTCCAGAATACTTTGGCCGTAGCGCGTATTCTTGATGCGCGAATCCAGTATGGTCACCGCCCCGGTATCGGACTCGGTTCGGATAAGCCGCCCAACCGCCTGGATAAGCTTGATGCATGCCTGCGGCACCGTGATTTCTTCAAAAGTGTTCCGCCCCGCCTTCTCCATCCACTCTGTGAGCGTTTGACTGACCGGGTCGCTCGGTACGCTAAACGGCAGCTTGGCAATAATCACGTTGTCGCAGTAATCTCCAGGCAAGTCTACGCCCTCACTGAAGGAAGCCATCCCGAAGATAATGCTCGCCTCACCACGATCGATACGCAACTTATGGCGGGACACGATTTCCGTTTTAGGCATCGTCGTCTGCATCAGGATGTGTTCCTTCACGTTGTCCGGCATACCGGCACAGACTTCGGTCATCTGCTTACGAGATGAGAAGAGCACCAGGCACCCTTTACGGCGGAGCACCAATTTAGGTAATAGCTCAATCAGCTCGTTAGTGTGCGCCTCGGCATTCTTCGGCGTGCTACGCATCTTTGGCACAAACAGAACACCGTTGTTCTCGTAGTCGAAAGGGCTTTTCGCCAGCAGCGTCGGCGTATCCTTTTTTAAACCCGCTTCATTCAGGTAGGCATCGAAGTTGCCCATCGTCCTCAGTGTTGCTGAGGTGATGATCACCCCATGCGCTTCCTGCCACAGCTCCCTATCCAACTGCTCGCCCGCATGCACCGGGCTGCTATGGATAATGACTTCGCTTTTATTGTCTCGCTTGACGTTTACCCAGCGCGCCACTGGAACAGCAAGCTCACCTTTCTTCGTCGATGCAGTAAATCGACTCATCGCTTCCAGCAAGTTTTCTACACGGTTCTTCAAATCGCCGATCGCCATTTTGTGGCGGGCATTATCCTCCGCGACGATTTTGTCACCGGCCTCATCAATGATGATGGTCATTTTCTCAATCAAAGTCTGCATCTGGTTTGCCAGGTACAGACCGTTTTTAAACAGGGCACGGACATCATTGGGTACGTCACCCTCAGGGAAACGATAGACGTCAATGTTACCGTGATCGTTACGGAAGTTCAGGGAAGATAAAAGGGTGGCGCGAACTGACATCAGCTCGGTTGCCGTGTCCGAAGCCAGCGCCACAAGCTTGTAAACGTGGTCATTCATCTTCTCGCCATAAGGGGTCTGCATGTCCATGACCATGTCACTGACCTCACCCAGCCAGCGCGCCGTATTATCCAACGAGGCATTTGCAGCAAAGTGCTCAATGGCTTTACTGGTCAGGTGATGACCTTCGTCGAAAACATAGATGGTTTCTTTCGGCGGTGGCAGGATGACACCACCTCCCAAAGACAGATCGCTCAAAACGATATCGTGGTTAGCTATCACCACATCGACTTCTTCCAGTCGGCTACGCGCGGCAAAGAAGGGGCAGTTTTTGTAATGAGGGCACTTAATCTTAGGGCACTGGCTGGCGACCGCGTTAACTTTGTTCCAGGACTTGTCAGCCAGCTCCAGCGGGTAGGTATCTCGTTCTCCGTTCCATTCACCGCTGGCGAATTCGTTACCCAGACTTGTCATGTCGTCGCGAACATAGCCATACGCATTATGCTCTGCATCAACGTGCGCATCGTAACGCAGTCGGCAGAAGTAACGGCCACGGCCTTTCGCCATCGCGTAGGTAAATTTAAGTCCGCCCTGGCTTTGGATTTCCGGCAGATCTTTCACGACTACCTGCTCCTGAAGCGCTACGGTTGCTGTAGACAGAATGAGGGTCTTGCCCTTCTCTATCGCCAACGGGATCAGCGGCAGGCAGTACCCCAGCGTTTTACCGGTACCGGTACCCGCTTCCACCACACCAACGACAGGCTTGTCGTTATCCTCTGGGATATCGTTAATCAGCGAAGAGCAAAAGCGGATCATGTCCTGCTGACCGGTACGCGGCTTCAATCCCTTCGACGTCAGGAAGTTGCTGTATGCAATTGCCGTTTGTTGCTCGGCGGTCAGCTTGATATTGTTGCTCATGACGAGATCCCATAGAATTATTATTTACTCATTAAATTTTACCGCACCACCAGCGCTGACAAAGTGACATCCAAAAATAAACCGCCATGTAGGCGGTTCAGTTCGTTCACCCCTCAAACCAGAGAGAGGCAAGATATGCGCACCCGGCAATTTTGCGCTCATGTTTGGGGTCGAAGCTTTTGAGGATGACCATGATATGCGCCAGCGCCCATTTCAATTCAACACCTTCCTTGGCTGCTGGTGGACATTCAAGCCCGTGGTAAAACCAACGCTCAATGAAGGCAACCCAGGAATTCTTTCCCTGTTTGAATTCGTCTGGAATGAGATCCCATTTCGGCAGGAATTTTTCAATGTCCTGAGGCCCAAAGGCGAGCATAACCTGAGTGATGTTTTCGTTCGGCGTCCACGTCTTCATGATTTTCTTTTCCAGAGTCAGGATTTGGTTTTGATTGCATCGGCAATCTTGACGAGTACCGCACGCAGCTCTTTATCATCAGCGATGTTAGTCGGTAGGGTATTCAGGCATTTCTGGGGCAAGTAGATATTACCGAAGAATACCAGTTGCTCTTATACTGGCTGGAAGCTACAGATCCATTCCCAGTCATTATTGGCTTCCCAGATGCAAAGCAGCTCAGTGCCGTCATTGTTCACAGTGGTCAGTTCCAGACCGCGTTGCTTAGCAAAGTTGTGGGTCGTCTTAGTGATCTGCATGATGGTTTCCGCGTTGTTGTTTTTGATTAATGACATTGTCCACCATAACTGACCGCTGACAAAGAGTGGAAGGGTGATTTTCAGTAATTTGTCCCGCAAGAAAAACAGGCTTGTAAGCCGCATTCTGACAGGGTTTCTTTGAAAATTTTCAGCCTGAAAATCCCACGTTTTCAGAGGCAGATGAGAAGGGATAGATAGATATTTCCCTCAGGCAAATACATATGTTAAAAAGGGCGGTTTTCAGTGGTTTGTCCCGCAAGAAAAACAGGCTTGCAAGCCGCATTCTGACAGGGTTTCTTTGAAAATTTTCAGCCTGAAAATCCCACATTTTCATGCACAAGAACAGGGTTATTTCCCCTGTTTTTTCAGTTCGGCAATTTCGGCCTTTGTCGCGAGACGTTGACTACCAAACAGCCCTTTAATCAGAACGGGCTTCTCTTTTTTCCATCCCTTGATGGAGTTCAAACCAAACTGTTTCGGCTTGTTGTGATTCCAGCTTGCTACAACACTGGTCTCATTGACTTCAACGATCTGGACAGGGTGAACGGAAACGGTAGGGATATTAGTGCTTCCCAGTTTATGCCGAGTGATAGACCAAACGGTATCACCGACCTTCAGTTTGCTAATGACCATTGCTCAGTTCTCAGTGAGTGAAGAAGAGCCGCCCGCAGGCGGCTGGTGGAGGGAGGTTATGAGTTGACCCAGCTGGTGGTTTGCTCCAGAGCAAATTTAACGATGTCACACTGGTAAACGTGCCCCTCGTTAGCATCGTTTGCGATCTTGGCCCCTATAACCTCAGCGACTTCGTAATACCAGATGCCCGGCCCTTCTTTGCTGGTGAAGACCTCATCGCATTCCTCAACGATGTCGATAGCCAGTTCACGGATCCAATCCGCACACTCGATTTCACCGCCACCAGCTACGTTGAAGTCGATGCGCTCCTGCGCAGTGTCGTCCTTTACGATGAGCGGGACACGGGTTTCGTTGAAGCTGCTGAAGATGAACATTGCGACCAGAGTTGGGTTCAGAGACATCATATATCCTCGTTTGCGTTATCAGTTGTTGGACTTCCAGTATCCACCAGCCCTGACCGTTGACGAAGGCAAAAGGGCGAAAAAAACATTTTATTTCCCATCTGTCACTTGAGAGTTGCAGCCGTTCCGATATACAGCATACCGCCATTCAGGAGTGGAGAGACCTTAACACCGTAAACCGCATTTGCCTCACCATTTGACGCCTCGGATGCAGCCGCGCTTAATTCCTCCAATGCGATGCGGGCTTGCCTTGACGGTATCACTCCCCGCCTATTGGCATCGAAAGTAGCAATAACTTGAACCATCCCGTAAATCTTTTCTACTGCATAGATATCAGGAATGAGATCGGTCGTTAGAATCAACATAATCCACCCTAAAAGTTATGTGCGGGTTCGATACTGACATCACACCCTATTCCGCTGGTGGAATCTCTTTAACGACCAAGATCTCAACCTCGGCCCCCTGTTCCTGCTGCGTTAACTCGACACAGCGCAGCGCCGCAGATTTTGCAGAACACCACGAATGCGCAAACCAGTCGCGGGATTCAGTTCGGCAAGCAACCGCATGGGTCGCTTTCCATGTCAGCTCAGCTTCTTGCACTTTGCCATTGGGCAGCGTGCAGTAAAACGTACGCAGCCCCTTCTTCATTTGGCACCTACCTGCTGAGGTATCCCCAGCGCTGCGATCTGTTTGCGAACATGGTCAAAGCCAGCCCCAGTATTCACATCATAGTCTTCGACTACCGCAGACAGCACCTGTACCCGCTCGGTCGGCGTAAGGGCGCGTTCCAGGGAAAGGTCAGAAGCAATATCGGAGACGTTATCGAGTGTCAATGTGTCGAGTGCGATCATCTGACCTTCAGAGAAGTTGCTCATCAGGTAATTAATCAGGTATTCACGAGTACCGAAATTCATCATTGTTCCTCAGGGTGGGAAAATCAGCCCCCGTCTCCGGAGGCGAAAGAGTTAGTCTCGACGGCAACGTTGCTGCCGGATTTTAAAAGCTTCTTCAGCAAGGGAAAAGGCAACGTGTGCCACATCACCTTGGGTTGGCCCATTGGAACGGTTTTTATCCCAGAGTGTTGAAGCAACACCTGTCAGCGCACTCGCCAACAGTGAATCAAAAACCGCTTGCTCCTCATCAGAGGTAATTTTCAAATCAGAACTCATTGTCATCTCACTATATCAACAGGGGAGGAATTACCCAGACCACGACAGTGGCCTGAGTTGAATGTTTACGGTGCCAGGAATGTCACTTCAAACGAGCTGAGTTTGTCATCCCGATGCATGCCTTCAGTCAGCGCGGTAATTTCCTGCCACAGCGCTTTAGTCTTTTCGGTAGCGCCTTCAGCCATACCATCAACCTTCAGGTAACGTTCGGGATGGGTGACATTCAATCGGCGCTTCACAGGATCCCAGTCACTGTAATGGCTGATTTGAATACTGATGTCTGCCAGCTTCTCCGGCGCGGTGCGCTTCAGGTTCAAGATAGCTTCAAAGGTGAACACGATACGATCATTGTGGTCTTCGGTATCGAACCAAACACAATAACGAGGGAAGTGACGAACAGCGCGGCCGCTGCGACCCCAATTCACGGTGTGCTCACGAATAGACAGCAGAGTCTTCTTGTGAGTGGTAACGCCAGCATGACGGAGCAGATCGGATAAAGTGTGCATCGTATTTCCTCGTGTTATTTATTTTGTTTACTGAGTAAATTCTCGCACGAGGCCGACCGCCGACGAAACGTATACAGGGGGATAATGCCAGTTATTTTGAAATCCTGACTATCGTTCGCAAAAACCTATCCACCAGCAACAAAGCCCCGCTCGACAAAATTCGAGCAGGGTAGAAGGCAAGATGAAAGGGAGAGGCGATTAACCGAAGGTGTTAACCAATGCCCCACTTTTGCGAGCATGAATCAGCAGCGCATTATGTCGCGCCTGCACATCCTGGAGATCGGCAACTTCACCGTTCGTGATCAACCAGCCGTTAGTGCCAGGGGTACTGTATTGCACCATGCGCTTTCCACCCGCCTGAGTGTAACGGTGCGCTCGTACTTCTATGCCCTGAGGAAACATGCCTACCCCCTAACACCGCTCGAGAAGAAATTTGGACGCCTCATCGTTACTGCTCAGCTTAACGATGTTGTGCTCCACCCACTTGAAGGCACCGTTACTGCATTGGACAGGATCCCTGACGAGCAAGGAGCCATCGGCACCAACCGTATATTCGAAACCGGCCTCGGCAATTGCCAAGCGGTAGGTGGATGCCACCAGCATTAACAGTGCATCAAAGACACCAGAGGCAAGCGCTTTCTTGGCCGCGTTAATTCGTGCGGCAGTTCCGGCATTGGGTTCGATTTGCTGAATACGCTTGGCATCTTCAAGCAGCATTGCGATCAGTTGCTTCAGTTCGTTCTCGCTCATTGCGGTATATCCCAGTAAGGGCACCTCAGTCGGTGCCAGTCAGTTATTCAGGTTTGAAGTCCGAAGGGACGACAACACGGAAGAAGTCGAAGTCCTGCACAGTCGCTTTGCGCATATCATCCGATGGTGTGATCAGCTGCGGCTCCATAGACAGGCAAGCGCCCAATTGCGGTTTGCTTGCCAGAACACCCAAGATGTTTGGTTGCTCAGGGAAGGTATAACCAAAGGTGTGCCCGTTCTTGACCCAATACGTTCCGTTGATAGCGCTCATGGCTTTATCCTTTCGCTGGTGGGTTAGTGAGTCAGATAATGGTTGATGGCACGCTCAACGAACGAGACTGGAAGACCGCAGCCTTGAGCCAGGCGCTGGGTATTAGAACGAACCAGCTCACGCTCATACCCGAAGCTGCTGCTGTAGTGATACCACAGCGTGCGACCTTTTTTGAAAAGGTCAGATTCGTTTGCGATACGCATGAATTGGGCCGGAGCCTGATTCGGACGTTTTGTGATTTGATTAGTGGTGCTCATGGCATTGGCCTCGATTAATATTATTCGTTTTGTTTACCGCTCTTGAAAACAGTATCACCCACGGTTAACCGCTGACGAAGCGAATCGAAGAAAAAAAGATATTTTTTTGAGAGGGGAGGGCGGAACAGAATGGGGGAGTTCCCCCCCCGCAGTTAAGAAGTCATATTACCGTTCGGAAATGCTGGTGGCATTTTGCATGCCGGAGAGTTTCACCCAGGCCATAACCTGATCTTTGTCCAGTTGACCGTTTAAGGTGATATAGGCCGGAGCTGAAACTACCAGCGTATTACCGATCGAGAAATGGACATTCACTTCAACGCTGGACGCCCAAGGCAGTGCAAACCAGAATACAGCATCGAATGGGGAATGGATAGTGATGCCATGAATCAGTTTCACTTCCCAACGAACGCCATAGTTGTCACGGATACCGCGATAGAGATTGCCGCGATCGCAAGCCCAATCATCGCCGTTCTCGTCACGCCAGATTATCAGTTTGTCATCTGCGGCCTTAACGTTGGCCCCATACCGGGATAGCAGATTCAGGACAGCAGCCGGATCGGTGGCGACGATACTCTCGACCACATCGCGTGAATCACCATTCACACGCGTTACCGTCACAGTGTCACTTTCACCAAACCAGACTTGATGACCACTTTCCGCCAGGCGGGCAATGAGATTTAGCATTATTACTCCATGTGTTAATTATTTTTGTATGAATAGTTAACCATGACCTCAACAGCTGACGAAGCCAAAAGGGTGACAAAAATTAGAGTGACATTTTGAATGCGAAATATTGACGGCAAACCTCATCATGTTGAGGTCTGCCGATAATGATGATGTGGCGGGTTTCAGTTCTTGCAGTCGAGTTTTTTGACGAGCCAGCGCTGAGTCGGAAAGGCATCTAATTCCATCTCAATGGTACAGCGCTGGTCTGCAATGATAGCTTCATAGGTTAACGTGTCTTTAGACACCGTACCCTGGGAAATGAAAATCTTTGCGTTCGCAAGATAATCAAATGCAACCTTGCGAGCGATCTGCTCATTCTCTTTGTTCAGGTGCATCTTTGGGAATTCCCCTTCGGTCGCTGGCAACTCAACCTGAGCCAGCGCAGGTAACGCAAAGGCCAGAGACAATAAAACAAGTGATTTTTTCATTGGATATTAACCTCTTGGGATTTTAATAGGCCGAAGTATATCATTTCGGTATACTACGGCTCTATATTTTGGAGGTTATTCTCCAGGGTAAAGCAATTCGAATCGCTGAAGGAAAGCAGCGCGGGCTTCCTCCGCCGGAAGAAGTCGTAACCCCATAATATCCGCTGGTGGATACTTATCGGGATCTGGAACCGCCTGAGCATTATGACGGCCAAACATCCCCATCTCGCTGGCGAGCATCCGCAGATCGGCGACCTTGACTTCCGGCGTCTCCACCAGCGGTAATCCGTACTTTGCTCGGATAGCGCGATCGACACGGCCTTCGATTTCTCGATAATCCGGTAACCGCGCCTTAAGTGGGCTGCTAACGTCACCGCAATACGCTTCGCTGGCATCATGCATCAATGCTTCGAACGCAAGATGCGGTTCAACCAAATGGCTAATGAGCACGCAGTGTTGCGCCACACTGTAATGCTGATCCAGATGACCCGTGAAACGGCAGATATTGGACAGCGCCGTGGCAATGTCCTCAATGTCGATTGTCTCCGGGTCGATATCCTGGAAGGAAAATCGCTTACCGCTATGAGTCAGGATCCAATCAGGAACGAGGCCTTGCTTTACGGGTACGCGCATCGTTGCCAATAGCTGCGCCACCAGCGATCGCTCCAACACGGTCAGATTACCGGACGTGTCAGCCTGAAGGGCTTTGAGTTGCTCTTTAGTGTAATGCGGCAGTGTCATCTTCTCTCCGATTTTGCTTGCGCTTATCGCGCGCTGATTTTAATGCCAGCTTGTAACTGGCCTTGGCCGCTTTCTGGGTAGGGCACCAATCGCCTTCCACATCACGACCCAGATACGAGTAGTATTCGCAATACTTTTCACGGTACATCCGATATTGGTAACTATCGCCGTGGGTTCGACGCTCAACCAGGGGAGCGCGACGACCCAGCAGGAACTCACTGAAGGTGTCACCACAATCCGCATTCAGGTACTGAAGGTAGTGATTATTGCGCTTCACCTTTCTGGGTTTCGGTAACATAGCCAAGGCGATCGCTTTACCTGCCTCAGTTACCGTGAACAAGGTACCGCCACCCATCCATTTCGGTGCAGGTTGGCTGGTAGCGAAACCTGCGCCCACCAGCACAGACCAAATTTCTTCATCGCTACCACTGGCGAGAAAATAGTTCCGGCTGCTAACGCTGTTGTTCACATGGATACCCAGCGCGTGCTGCATAAGTTCGGCCTGCTGTTGCGTTACTTGCATTTCAAATCCCTCACAGATCATCCCAGAACAAATACACCATCCCACAGAACGGTAGCGAGATGATCCCGACCTGCGAACTCCCCGACCAGCTATAAGGCGTAACCAGATAGGCAAGTAACGACTCGGCCACAAGACAGAGCGCTGGAGCCAGTACGAAGGATAGTCCTCGCTTCACCTTCATCACCATGACCGCAATTGCTGGTGGCGCGATCAGCACGAAGGAACCGAACAGCGAACCCACCCAAGGTAATTTTGAACCGATCAGCGCAATGGCGAAGACAACCACCAGTAACAACACGTCACGCCAATCTTCACGAAACGCGTTTAGAAACATCACTGAGAGCCTCCACAGGATTTCCCAGCAAACTTATCGTCCTGGTTTTGGGGTGTCATCACGACGTAGGCCACGATGAGTAAAGCTCCAATCCCCAGCGAGTCCGTCCAGCCCTGCGAGGTAAAACACCACACAATACCTGCGGTAGAAACTTGCACCACACACGGCATAAGCAAAAAGAGCCCTGGCCCCATCCGTGACGGAACCAATACTGAGGCGTTCACCGCTGGCATGGCAGTCAACATGAAAACAGCTGGACGGTTCACCACCTCAAAAGTTGTCGCGCCGATCAGGGTAGCGATGATGAGGGAGACGCTGGCGAGGAATGCCTTATGGTTTTCCAATCTTTTCAGGAAAGTCATAGGGTCACCTTTTGGTTATCCTGCCAATCGGCAATCTCTTTGCGGGTAACGGCATCCATCTTTTTCGCGTTCAACGTGATGAGCTCCGCCGGTACGGATGAGAGATAGTCCCGGTAATTAGCCCGCCGTTTAACCCGTAGTATGTGAAGGGCATAAACCAGAACTCCACTACTGATGAGAGAGAAGGCCAATGCCGGGAAGGACGTTACCGAAAGGTGATCGCTGCCATCATGGATCCAAACCACCAGCGCCAGTTCAATCAACACAACTGCCATCATGATGTATGGACGCAATGCGCCCCGAACGGTACTGAAACAGTCATCGCTAAATGCCAGCAAGACCTGATGAGGTTGATAAAGTGCCATACCGGTAACTCCGTGATTGATTAACATGACCCCAAACTATCACGGGGTATTTGGCTGACGAATAGCAAATGGACACAAAAAAGGTCTTTTTGGGCGAAGGGATAACGGGAAATTCGCATGCAAAATGTCAGAAACAAAAACACCACCGTTGCTGGTGGCGCTTAATCATACCGGATATGAATAGACTGAATTGACAGACCTAATAACCTAATCATACCCAGTATGAATAGCTGATAATGCAGAGTGTCGAATCGGCCCGTCGAGCATAAAACGAAGCCGATCAGATATCCAGCGTCACATCACCCATCGGGCGACAACAGCAAGGCAACACTTCGCCTGGATTAACGAACGCCAAAGGCTTAGCCAGATACTCAACTTCACCAGCCAGTAGCCTAATCCGACACGATCCGCAGTAACCTTCCCGGCACTGATACTCAACTGCGATACCCACCGATTCCAATCGCTCCAGCATTGTGCCCTTAGCGCTGGTGGACTCTATCCTCTTCCCGCTCTGTACTGCATGAATACAACCAGGCATTTCACCACCCTCAGATCCAACCGATACTTCGAATCGCTAAAAACGCCTCAGAAGGCCTCAGAGACGTTTTATTGATTCCCATGTAATCCTACTCCGATTTGAACGTAAAAATCGCCCTGAGAGGCTCAGAGAGACAATGAGAGGGGATCCGGATCCTTTTCCGATCCTGTTAACAACATCAATCCCTATGCTACCGAACGGCCTACCGCATCAATAAATCGCCGCTCACCCACGTTGAACAGGAACGCGTCCAGCGCTTTACGTCCTGCTGACTCGGCCCCCTCCAATGCCGTTGCCAGGAAGTCAATCGGGCAAACCATCCGCCCCGAAGCCTTATGAGTTACAACCAGGTGCTGGTCTTCCATTGACCGGGTTACCAAAAACTCAACCAGCTCACCGTGAACCACACGATTGAAAGCCGCCTCTACCGATGCACTCGCATAACCACTCGCCGTTTTGACTTTACCTACTAATTCCATTCGCTTCTCCAATGTTGAATTTCAACCTGTGGACAATCCTACCACCAGCATTTCCCCGACAAAGAGGGATCGGTTGAACTTGCCAGCGATTCTCTCGGCCAACCCCTCACTGGATAACAACAAGTTCTTTTCCAGTTCACGGTTCCCAAAATAAAAAACCGCCCATTCGAAGGCGGTTTCAATTCCTGAATAGCGTTCGCGTTATTCAGCGGCCGGAGGTGTCAGCGAAAACCGCCCGATCCGCATATAGCGACCCAAGTAAAAACCAACGAACGAACTCAACACAACGCACATCGTTCCAGTAAACCCAATTGGCTCATGCAACACATGTTGCTGGATGTTCATGAACGCCCACATGAAACCTGAGTAAAACAAGAAACCAGGTACGGATACCAACCGGCGCTCTCCGTTCGCCAATGGCTGGAGCCAACCATAAACAGCACAACCAAACAAAGCGAAACAAATAAACAGGCTCGGAAAAGCTCCGTCAGCCAGAGCATTCATACCCGCCACAACCAAAAACAGCAACGAGACGTTAAACCAGTACAGTGACCCAGGGGCCGGGATTGAACTTCCAAACATGCCCGACTCGATCGGTGCCTTCGTCGTTTCGATACTCACACTTACCCCCTTGTTTTGAAATTGCGACCAGCAGATCCGATCGCACCACGCCTAAGCCATCCCCCACGGATAACAAAAGCGATTATCTTGATGACAAACTACACAGGCGATGCATTCACAACAAAAGACTGGATGCCGTTTTATCCAACCTCAGCAGATCACCCAACTGTCGGTTACCTTCCCCCCCTGGTAGCGCTACGTGAAATCTGGGGAGTCAACAGCATGATAGACTCCCGAGAGGTGCGGAGAACCTTCATCCTGTACCCACCCTGAGAGACCTCCCAACCAAAGCTGGCGGATTACACAACGCAAACAGGTGCCGGGAAATTCAAAATGCAGAATATGGCAGCGGAAATATTCAGGCAAAGGTTTTCCACCTCGTTTTGCGCCCGTTTTGGGACGGTCTCAAAACCACATCGCTAAACACCCCCAGAGGGAAAAAACGCAAAAACCGCCAACACCCCCAGAGGAAAAAACCGCCAAAAACACCAACACCCCCAGCGGAAAAACAAAATCCACAAAAACCCCCGGAGGAAATTCCTTCGAGACATCCCGCTCATCTCAACATCATACTGAACCCACCATCCGCGACCCGCGAAGTGTTTGACTCAAGCCCTGTAATCTTTCCCACCCAATCTATCGACCTCAATATCCACACACAAAACAACAAAAACAAAACAACAAATCATGACCGCATTCTCCCTTTGTTTACCCATCACACCCACCATCCGTGATACAAAACCAAAACAAATACGTGCCTTCTCGTTTCGTTTACCTTCCCACCTATCCCGATCGCTAACACTCCCCGCAAAAAACAAACCCTGTTATCCCGAAATCCTTCCTGATACCAAAGTGCCCACTGAAAGCCCGAGGGTCGCCTAAAGGCTCACTAACTGATCGCCTGAAGGCTCACTTAACAGAAGGTGACGTGGTTATATTTGGGTGCAAAAAAACCGGGACGTTGCCCGGTTTCAGATTGACTAAGGCGATGTGTTAAATCAGCTCAGGGAAGCAAGCTCGTGAATTGGCGCACTCATATTGAGAGACCAGCGCGAGACGTTGTACTCAGCATCAACCTGATAACTGACCAGGAACATGTAGATCCCGAAGCACAAGCGTGAAGGCTCAGAGAAACCCAGCATGCATTTCGACTGACGCGCCCCGAATAGTGCCATCACCTTCAAGAGCACATCCTGATCCCAATCATCAGCATGAGGGATATATACCAGAGTGTTGCGCTGTAACCCCTTCGCAAAGACTTCCAGTGCAGCCAGATCGTTATCTGCCTGAGCAAGAACTTTCACTGCCGCGACTTTCTTGTGACCCGCGATAGCATTAACGGTTTCCACAGTACCGGTTAGAATGTCACGAGACGCCTTAACCCCCCAAAGCAACTCTTCGTGCTTAGTGCCCAGGTTACGGGTGAAATTTGCACAGACCTCACCGATTGCTGTTGTTGCATTCTTGTTAACGTTTTCGTGAGACATTCTCAATAGCCCTCTAAAGTTAAATTAAACCATACCGGTCGTTTTGTTTACACAACTAAAGCCCCACGCTAAAGCTGCTTCCTGCTCTCCGTTATCCGTCGAGATAACAGCTGCCTAATTGCTCGGTTCTTTTTCATCTCAGAACGGATCAAACTAAGCTGCGGTTCGTAGGTCACAATGAGGGTCAATTCACGGGGTGTTGCATCCGTGAAAACTTTCGCAGGATAACTTTCCCCCTTGTTCACCTTCAAATATTTCGGAACCACCCTTGCAACTTCCCCACCTGCTTTTCGCAATGGAGTCATCCTTGCCCAGCGGATCCGAACAGATGGCCCCTGCTTAACAACGTTGAATGAGTAATGCGCTTTTTCACCACCAGCGGTCGCCAGCTTCCAAAAATCTTCTCTCAGCGTTGTAGCTTCGGCAGTCAAAACATCCGCCGATCTGTCCAGGGCTTTGACGCTTTCCTCCAGATGCTTGATGTAGCTTTCCACATCCATCGAGTTACCCTCACATTAAAAATTCAAAAAGGTTCAAAAAAACGGAACCCCTATTATTACCCCACATGAGATCTCTTCCGGCTAAAGCAAAAACACCCAAAATCGACTCAAAAAGTCAGTTTTACCAAAAAAGCAGTAATATTATTACGCCGCCTTAGTGATCTCATGGACTCTTTCTCTTTTTTTGCACTCTCATGGCGAAAAGAAAGGCATCAGAGTTGTCGAGTTGACGCATGAAAATACCTTTTTGCAAATAGACGTCATTTCGGGCTCTGAAGAGACCTGTTCACTGCCTTTGAGTCAACCCCGTATATAATATGGCATCAGAGTTATCTTGTGGCATTTCCCGTGATTAGCACTCTCATGGCGAAAAGAAAGGCATCAGAGTTTAAAAGTCGTTCCGTTTTCTAATCACCAGGCACACTAAGCACCAAAACAACACTTCCCATCAAGTTTTTTTGTCCTCAAAATGGGGTGCTTTTCTGATTTGCAACCAAATTAATCCCACCCAGCCCATCCTCTAAATGGTCAGAAAATCGACATAAAAGAGGTGGGATAGTCAGAGTTGGCTGTTAAAAATATTTTGGTCTAATTGGTGAAATTATGACCTTTATTTGGGTTAGGTAATTTCGTCAGCGGAGATGCTCATGATAAAACCAAAGGGTAATGTGCATTAAAAACAAGGTTTCATCATGAATCGACAGCCCTGATTTACGGCTATATCTAGCCACAAATCAGGGACAAATCAGGCCTTAAATGAGGGCTAAATCTAGCCATTAATCACGGCCAAAAATAGCCGTGAATTATGGCCTTTTTTGTCCCCGTTTTGTCGATAAAAAAGGGTGTTTTGTATTTTTTGAATGGCTATGATGTGCTCCGATTGTCTCGGGGCGAACGAATTTTTCGGGGTGACATCACAACTGTTTCACCTTGCCTACAGAATGAAAGGGCAAGGATGAGGGGGGACAGAAGGGTGTCGCAAATTGTTGTTATGTTAATAAAAGGTTAACAAATGAGTAAGAAAAACGCGGTCGTATGTGGTGTGGATATTGGTTACAGCAACGTCAAAATTGCGACTGGCGATGCTTTTGCTTCTGTGCCAGACGTCTCAATTTTCCCGGCATATGCCACCACGGAGGAAGAGGAAGACGTGAATTTGGTGAAGCGCAACCGTGATCATGAAGTCACCGTCTACCCGAACGGGAACATGTGGCGTGCATTCACAGATCGTCCGGACGGGCGTGAACTGCATGACAGTTATCACACCACGGAAATGTACTTGGCGCTGTACTTTGGCGCGCTGGCGAAAATTGCCGAACAAGTTGGGAATACCATTGACCTGTTGGTAACCGGTTTGCCAGTAAGGCTCGCCAGTGATGATAACGAACGCTCCAAGTTGGTCGCCAGATTAACGGGAACGTTCGCGATTAATCCGACCACGAAAGTAACCGTCAAGCAAGTGATGGTGATCCCACAAGGCGTTGGTGTTATTAACGATGTTGCTAATCGCGAAGGCTTTATCAGTGAGGATGAACTGTCTGAGTCCAATATTTTGGTCATCGACCCTGGTTTTTTCTCTATGGATTATGTGGCTTTCAGCAACGGTAGCCGTGTGATGAGCTCCAGTGGTTCTTCACTGAAAGCGACCAGTACGATCATTGAAGGGATTGTGCGCACGCTCAATGAAGAAAACCCGCATGAGCGTCGGGATGACCTGCCGGAAATGGTCGAAATCGCACTGCGTAAAGATGCGCCAACATTCTTTAATGGGGCGCGCCACATTGAAATCAAGCCACTGCTAAGCAAAGTTATTCCGCAGATCGCGGGTGGCGTGGTGAAAGAGCTACGCAAAAATGTCCGCTCGTTGGGCGCAATTCACATCATTGTCACAGCCGGGGGTGGCGCTCCTTATTATGAATTGGCTGTGCGGGAAGCCTTCCAGAATGCCCGCGTTGTTACAAGCCCCAATCCGGTAGCCAGCAACGCAATTGGCTTCTGGAACTACGGCGTTGACACTGTCATTTACGGTGACGAATAAAGGATAAGGATGCGCCATGCAGTTACGGGTGACGATTAATGACATTCTTTGTCCTGAGCTCGCTGCGTACCTTGACTCCTGTCCGCCGGGCAAAAGAAGTAGCGCACTGGTAGCCCTGGCGAACAGGGCTTATCTTGAAGGGTTAGGGCGCGAAGCTGCGCCCAAAATCTACAAGAAAGGAAAGGTTAGCGAGAAGCCGCGCTCACAAAAATTGGAAAAAGGAGAAGAAAAAGGGCAGAATATTTCGTCGCCGGTGGGGACCGGTCTACAATCGTCTTATTCTGAAAACCAACCTGAGTTAGCAAAACAGCAAGTAGCTCAGCCGTTGGTATCACAAGCAGTAAAAGCAGTATCCAATATACCAGGAAGCATTATTGAGTCTTCGGAGCCGTGTGGGGCGGTGCTGATGAAGAGCGAGGCAGGAAGCGAAAATACATTGTCGGTATCAGTGGGCGCTCAATCCACTGTGAGGGATACCGATGTAAACGCTGAAAAATCGATCCAAACAGAGCCCGCGTTACCGCGTAAACGGTTCCGCTTAGGCTAAGCCACTCTGTTGGGTTAGGGGTAAACAAAATGGGTAAATTACTGTTAAGCGCCAGTGTGGCAGCAGTAATCCTCTCATCTCAAATACTTCCAGCACAAGCTGGTGTGGTTGATTTGCGAGGAACGGCATGGGAAAAACATGCCAAGAAAGAATGCGGTCTTGATCCACATCTCTTATACGCCGTTGCTTTATGGGAAAGCAAACAGCGTGCCGGTGGCGGCGGTTATGTCGCCCCAAGTCCGTGGGCACTGAATAATGCAGTTTACGGTGCCTACTATCCAAAAAACTACGAAGATGCGAAACGTGCGCTTAAGCGCTATATGGCCGCATCTAAAGTAACCGATATCGGTATCGCCCAGGTCAACTATCGCTGGAACGGGAAGTACGTCAGCAATCCAGAAGAACTTCTGGATGTAGACACTAACATTCGGGTTGGTGCGAAAGTGTTATGCAACGCTATCAAAAACTCCCCAGATGACATCGTTTTAGCAATAGGTAGTTATCACACTCCGAACCCGGCACTGCGTGAAAAAGCGCGTTGGTACGGTACGAATGTGCTCAGGATCTGGAAGAGGCTGATTGAAAATGGTTAATGAAAATATCTCTTTATTAAGCTGTGCCGCTTCACTGGAAACACGCGCGCAATCTTTTTTCCGCAGTCCGTTTGTCCTGTCTGAAGATGACCGCTCCGTGTTAAAAGACAAAGACCTTTTAGCTCAGCTGACAAAATCTGTTAAATCTTACAACGTACCTGTATTCATCGTTGACTACATGCCTGGTCGTAAACTCACTGAAGTGGATAACTTCGTCCGGCATGACTCCTATATTCTCCGGCTCGCACTTCTCGTGTTCAGCATCCGGGTGAAAATTCTAAACGGCACGCTGGCCGAGTCATTTTATTGGTTAGGCTCCGATGAAGCGTTGAACTTCATTGAGCGGCTCGATGACAGTCAAACAATTGACGCCATCATAAAAGGTGAGCTGTATATCAAACCAGTTCGTTCGCTGCGTGAGCTCGCTTCTGGAGAGTGGAGCTCAGTCTTTGGCAGTGATAACCCGCACATGACTTTGCCAGCCTATTTACAATTACGTTATGAACATTGGAGCACAGATCTATGAAAGCCGCACTCGTAAAAGATGAAGACATTTTTGCTTTGGCACAGCGGATGGTCAAACTGGGATTCCGACGTCGCATCATCACCACGTCGTTGAATGCCAGTGACCGACTCATTGACCATTTGAAAAAACAGTTCGGTCAGGAAGAAGTGGCAATTGGACGCTTGAAACTCTCGGAAACTTTCTTGGCTTCACAGCCTAAAAAATTGGAAGCTACCAACTTTATGAGCATCTATCTTCGTCGCGCCAAAGACCCTAGCAATCAGGATGATATCAGTGAAGTCGTCGATTCATTTGAAGTCTATCGCGAACTGAATATGCGCTTCAGACCGACAATTGCGGCAGATGTTATGCTTCATCCAAATGAGGCCTGGACACTGGCGCGTGACTTCCGTTCTGATGAGATCCGAATGGTGAAATGCGTACATTGCAAAATGTCCTTCATCACTCCTTTTGACGGTGATCGTTCGAATAAAAAGCAGAAGTGCCCGTTCTGCGAAGATAAGGCTCATTAATGCAAATGCGTATTTTAGTTGGGGTATTGGCAGTATTAGCTTTGCAGGGATGTGCTTTTAAAACGTTGCCGGGTAGCCAGTTGGTCGCACCTGGTTATATGCGCGTGAATCTGTGCCAGAAACTGGACTCACCTGAGCTTTGCAAGTCAAAGTTTGGCGAGTTTAAGAAACGGCTGATCGTGAAAGACATTTCCTCCACGGCGGGGTACATCATTCCAGATTCTGTTGGCTGGGGATGGGGGGTAAACAAAGTGTATGCACCTTTTGTTTTCTACGACCCAGAACTGAAGACAGAGATTTACCCTCAATCAGGGGATTTTATTCCGGGCAATTTCGAACCCGCCATTAAAGTACCTTGCACGAAAGATGCGTCATGCAGCCATCAGCAAGTGCTAACCGCTTGGAAAGATTCAATTTAAATCAAATTCATAGCGATAGATCCCTTATTTAAAAATAGGGGATTTTTTTTGCTCAGATTTCTTCGTCAGCGGTTAAGGCGGGGTTACTATGATCTCAACACGAAAAACTACTTACCTGCAATCCTACAAACCAAAGGTACTCGACATGAAAAAGATTTTGACCGCATCACTGATCACCCTGGCGATGGTAATGACCGGTTGCGCATCCAAACCTGAACCGATGCCGGTTGATGTGAATCCGTCTGAAGCATTGCAGTTCGCGCGCTCTATGGAAATGCGTTTGATTAACGATGCTGGTGATAATTACGTTATTTATAATAAGCTGGTTGATGGCGGTAACATTCTCCCTCTCGAAACCCCTGTACGAGCTGGTGAGGTAGCTAAGATCCAACGCTCTGGTGCGGGTACAGCTGAGCTCGTTGGGGGGCTTGCTATTAAGGACCCGTTCATTGCATTAACTGGTTTTTTAACTGCTAAACGACCTCAGCCTTATGTTGATGGGGTTGTTTTATTCGGCTCCTGGGCTGGGGGCGATCGAGAAATTGATCAGGCCGAAATGCATAAAGTCTTTAAATCTTTTGCTCCAAAGATGGAAGGTTTCGAAGATTACGAACTTTGTGGTAAGGATAAAAGCTGGAAATGGTTCTCATTGAGCAAAGCTAAAGACACCGGGTATTTACCCAAACCACCGACGGTAGTGAATCCTAGCGAGTATCGTTCCGGATATGCGTCGTCTTGCTTCTTCTATCTTGCTGCTAAAAAAGAGAACCTGGCGTTAATGAAGGAGATTTCCGTAGCTCTAGGTGCTAAGCGTGCATTGTTTGTGCCGGGCTCGCAAGAGCACGCGCCATACGTATTCCATAATGGCCGGGCATTAGAATTTAAAAAATAAGTTCGTTTCCGCCAAAAAAAGAAACCCCGCGAGGAAAATTCCAGCGGGGTTTTTTATTACCTACAGAGTCCCTACCTTACTTGAATAGAGTCACCTGCTTTCTCCTTCAGATCGTAAACGTCGATACTATCAACACCACTCTGGAATCGTTCGAGACTGTTCTTACGCGTTCCATCAACGTTCAGAATGCTACCTTTTCCCGTAATGCTGTCAAGGTTTACAGACTCTGGAGTGGGGAGCAAATCAGCGGAGTAGAGGGAACCAATCCACTCAGAGAGATCTACTTTGGAGAAGTCGATACGGCCAAACTCTTCTAGGGTCAAACCGCGACAATCAGGATTTTTGTTATCCCCCCATCCGATCCCCAATTGAGCTCGCCCCTGCTCTTGGAAGATGCGGCCAATCTGTGAGTTGAAGGTGCAGTAACTGGACCGTTTTTCAATACATTGACCAAGGAGCTTACTCTGGCACCAACTGTCTATGAAGGTGGCGAGTTTGGTTTCCTTTTTCACTGCCAGTTTGAATTCATCAGCCGTGCATGCCCAGATAATGTTCACGAGGATATTTGCTATCTGGTAAGCCATGTATGCATATCCCACCACTGAAATAGCAGAAGTAATGGTAGATGAAAGTTCAACGGAAGAAGCCAAAACACCATCCGATACAGCGGTTCCACCAGCAGTGCCCCCAGCCTGGAATATAGCATTGGTAACACTTGCCCCAAAAGTATCAAGGGTCCATTGGGCCACTTGCTTAGTCAGTGTGCCTATAGCCTGATCCATTACCTGACCGATACCAAGGTCAGCAACTTTATCTGCAACTGCCGAGCCAGCATTACCAGTTAAGCTATCCAATGCTGACATTGCTGGTTTAGTGATTGCGTCAATTGCACTATTAGCCAATTCAGATCCCATGTCGAACAAGCCTTTACCTTGCTCAAACATACCGGCTTTAACTGCAAGGGCATCGGAAACCTTGAGGGTGTAGTAGGTTAGCTGAAGGTATTCAATCCAGCTAACATCAACCGGTTGATTACAGCAATCGACCCAACCACCTAACGCTGATTTACATGTGGCCGCTTCGCCTTTAAACAACGAACAGGCACGGTCAACGTTGATGGTTTCGTCACCGCAGGTCATTTCGTTCACTGCATAAGTCGCTGCCTGAAGCATTGCCACAGCCGTTTGGAAGTCACCGCTAGGTTCTGATTCAGGCGTTAAGCAGGTGCCGTTAATGCACTGCACTGCGCCTGCACATTGGTACGTCTCGGTTTGTGTAGTGCTTGGCACTGTGACATCTTGGCCGCAGTCCCAAGTTTCTGTGGCTTGCCAGCAGCCACTTTGCCCACCAGCCGCCCCTGTGATACAGGTGGATTTGATGAAGTTACAGGCATTGTTGCTATCAAAATCTTTACAGGAGTTGTTAACCCCGGCGTCGGTACCACAGTTCGAGACAACAGTTGCGCTACGGCAGAACGGCGAAAGCCCTCCGATAGGGGGCGTCTTGAGGTCTTTTTCACAGACGGTAACCCCATTGATATACGCGCAGCCGTTGGCATCCGGCGTGACTGTTTCGTTACAGGTCACCGAGTAGTTTTGGCAATAACCTTGATTTACGGCATCCAAAAAGGTATTAAAACCGTCCTGATTATCAGCAATCCATTCATCTTTGCTGACAGCCTTGGAAGGGTCATAACGTACTTCCAGTTTTGCGTAACCCTCACCATTGCCATACACTGAAACACGGGTTTTGAAGATCAACTCGTCGCCATTTTGGACTTCTTGGAAGTTTTGAGTTACATCTGCTTGCGGATCTACACGCCAACTTGTGTCCAACTCACAAGGTCCATCGGTTTCCGGCGGGAATAGCTCCCCTTTTTTATAGTTCCAAGGACGATATTTTCCATCAGTCCCAGCGTCTTTCATGCCAGCAACGGGTCCAGCAAATACCTTTTTATCACCCAGGTAGATTTGCATGTAGTCATCCCAAGTTGCGTAGGTCAGTTTTGCACTTGAAATAGCTTGCGGGTTATATACTCGAACCCCAGTGTACTCTTCATATATTTTGCAGCGACCATCCCAGTAGTTGTCACCGACACGACCTACCCAGAGAGTGACGCAGGCCTCACCGCAGCCTTCGATGTTTGCAGAGCCTGAGCTATGACTCAGGAACCCTGCGACGTAAGGATGCGTTAGGCGATACGTCCCGCTTACGCTGGTGGTGCGGGTGCATTCTTTCATGTCAGGAATGTGCTGCTTGACACCATCGGTATTGAGCTCAGAGGTCATCGAGCAGTCATCAAGATCCTGCATGTACTTATCTTGGTTCGCCAGAAAGTCCTTGTGCTTGTCGAAGATGGAGTCTGTGATCTTGATTTTAGCCGTGGTCTTCGTTGAGCCTGCAACCGCACGATAGGCTTCACCACGAAGAGATGATTCTGACGCCAGTGCTGAGCCAGTATCAAAACCAAGCTTCTGAGTCTCCCCATCATTCCCGTAAACAGATTTGAGTTGATCGAGTGAGGTGGATGAACCTTCACTGGGATAAACACTATTTAAATTAACAGCTTCGCCGTTTCCGTATTGAACGGTGCCGTTGCTATTCGCAGAAAGGCCCGGTAGAGACTTATAGAATTCAACTGCGGACTGAGCACTGGAAGTTGAGTTCGACGAGTAAGCATAGGGGGCATACATTGCGACACCCAAGTGGCTCATCGTGAACAGCGTGCAGACCGCTTTTGAAAACCAATTTTTCCTAAAAAGGGTTATCATTCGTAATCACCTTGTAGAGATGGCAGGCATTGGTAGTAGGCGCTTCACTGAAAATTTCGTCGCTGGAAAGAAGTGTGAGAGAATCAACACATAGAGACGCCATTGAGCAAGCATAAATCAATGGTGTATACGGGCAAGAAAGAAGGGCAGCAAAACGAGGTGCTTTTCTTTAACTGATATTTTGGAGTTGAAAATGAGTACATTCGGCGCGCACGGCGTAGATTATCTACCTCCCATTGTGATCGATAACACACCAGTAAGAACGAAAAAATCACCACCAAAACCGCCCGGTGTTCAACGAGACATTGCACTTTGTATGTTCTGGCTGGTGCTGAGTATCCCAGCCGCCTACATGTTGATTACCGGCTAACGTGATTCAGACAAAAAAAGCCTCCATTTGGAGGCTTTTGTGTATTGACCTGCTAGCTTTATTTCTTAGTGTGATCTGACATGATTGACTCGACAGATTCTTTAACAACATGAGCATCAGTGCGATGCATGTTGCTTTTCGTGGATTCTACCTTGCCAATAATCGCCATCGCCAACTGCTGGTCGCCGCCTTCAAGTCTGCCGTTCACGTATTCACCACCTGTTGCGAGGGTGACTGCGTGGAAGGCTTGAATGCGAGCGTATTCCATTTGCTCCGGTGTATTGTCTTTGTCTTTGACTGTCCCATACAAGTGAGAAATGGCATTTTTAGCGTTTTCGCCTCTTTCACCGCTAACACCAGTCACTTGAGAGGCCATTTCTTGCGCCTGACCGTAACCTTCCTGATAAGAGAAACCACCCGGCTTAATACCATTTGAGACCTTGTCTAAGGCGCTCTGAACCTTAGGCATTGCATCCCCGGTCATCCCATAGTTTGATTTGTTCACCAACTCGTAACGCGCCGCGTTGCCTCTCATGGTGTTCATCTCTTGAGTTGAACGAGCTTCATGGTTATCCACCATTTTTCTGTTATCGAAGTGTTTATCAATGACGCGCCCTTGAGCCGTACCAGGGGCAGATTCTGCGTAGTTACCGGCGATACCAGCAGCTGCCTGACCTTGGGTCGAACTTGAGCTACCATCAACACCGCCTGCAATGTTGTTAATATGACCTTCTGCTTGCTCGGCCTTACTCGCAATCCCCTGATTTGCCCTGGCTGCTTCTGCACTCACCTCTGGTTGTTGTGAACCTCCACTCACGAAGCCTGATAACTTAGCAACCTCGCCAGCTTGGCCGATTGATGCTGCCGCACTGAACTGGGCGAATGTATGCGCATCTTCCTGCGTCATCCCTAATGAAGAGAGGCGTGCAGTATCCTCATTAATCCGCTGAGATAAGTCTTCGCGACCTGCCAACACTTGAGTCAATGCAGCTTGAGCCTCGTAGTTTCCACCGATAGCTTGAGCTATCTGTGCAGAGTTCATACTCTGGCCCAGTGAGCTACTCATCGAATACTGCTGCGCTTCAGAATAGGATTTTTGAGCCGATTCCTGCTTTTTATAAGCTTCAGCGTATTGTTGTGTTGCCGCAGTGCTTTGCCCAGCCGCTTGCATGCTGCTGTAATAGGCCATTGAAGACTGAGACCTGATTTGGCTAAGTTGAGAACTCATTGCGTCACTGCTTGAGGCGTTATCGCTGCTTGAATAACTGGCGTCGGCAGTGTGGGTTTTACCTTTCGTGGCCGACTCATTACGCTGTAAGGAAGCAGAACCAGAAACGGATGCGCCTGATCCTGCAAACTCCAGACCCGCTTTAGCTTGAGCAGTCCCTTGCACTGAGCCCATATTTAAGGCTGTTAAAGCCTCAGCTTCGGATGTCCCGTTACGCGAAGCAACGTCTTGAACAAATGAACGTTGGGATGAGGTTAGTGAACCTAATGCTGCCTGCATCGCATCTTGACTTTGCTGAGATTGGGTGCCGTTTCTCATACTTGATGCAACTTCTTGGAACATTCTCCCTTCAGATGCTGACCGTTCTACAGAGGCTGATTCAACGTTCTGCTTAGCGCTGGCAAGGTTGGTTGAGGCAGATTGCTTCATGTCAAACTTAGGCAATGCAGAAGATGCCCCACCCATGACAGTACCGCTGGAGCGGTCATAGTTCACATCGGCGCTTCGGTTGCTGATGGCTGGCGCATTTGAAATGTCCGGAGCCATCTGTTTGGTATCTGCCGCATGCGGTGCGGCCGCAGAATTTGCTAATGAGTTAAAGGCCACAGAGCTACCCCAGACGATGAACCCCCCTAAAGCAGGGATCATTGCATAGAGGTTACCTGCCAGACCGATACTCTTTTGCGTTTCATAGAGCATGATATAAAGCTTATCAAACGACACTTGCCCAGGATCTCTGAAGATAACTGACAAGTTAGTCTGGGTATGCACCAGTATGTACATATTGACGATTGCAGCAAGTGGCATCCATGTCTGAGTCCAAATAATCACAAGGAAGTATTTCATGACCAATCGAACTCCCATAATCCCTAACCCGAATAAGAAAGCCATGAAAGGGGTGAGCGCGTAGATTAATCCTTGGAATATAGGCATAAATGCAGCCATCCAGGAGAGGAAAGACGCTCCTGAAGAAGCCCACTGGAAAGCCTGTTGGGTTTGGGTTTGAGCGCGAGTGACCGCTGCCGCACCACGGAAGGCGGCTTCATAGCCGTATTTAGGCACGTCACGAAGGTACGGGTACATGATCATGGTCATTTGGAAATCACGCATGGTTGTACCACTGATGTTATAAAAGTTCATAACCTCTTGTACTTTTGAGTTCTGGGTACAGGCATGACCTGGTTGGCAATCGCGTCCTAATGCGTTGTATGAACGTTGGAAAGCCGCGGAAAGCATTTTACTAGAAGTAGAATGCATCATATTCAACTTGTCATAGGCTTCAGCGCAGGTGTACTGGGACGAAGTGTCTTTGATATCGGGGGTATTAGGGTCCCAACCTACCATCTGCCCATCAAACAAAACAACCCGTTGAAATGCATCATTAGACCGAAGCCCTTGAACGCCCTCCGCGCTACGATAGAGTGTTGAATAGGTCTTTGCCCCGCGCGCAATGTCATTCATAACACAGGTTTTCATGTAGTTCTGAACACTACGCGCAAAATCCACACGCGGTTTTTCGTTTGCCATAAACCAACGCATTGGGTTCTTCATAGAATCATAGTAAGTGGATAAAGCTACCAGAGGATCAAGCGCACCGTACTCCGTCATGGATGGCGTTGAAAATGCCTGTTCCATTTTCTCCGTGATGGAATAACCCACTGTTGAAATAATCGAAGCCGAAGCAGCTAGTCCAGCAGGAACATTATCGACTGCCCGGAAACGACCCGAGGTCACATCCTCAATATTGACGCGGGCAGAGACCTGGAAAAACACCATATACATGACGATACAAACTGCCATGTTCTGGAATGAAATTGTTTTCCCCGCTGAAATAGCTGAGGAAATAACAATTCCGATCACGCCCAACAACGCTGCGATACGGAACAAATCAGAAAACATGCCGCTGTTCATGAGCATAGCGATGGCATTGAATACATTATGCATGAATTCGATATCACCGACGGTATAGACGTTCCACTCAGTCATTTGTTCCTATCCCCTTAGAGAGCGCCATCAACCGAACCTTCACTCTGGAACTCAGTGAGCGGCAGCGATTGCATGTAATGTTGGAAGTATTCTTGGATCTTCACTTCACCACCATACCGTGAGGCCATCGTGGAATATGACATGTCCAGATTTTTGCGTGCGTCCTCAATCATTTTCAAAACATCTTCATAATATGCCGAAGCTGAATTGTCATTTGACTGAGCATAACGAGCGCCCGTCGCTGCTGCGGTTAGCAAATCATTAAGGTATTGATACGCAGCTGAATATGAAAGTACCGGGGCAATATCACGTACATACGAATAACTTGCGTTCAGATCACGGCGCGCAAGGGTAGTCGCCTTGTTTGCAGCCCCTCCCACGTTATAGTAAACCGCTTGGCGAAGACGCTCTTCGCTGACCGCCCCCCCTTCATTTGCCGATAACAGATACCCACCGTAAACGAAGAAATTATTGATCGTATTTGCCACGCCATTCAGGCCAATAGTCTGTTGGACAGGACCCTCACAGGTTTCAGTTTGACCTACACAACTCCACATTTGGAATTCAGGATCACCATTAATCACTGAATTGAGTACGGTTGAGGTAGCTAGAGGGGCCAGTCGAATAACAGATTTAGTCGCAGAACCATCTTTATCTCTGCCCAGACCTTGACCTATGATGATAGTACCGGTCAGCGACATCACGAGTTCTTTTTGCTGTTGCTCTGAGCCCTCAAACTGAGATGAAAATTGTCCATTTTGAAGTAGACACCACATCAAATTACCATAGTCCCCGCAAGGCTTGCGCTTTCCAGCGTCATCCTGCGTTCTTTCTGGAGCTTCGCCACCACCAGCGCTACCCCACATGGCTTTGAACTGGTCTGTGATACCGTCTGAAGACAATTGCGAAGAAACGGACATTTTCGCGCTTTCACCAAACGCTGAAGCAGTATCAACCAATAATCCTTTAGCGAGCTGACAAGAGTTAACAGTCAGATCATTCATCTGTTGGATTACCGCCTGCATTTTTGAAATAGCGTTATCCAGAACGGCGTCCATCGCGTTCAGTGCCAGTTGGAAAGCCAGCCCCGCCGCGTTAGCAGCGATGTTACGCAGCATCTGAACAAACTGCTCGGCGTTAATAAATGAAAAAGAACCACCGAAAAGGTCGATACCACCACAACCACCTGAAGCAGAAGGAAGATCAATCGCTACAGGCGTAAGTGTTCGCAGTTTGTTGCGTAGCACAAATCCCCCCCCTGTATAGCCATCGCGCGTGATGCTGTGATAGTCACCAGCACTGGTTGTGTTTGACATAGAGCCAAACATACTGTCCAGCTGAGAGCTAATATCCGCAGCGTTTGCTGATGATGCGAACAGCCCTGAAAGTGCCACCGAAACGGCCAGAATAGTGCGTTTAAATCCCGTAGCTTTCGCTTTCGTTGTACCCATAATTTACTTACCCCCGCTACCGTTGTTCGGCTTGGTTGACACTGCGTACCCAGATTTTTTCTGAATGTATTTGATGAAGTCGTCCGAGTTTTCCAGGTACTCTTCCGGCATGTCTTTAAGGATGTTTGAGTCGATATACCCATTGTCGTTGTACGGAAGCGTGCTTTTGTACTGCTCGTCGGTGATAAGCCCCGAGTCATGCGCAATCATAATAGTGCGGGATATCAACTGATCGGCACTGAGAGGGCCGAATGAAAGAATGCGTGTCGCTTCTGGTGGAATAGCCAGTGCAAGAGCGGGTGTATTGGTGATCTGCAACTTAGCAGCTTGACCAGTATCCGCACGCCAGTTTTCCATGATGTTTCCAGGCATTGGCTTGCCATCAATCGAGATAGGAATGACTTTCATGCCTGTCATGTAAGTGAACGTATTCATGACCGCTGCTTGTTTCACACAGATGGAGCAATCATCGCCTCGGAAGAAGAAGAAAACACCCGCACGGGTGGCAATGTCCTTGATGACCAGCCGCGAGTTTTTCTCAGCCTCAGCAGACTGATCCATAGCGCCGAAGGTTGACGTGGAGCGACGACTGCTTTCATCAATCAGCGGGTCTGTAGACGTCACTAAGCGCGCCATATCAGTAAACCTGCTAGCCTTGTCCAACATGATGCGCTGAGCAAGATAATAGGCGCGAACATTTTCCTGAGTTGGGTCGTCGATCGCGCGGTCACGCAGTTTTTGTACATTTTCCCGGTACCAGGCCACGGTGAAGGCTTCCGGTCCCTCTTCAGCAGCAACCGTAACGGAAGGTTCGGGAACAGGCATTTGCTTGTCCTGATCTTCGGCTTTGTCCGTTTTAGCAACCGTAGGCTCTGGTTCCATTTCTTCCGGCGGTTCAGGAGGCGTCTTTTTCCAGAACCAACCTTCCTCTTTCCCATCCAGAAACGAGGTGCCACCAGCAGTTACCTGTCCGCTGGTGGCCTTTTGTTTATCTTTGCCACTTTCTGCTACCGCATGAGCAGAGAGCACCCCAAATACCAGGGTAGCGATGACTGTTTTACTGAAACTTTGGAATTTCATCTTCATTACCTTTGGTAAGAATTGCCGCTATCCTGTCAGTCCAGAAAAAAGAGTTTTTCCCCTTGAAAACCCTGGCTTTTTCCAGCTGTTGGCACAGTTGATAGTGTCGATACCTTTGTTGCCCGATCTTTTTAATGATGCTTTCGGGCTTAATGCCAATTTCTCTACAAGCCTCATCGAGTGTCATGCGTCCACCGTACTTTCGTTCAAGTTCACGTTGCAAGCTGAGTCGATTGGAATCAGTGCAAAGTAGGGCTGGCAGCTTAAAAACAGGCATGAGCATCGAGCGGCTGTGAGCACATACGAGAAGTTTCATCAAATCCCTCATCTGATGAATCAATGAGCGGTCATTTTGTCATAGACAGATAAGGAAAACGGCAAAAAAGGGCAGCAAAACGAGGCCAAAAACGGCATGGGTACTGGGTTTGATTGAAATTGACTGATATGTTCGTTTTGTTTACTTAGCTTGCATTGTCCATTAATGCAACACAGGTTATAGAGGGTAAAAAAAAGCAAAAAAAAACCCTGTCCGAAGACAGGGTTTTAGGGTAGTTACCCTAGGCTGAGATTACGTTTTGCTCTTGTCGCGTGTAAACGCGATAGGCATCGAGACAATCAGAAGAACTTTGATAACAAAGTCCTCTGTTATCTTGAGTCCAAAATGTCCACCGAAGACAATCACAATAACGGCAATTGCAACAGTGAAAACAAGAGAGAAGAAGCGAAGGGTATTAAGTTTCATTTTAAGGCTCACTGAGGGAAGTTAAGCACAGCCAGGAGACTGCGCGGAGGGGAAGTTAAATAAAGTTATACAGCCTGACGCTGTTTCATGATTTTACCGTAAACATCTTGAAGGATGAGAACGATGAAATATACGGCCAGAGCAACACAACCAGCAGCAATGACAGACAAGGTGACAAGAACAACCACCATTGTCATAACATCAAAACCGAAAAACACAGTTGCAGCAGCAATGATAAACGCAGGAATCAGCGGAAGGAATTTAAGTAAATTTTTCATACATCACCAAGAAGGGAGTTTGAGGGCATAAAAAAGCAATCACTGAAACAGGCGTGCTTTTAATCCATTACTGAAACGAGAGTAGACACCACCAAAGAGCGTGTCTTTGAAAACGTTCTGCTCTTCATCATCAGATAAAACAGCTTCAGCCATCTCCACAATACTCACCAACATCTGTGCGCAGAATATGTTTTTCTTAAACAATTCCAGGTACAGGCTAGTATGTATGACACCGTTCAAATCCAACGCCAGGTTAATCAATAATGCTTGATTAATACTCAGAGACGGACAGTCAGGGTCATTGTAAGATTGCGTACCCACACCAATTCGGTTCATCGCAAGCAACGTCCGAACTTCGCCTTCTAAATCAGCAAAGCGATGATTGATGTCGATATAGGTTTCTTCATTAATAACCACTCCTTGATAATCGCGCAAATCAGAACCGCGCGAATAATCTTCTTCATCAACGGGCACAATTTCCAGCAGGATGTTGCGAACAGCGATTGGGAAGGTAGTGGTGTAGCGATTATCAGAGGTAACGTAACGCATGAGTAATACTCCTGTAGATAAAAATGATAGTTATGATCACCAAACACTTTGTTCTTTCATGAACTCGGGCTCATGTGCCACGAAACGAATAGCCTCAGCCATCGTTGAGTCGAAGAACTTGGAACACAATTCTCGGCCAAGCATGACTATCTCTTTTTTGAGAAGGTCAAGGCTTTGGTCGGAGAAACGGCCACATGCACAACAATACGCAAAACGCGTCGCCAGCTTTAACACCTGGGATTCGTTTTGGTTAACACCAAACGCAGTATTGGCAATGCCAAGTCCACGATCATTAAGCAGCTTCACAGTCAGCATATCGGAATGAATTAACGCCAAATCAGCTTGTTCTTGAACATCAGAAGTAGGCCAAAGGGGCATATTCTCAGATACGAAACCGTAAATGCTCAATTCAACAGAATGAGACATACGTACCTCTTTAATAGATTTATGAATTTAGGAAGTTAAAAAATACCGGGTTTGCAACGGGCCAAAGCGGCCAAGATGCGTTCGCGAGCAGGGGAAGGGCTAACAGTTGCCTGAATACCTTCAATCCAATCCTCAACCGGTATGCGGGTGAATTTGTCGTCTGTATTGCGGATACGAAATGCAATCACAGCCCAACGTGATAAAGCATATTTAACACAAGCCTCATCACCGGGAACGACAACGCCACGCAGTTTTGCGGAGGCGTTATTGTATTCAATCAATGCACAAGCACTCATACAGTTCACCAAAACGAAAGACCCACGAAGGGGCCTTTGCTTTTCAGAAGTTAATATTATCGTTTACTGCGACGGGAATAGGTTCCTCATGTGCAGCGATATCTATGAAGTTAAAACGTTTAATGTCGGTGGCGCGAAGCACTTTGCCAGTAGAGAGCACAAATGTCTCAACGTCAGCGTGGCGACTATCAGGCCAGGACTGAGCTATTGAGGTTTCACGGATTAAAAATGACCGTTTGTTTGACGTGAAAGACACGTAAGGTATCAGCATGGCTTAACCCTCGGAGTCCATCAAACTATAGCCGTAATTTGTTAACGTATTTACTAAACACAGTGCGTCAACGGTCATGTACGGCCACCAATTACCCGCTTCATCACGGAAAAAGTGTATTTCCAATGAATCTGGGGCCATTGGATGGTACGTATTGATCACGAAAGACTCTTCAAAAACAGGCAGGGTTTCAAACAGACTAACACTACGCCTTGGTGAATTGTCATGCACGTAACCAATGAGGTCATCAATCATTTTAACGGTAAAGCCGTTTTGTGGCTCCACGACAGAAGTATCAAAATTAATATATTTAGCCATGATGAATATCTCCAAGAGAAAGTAAAACGCTGACAAATGTCAGCGTTATTCTTTAAGCAGTTATGCACACTTCCGAGCAGCTTCAGCAGGGTAGTAGTGATAGAACGCTTTCTTGTATTTTTCGAAACCGCGACGCTGTGAATCAACGAAATCCATATTGGATGGCGCATCGTAATGGTTGGACTGAATCAAACGATCTTGTTCAGCCAAATCATGCTTCCAGCGGTGCAGAACACTCATACGAGTCTCATAGGGATCCAGTTTGGCAAAGAAACAGCAGCTTGTGAAAGAGCAAAGGTCTGACTGATTTTTATCAGAAAAGAACCAGAGAATTTCATCAATACGCTGTTCGATGTTACTTCTGGGAGCAGTCATTATGTACAGAGAATCACGGATAATTTCGTAAGCCATCTGTTGCGAATAACGCAGTTGATAACTGTCATCTTTGGCAGCGCAAATAGCTTCATAAGTCCGGTCGTCAGCTTCAAACAGGTCGTTGAAGGACAACTGATTTTCATGAGCAATTGCTTTTTTGGACATAGTCATTTCGATCACCTTTAATAGATTTAAAATAAATTTAGGAATTAAAAACCCGGCCCCATGCAAGGCAGGAGGCTTAGGGTTGGTTTAGGAAAGTTATAAAATTAACGAGTTAAAGCTTTGCGGGAGACCTCAAGAAGTTTTCCGCGAAGGGCAGAGACAGAACCAACAGCAACACCAGTGTCATCGAATAGAGAAGTCATAACGTTTTCATTGGCACCGCCGAAGCCAATACCAATTACAATCACACCTTCTTTTTTCGCGTCCTTGACCATCTGAACAACAGGTCCCGAGTTATCGGGCTTGCCATCAGTGACCACAACCATGACATGGCGATCAGCACGCGCGTTTAGCAAATCACTGAACGCAGGCCATAAAGCTTGTTCCAGTGGCGTGCAACCATTTGCGCTAATACCGAATTGTTTTGCGTTAACCGCAGCCCGGAAGCTTTGTTCACGCGCTTTTAGCAAGCCAACATTGTTTGTGGTTGCATGCGGGAAATGATAGGCCGAAGTCGAAACACCTTTGATGCCATCCAATGCAAAGAGCAAGGAGACAACAGCAGCTTCCGCTTCAACCATGTCAGAACCCAAGGAACTACTTGAATCAAGCAGAACAGTAAAGGCAGAGTTGAACTCAACAGCTTTGGATTTATGACGGAATAACTTGTTTTCTCCTAGAAGAGCCGAAGTCAGCCGACGCGTATCCAAAACACGACCAGTTTCTTTATGTGTACGACGAATTTGCTGCATACCCTGAAGAAGCCCATGCATTGACTGACGAAGGCCAGACGCAGCCTGAACACCTCGGAGAACCGAAGCTTCAGACGTTGCATGACGCTTAGCAGGAGCAATGCCGAACGGGGTGGCGGCAGGAGTGCGCTCACTTGGAGGAACAGTATCTTCAACACAGTCATTCAAACGCTCACCAGCACCTTTAATAACCACTTGGAGGTCATCGTCAGTGATATTGGCAAAAGGGTCTGAGTTGGCTGTTTTAGAAGATGAAGAGCTGGTTGAATCACCTGAGGAATCATCTCCGCCAGAAGCCGAGTTGTCATCATTATCAGGTTCATCACCAGGCTGATCAGCTGATCCTTGAGACGATTGGTCGCCTGAAGAATTACCGTCAGCATCAGCTTCGGAATCTGGACTCCCATTGTCATCGCCAGGCTGTGAGTTATCACTGCTTGGTTCAGACGAAGAGTCGTCATCAGTTCCAGAAGGCTGATCTTGTTGGTCTTGTTGATTTTCGTTAAAAGCATCTACTGCGAGATCGTACAGACGACAGGAAATATCCAGACAGTCAGCAATTGATGGCGCGTTAATCGCCAAACCGAGAAGGTCCATCGCGGTGTCAAACATGTTTTGTCCGAACAAGCGAATGAAGTCTGCTTGGGCTTGCTCAACAGGAATGTTCAGCGCGTGATAACGTTTGAAACCACATAGCAGCAAACCGTTGAGAAACGCTACAGCAGGATCATCAGTTGGTTGCGCATCTTCATTAAAAACAAAGTGATTTAACGCTTTGAGATATGAAGGTACACCAGGGAAACGACGTCCAATCGCACGTTCAATACGAAGGTCTTCGGTTATGTTTACCAGCTGATGAAGCACACTTGGGTTGTAGCCTTGTTTGGCGCGAGCAGGAATGCCTTCTACCAGAATAGGAAACTCTGTGTATTTGACATGAGCTGCTTCGTGAACCAAATAACCCAGAAGGACGTCAGACAACTCTTCAGCATCTTTATAAAAAGGAATGTTGATAGTGAATGAAGTACCTTGCTGAGAGGCATAAGCCGTAGAACCACCAACCGTAACTTTTACACCAAACTGATCACTCAGGGCGCGTGCAACGATAGGCAGCGAGTTATAAATACCCATACTTACCTCACAATAGATTTAATAGATTTAAAGGGACTAGAAACTGTCCAGAATTAAGGAATTAAAAAAGGCCCTCGAAGGGGCCTTAGAATTTAGAACAACATAATACCGTCATCATCTGAATCGACATCAGCAAACACCACAGTATCGAGTGTTTCGGAAGCCGGAGCGTTCAGATTTACAGGCTCAGCAGTTGGGTCGATAAACGAGCCAAGCATCGCGCTGTCATCAACAACTTCGATTGACTCAGCAGCCGGGGCAACTTCAACAGAAGCCGGTGTATTAGCCTCTGAAACAATGGGATCAGCAACAGGGCCAGCCGGTGGCAGGTCAGTTGGCAGATCAGCCAGGAAGTTATCATCAATCGTTTCAGCGACTGCAAATGCGTTAGTGTGTGTAACCACTTCAGCAGGAGCAGGGGCTTGTTCCAAAACCGTTTGCGCTGGTGGAGAAACCAAATCGGTAGATGGCAATTCAAAAGAATCGACAGCAACCAATGAGGCATCCAAACCAGAAGCAGCTTGCGGATTTGAAAACAACGAAACGAAGGACTTAGCAGCATGCGGGTCACGCAGGTTATTAAGAAGAGACAATGCATCGTTGTAGTCTTTACCGGTAATTTTACCTGTCAAAGGTAAGTTATCGAGGACTTGAGACATGTACTCACACAAACCTTCAACACTGGAGTCTATAAAGGATAACGTGCGAAACTTTCCTACAGCAACACGAAGAGGATTCAACGTGTGTTGCGAAATTGCATTGGGATTCAAATTCTTCAAATACCCTTCTGCAATAGACGAAACTTCTTCGTAGATTTCGTCCGCTAAACTTTTCACTTGGCCTGCAAAACCATCTTCAATGATGGCATTGCCGTAAGGGGTGATATGAATCGCAGTAAACCCAAATTGAATTTGAGCTTCCATATAGCCGATATCAATCGCCGCATCACGCAATAAGATTGCACGATACTTTTCCTCGAAAGAGTTGATCCAGCCATTAAAATCGGCTTTCAAAAACTCTTTTTTGTAGGCATAAAACTCTTGCTTAACGTCATTCAAACTACTGATAAGTTCATTAACCTTGTCGGTAGGGATAGCATAGCCACCCATAAAGCGAATCCCGACACCCTGACATAAGCTATGAGCTTTAGTCTTTAAACGTTCAAACGGGTTAATGAGTTTCGGGTCAATGACTTTTTTGGAACCGAGAGACACCATAACATCCGGTGGCAAATCGGCACCAACACCAAAATCTTCTTTCTTCAGTTTCTTACGACCGCTAATACCCGAAATATCAGAAAGAGAGACCAGGATCAGTTGTTCAAGGACTTGGTTGTTAGCTTGAGTTGGAGTGTTGATAGACATAATAATTACCTTATTTAATAGATTTAAGAAATTAAAAAGGCCCGAAGATGGGCCGATATTTAGAGAGTTATATTCAGAGAGGCTTTAGCGAGGCTTAACCGAAAATGGCTTTGAGGATGGCGTGCAGAGCACGTTTATCATCAGCACCAGCGCGGTTACCGATTTGCAGGTCGAAAGAAAATTGCAGAGCATTAGGCATTTTAGCCTGCTGCATCAGCGAGAAACGTTCAACCCAAGCAATCAGAGAGCGTGTAGAGCAAGTAACAGACAAACGCGTGTCTGGCGAAACAGTGGGGACGTTGATAGCAGAGCCATCAGCGGGCTGGTTAAAATCACCAGCGATATCACTGCCGACAAACAACTTACGAATGGTGTTAGCCACGTCAACTAACTTAGCGGCAAGAACCTTTTCAGAAATAAACTTTTGAATTAACGAGGTTTCAACGTCTTTCGGCATGTAGTTGGCGTTGATGAACATGTAGCGATCAAGGTTCGCTACGTTCAATACCTTTACACCACCGTAGACACCCGTTAAGTCACCCTGGCCGATAGAGTTGGCAGTAGCGACAAATCGGAAGTTAGGATGCTTTTTGATCACTTCATTGGTTTCAGGAATAACAAGATTCCCACCCTCCAAAATAGCGTTAAAAGCGTTAGCACAGCTTGGGTCTAGTTGGTCATATTCGTCTAAAAGAAAAATAAGGCCAAACTTGTAAGCCAGTGCCAGAGGACCATAAAGGAAGTCTGTACGGGTATCACCGGTCATTTTGTCACAAACGAGACGAAGACCACCGACAAGACTATTAATGTCCAAATCCTGTGAAGCCGTTGTTTTCATCAAAGGCCAGTTCAGTCGTGCAGCAACTTGCTCGACAATACTGGTTTTACCGCAACCTGTTGGACCAGAAATCCAAAGCGACTGACCTTGGGGGTAGTTAATCCACATCAAGACAGAAGCACGCAGGGAGGGCTCAAACACGTAGTTATTGTTTCGGGTAGGAATGGCCGCACTGAATGCGTTATCCGGAGCGAAACCTGCATACGGTTTAACTTTTACTGTCGAATCCTTTGGAATGACAACGCCGAATAGCTCCGGAGAGATAGCAACGTTACGAACCAGGGCATCAGCAGATAAAGTAGTGTTAAAAGTAGTCATGAAAGTAACCTCATTAATTTAGATAGATTTAAAAAATTTAGGGAGTTTAAAAAGTGAAGAGTCGTTGTATTAAGCGGCAGGAGAACAGCAAACCAGATTGGAATGCGTGTACCGGCTACTCATTTGTCCTTGTTCACAGACAATCGACTTAGGTGCATAGGTGGCATACGCCTTGATTCCACGCTCAGAAAGCGAAGAGATCAGGGTAGGCATAAAGTAGGTTTTGGCATAAACCAAAACACCTTCAGCTTGGTGACGAGAACAAAGCAGCAAAGCGATATCCGCAAGGTCGTCGGCACGTTGTTGCATTAACGAAACAGTAGGGCAGTCATTGAACGAGAGCTTTTCACGAATAACTTGTGAAATGTTACGTTCAACATCAATCACACCCATTTCGCGTTGTGCGTCGGATGCTTTATATGCAGTCAGATTAACGATAAACATGGAGAGACTCCTGAAATTAATAGATTTAAAAGGTTTAAGGCCTCAGGAAAGAGGCGAGATTTAATGTATTGCAAAGTTCCAGTAGAGTGACTGGAGGCACTTGTAGTTCTCAGCATGAGAACGAAACACCGTTTTCGACGCATAAAAAAACCCGCAGCTTAAAAAGCAACGGGCTATCGAATTTGGTACAGATATGCGTGTGCCGTGTGAATGAGATTAAACGCATTCAGAAGGGCGATATGGCCGAAATTAGGTGTTTAGGGGCGAGATGCCAGAAGTTAGGCGGTGTGTACCGCACCGCTACAATAATCAATTGCGCGCACAAGGTCAACAAGAAAAAACCCGACCGAAGTCGGGTGTGTATGAGTTAAAACAACAACAAGGCGGTATCAGCAACATCAGGCAGTGCATCACCTTCAGCAACAATAGGTTTGAAGGCTTCAGGTGGAACATAAACGCTATCCTCAGGGGAGGCGTCATATTCATACACTGACAAAGTGGAGCGTAACGATTCCTGGGTGACACAATCAGGATACTGTTCAGCAGTAGCATTAAGACGCTCTGAGATCATTTTCCAGTTTGTACGACCTTTGACTTTACTTTCCAGATAGCGAAAACCAAATCCGTCAATGCGAATAGGGTCATTACTATTAAACCCAAGACCTATTGCCAGACCTTGAATAGACGCCTTAAGCGTTTCTTCGAGATCAGACAGCTGGGCTTTTACGGCCTCAAACTCAACTTCTTTGGCGCGGACATTCGCAACTTGACGGCGGATATCAGCAATACGAGCAGAGAGGTCATCGGGAGCAGTAAATTCACTGGTCTGAGCCAAAATTTCAGCATCAGAAATCAGCAGGATGTCTTGCTGTTTATCAAAAGCCGGAGCGACCTTTTCCTCTAAACGTTCCCAAAATTCTTTGCATGCAGCAAATAAGCGGTTGAAAGCAGTTTGGTTTGGTTTGATGAGGAAAATCTTCGGCTGATCTTTAGCGGACCAAAAAACGAGATAAGCTTGTGGGGCACCTGTTACGAATAGTTGGTGCTGAACCTGCCAGAAGTAATATTTAAATTCCGGCGAAGCTGAACCTTGTTCAAGGATGGCTAAATGTTTTTTCTCAGAGAGATTCTTGATTTCCAGTACGGAACGGTCATCGAGCTGTCCATCAAGCGAAGCTATCATGAACGGATACTTGGCATGTCGAACGCAAAAAGGTGAAGCAATTTGCCCCAACTCATTTTCACAGTATGACCGCGCAAGCGCTTCGAGTTTGTTACCGGCATCTACCTGCTTGATAGCAGATAAATCTTCAGATGCAAGCAAGCCTGCATACTGAAGGTACAACTGATAGGGCGTTTTCATTGCACCAGGCGCACCCATAAGAATAGGGGAGCATGTTGCGGTAACACCGGTTCTACGCCATTTGTGCCACTCAGGAGTTCCTTGTTCAATATCGACAATTTCACAGATTGAATCAGACATACGATCACCATAAAAATTTATAAAATTAAAAAAACCGGCAAAAAATGCCGGTTATGTTTTATGCCGCTTTAGCCGTAGAAATCAGTTCGCACAGCATCTCTTTGAGACCCTTGTGTTTGACTGAATTTAAGGCTGACTCAAGTTCGTCGAATTGACCGGACTGAAGAGCTTGGGAGTAAAGCACTTGCATTGAGTTAGTTTCGACCTCAACAGAAGAAACCCACTGTGTTGCACTGGCTTTAAACTCACCGTCAGCGAGACGATTAACAAAGTCATTTGCGATCCCAAAATCACACTGGTGAATGGACTCAGAAACTTTTGCACTGAGCAGATCACGGCGCGATTGTTCCAGTTGACGTTTTGCGTAAACCAATTCGCTGTCATTGAAGGAAAAAGCATCTTTCAGTTCTGCGATCATGGTTTCGTAAGCCAGCGTTTTTTCAGCGCGAGTCACGAGTTTTGCAATACGTTTGAAACTGCTTTGACGAACACCAGGAATATCAGACATCGGAACTTGAAGTTCTTCTGGCTGAGAATCACCAGCAGTTGATTCCGTTTGAACATCAACGGAAGCAGACTGAGGTTCCTGCATAACAGGCTGTGACTCCTGTTCAGGAGTAGTGACGTCATTATGAGCAACAACTTCACCCTCAATAACACTGTCATCGGCAGCATTAGCCTGAGATGAAGCAACGTCATTGTTAGCAGCCTGAGCAGCTTGACGTTGAGCCATTTCAGCAGCAGCAGCTTCAACAGGGACATGAGCGGAAGATTTGAACCCTTCTTCACCGTAGGTATTGAGATAATCAATCACTGCGCTGATCCGAGTTCGATTGCCTGGGATTAAATGAACGGTTTGTTTAAGGGCGGATTTAAGAACCATTTTCCACGGGAAGGTTGTCCACGGGGAAGACGCTCTTTTATCCACTTTTTTCCAGGATTCAGACACTGCACGAGCAGCAGCTAAATCTTCTACAGTTACGAAGTAAACGAGGTTGCGGCCATCACGCATGAGAAAATCCACATAGACACCACGGAAGTTACCACGAGCGCCTAAGGTGCCTTTATCCGTTACCGTCAGAATTAAATCTCCTTTGCTAGCAAAGGGGTCAAACTCATGAATCGGACTTTGACGACGACCTTGTGGTTTAAATACTGCATCTTTCTCAAACACCAATTCAGCAACAATATCCTGGCAGAGCCCTTCATCTGTAGCCATTTTAATGAGGCCGAGATAAGAAACATCCAAGATCACTCGATTATTTCGCGGAACCAGATAAGCCAGTTTCTGCGAAGGGTCGAGCGTCAAACCGGAACTCGCTAACTGTAAAAACGCGGTCTCGAAAGAACGCGGGTTAGTCAACGCAATTCCAGTGAGGTAGTCACTGTTGTTAATGATGTGCTTAGCAAACACACACTCTCTCTGGAAGGAGATATTTGGGTGCATTGCAGCCTTTTCAAACTGACTACCTAGAGTCATCATGTGACGGGTCACAGTATCAACCCTGACAGTGATGTCAGTGTTGGCTCTTTTCGCGTTATTGTTGTCATAAACGCGACGGCTGTTGTTCGAATAAGACATGGTAATACCTCTTTAATAGATTTAAATAGAATGTTTTCCGTAAGGCAGATATGAAAATGCCACCGATTAACCACGCATATCGGTATAGCTACCATTTACGACCGCAGCTCTTGCAGCAAGAATGTGATGCGTAGGACTTGCAGGAGAGACAAACGAACGTGGTTTAGGTGCAGTAGTCGTTTCTTTCGAAACGGTAGCTGCAACATCCACAGGTCGGCTATTTACGGCTCTTTTAGCATTGGCTGATGCAATTGCAGCTTGATAGACTTCGCGGAATTTATTACCAACAGATTTAACCTCTTCATCGGTCATTTTCTGCCAAATCAACTCAGCTTCTTCACGTTTCTTCATTTCTGGAGAACGAGTCGGTTGCTGAGGCTGCGTTGCGGGTGTTACTGGCTCAATGTAGGACTGAGGTTTAGCTTCATTGACACGAGTATCGACAACCAAATTAGTGGCAATATCGTGGACATAGAAAACATGAAACTCAGTACGGTGAGTATCAACGCCATCTTTTACAAAGCGAACAGAGCGAGCAATGGCTTCGATAGAGATCTCAGAGTCTTTCTTGATGGTATTGTTGAGGAAGTCCGCAACGTTACCGAAAGCCTTCATAGAGTAGAACTCAGTAACTTTCTGTTTATTGATCGTCATTTCACAGCCTAAGCGGAAAAAGATAACTGAATCTTTACCGTTACGGGCAGGAGTGTAACGAGGGTCAATAGCAACAGTACCTTTAGCTTTAGAGAACATAATTAATACCTCATTAATAGATTTAAAATATTTAAAAAATTAAGAATATTTTTGGCAAAAAAATGCCAACCACCTTGATTGGAAAACCAATAGGCAGGTAGAAGTTAGAAAGTTTGAGATACAAGGAAGTTAAGGGTAAAGCATTGACCAGTAGGATGACTGGCCGCATTGATATTCCTCAGCGTGAGGAAAAACACCGGTTCGACGCACAGCAAAAAGCCCGAAGCCAAAGGGCACCGGGCCGTCGAATTCTGTTTTGTAGGCAAGGGAAAGCCGTGAGAATGAATACAGGATCCATTCGTTGAGGCGCTGGTGGCCGAAATTAGGTGTTTTGGTTAAGGGCTATTGCCGGAAGTTATGCGAGTAAATCGCCAGAACAGAGTAAGCGATAGTAGCCACTGGGTCAATCAATAGGCAAAAAAAAACCCAGCATAGGCTGGGTTTCTTGGGAAGTTAAGATGATAAATGGCGAAAGGCCGCACGAAAATCAATGATAAGCAGCAGCTAACTGCATGTATCGACGATAAATGAAATCCAGAGAGGCTCGGTACGTAAAACCTTTGCAATAGCTCGTACCATCGAGGTGGACACAGACCATAAACGCGTCTTCAAGACGGTTTCGGTCTTTTTTCCTCAATCGGTTCTTATCAATGTTGCATGCAACGGAAGACAGCATTTGTTTAACTTTAGCCATCAACTTGAAGGCCTCAGCCCTGTTTTTAACACCGTATTCGCGAAGCGCAATGTCATCGTTTTGACTGATGCAAAGCGGACAATCATCAGCACCTTCATGGTTGCAGCAATGCCAACCACAATCTCTGCAATTGAGGGTATAGGTACAGCGGGAAGCATCAAAACCTTCCAACTGACAACGACTGCCGCAACGAATACAGGTTTCAAACGTAGAAGCTTTAACGATATTCATAAATCACCTTGAAATTAATAGATTTAAAAGAGTTAAAAGCCCAGAGAACTGGGCTTGTTTAGGAGAGATAAGTGAATATTAGCTAACAACTTCCATGATCCAGAGCCCACGACGCTTGTCTGTTTCAAGGTCGCGATAACCAGTCACATTACCTTTACGATCAAGAACCTGAGCTTTATTGGTACGCACTTCGGAGTCTTTCCAGAAAACAACCGTGTCACCAATTTTAGCACCAGAATTCTCAACGGCTTTTTTAAGCCCAATAGCCCAAACTTTATTTTGCCCTTCAAGTTCAACATAGAAGGACATATCGTTTGAGCGGTCATTTTTCCAATGAGCCATACCAAAAGAAACCAACTTACCCTCGTGCTCTGTGATAACAGTACGAGAAGGGCGTTTGGCGTTTGAAGCAGAGGAATCATCAGAATCGTCAGACTCATCAAGTTCGTCATCTTTAGAAGAGAAACGAGACATGATTTGAACAGCCAGAACAACAGCTGACAGAGTCAGACAGCCACAGGCAATGATTAAAGGAATAGTGGATTGCACAAATCCGGTTGTGTAAATATAAAAAGCAATACCAGCTGGCACTACGAACGATGCGTTTTTAGGACGCCAGAACAACGAGAGGAACATGCTAATATAAACAAAACCTTGCAATTCGAAAGAAGTCATAATATTCACCATAAATTTATATGCGAAGTCCGGCCACAGAGAAACACCCTGAAACGTGAAGATTCAATAGATGTAAACAAAGCGGAAGACGTCGTTAAAAACGACGTCTGAGCACAGACAAAACGCGGGATTTAAAAAAAGAGGAAGTTAACAATTTTTTTGGTTTGGATTGAGATCCAAAAATACCCTTTGGTAGGGCGGCAAGGTGACATGTTTTGTTCGAAGAACAAGAACACGTCAGAGATGCTCTGGCCTGATTGAGGCGTGCGAAACCCGTGAGGAAAGCCTTTTCGGCTACCAGGAGGTGGCGGTGTCTTCGCGCCAAAGTTACGGGTTCACGTTGGAAGTTATGCTGAGAAGGAGTTAGCCATCAGCTAGGCTGTTACAAAAGCCTACTTCAGATAATCGCCCAAATCAAGAACTGTTTTTCTTCCGCGAAACGCTGGCCTTTTCCCATGACTTGGCCGTTTTCATATGACTAAATAGCCAGGCTTAAATGCGACTAAATGTGAGGACAAATCATGGCAACGACAGAGAAGGCTAAAGTGACTGATAACGTTAAGCAGGATCAAAACAAACGTAACAACCGTGGCAACCGCCCCCGTAACACCGAGACCGGACAGAGCAAAGGGCAAGGGGCTGCGCGCGAACGCCGCGAATACTCCAACCCAGAGATCACGGTACCGTTCCAGCTGCAAACGCAAGAAGGCATTCGCATGCAGCAACGCCACTACAATCCAATGTCAAAGGCGCTGTTTAACCTGACCATCAACAGCACCAGCCTGGAGCGTCTAGGCGTAAAAGGCGCGATTGAACGCACCAAAAAGGCCGTAGGCGAAGTGTTGGCGGGACCTGAGAAAGAGATTAGCTCTGGCATTGCGGCGCTTAACAAAGTGCTAGACCAAGCCAAATCTTCAGGTAAGTCCCGTATCGAAGAAGTTTCCTATACAGCCCCGCGCGACTATAACATCCGCGTGCGCACGCCGGACGCCATGCGTGTCGTCCGAATGTTCCGTGGTTTTGACGAGCTGATCACTTTGCTCGACCGCCTGTGGCTGAACAACCTGTTCAACCAGGATGAAGTGGACGACTACAAAACCCGTCTGCGCGACAGTATTCGCGATATGGTTAACCTCCTTGACCGACACGCATCGGCCACTGTTAAAGAGCTGAACGACAACAATGGCAAAAATGCAGTAGCGGAGGACGGTGCAACTAGCGAACAAGCCGAAGTCATCGAACAAAAAGACGATAGTCCGACCCAGTAGTAACTCCCTCTCTGTTCGACCCCCTCACAAAGGCAGGCCACCCACCTGCCTTTTTCAATGGCTAATTGCAATTTGATAAAAATTTGTTAACGTTTAACCTATTCGTTGTTTGATTTTATTAAAAATAATAAATAGGTTTCTATGAAGAAGATAGCCATTGCTTATCTTACTGTCTCTCTGTGCCTTCCAGCCTTTGGGGCAAATACACAGCAAAAAAACACAAATCATCCGGCCTCTAATCAACTCATTAACGACCCGGAATATCTGTTTAAGGCAGGTTGGCGGTATTCTAATGAGGGGAAATTCGACCTTGCAGAGCAATCGTTTCTTAAAGCAGCCAAGCAAAACCATCTTAAATCCCAAGAGTCTCTAGCGTTACACTATTACTTCGGTAAAAGTGGTAAGGTCAATTACCGCTTAGCGGGGTATTGGTTTCACCAGGCTGCAAGTCAGGGATCCGCCCGCGCGGAATTCACATTAGGGGCTATGTATATAGACGGTGATGGATTTCCAAAAGATGTCGATTTCGGTATTTATCTGATTAATAAAGCTAGGATTAAAGGGTATAAACCGGCAGAAGAATACATAATAGCTTTTGAAAAACTGAAAGAATCATGCAGGCAGAGTCATTCTAAAGCATGTGAAAGGACGGAATCCCCTCTAATAACATGGTAATAAAAAACCCTTGTAGTGATACAAGGGTCTGATTCAATAAAACAATGTGTTAAATCGTCCGACAGCAATCCATCCATTGGAAGATCATGTACGTCGAATCCTGACCTTTCCCCGTTGGGTACCTGTACATGCCACCTTGCCACTGATAGGGGGATTCACCGACTTCGTGGCCTTCTTTGGTTTCCGGTGTCGGGCTGAACATATTCAGTTTGTATTGTTGCTTCGGTAGAGTTGGGTAGATCTTCGAGCGGCAAACAGTGTCATTCCCCATCGTTCGATACGCCAAACCACGACGATGCTCAACTGCAAGTTCGCGAATACCAGCCAGGCTGGTTGTCCGTGGCGTGTCCATGCTTCGTACCGATCCCGTTAATGGATATTGTCCACCCCAAGAGCCCGCACACCACCACAACGAATCCATTGGCTGCTTACCTGCAAATTGAGCCGCAGCCTCAAGGGCGCAAGCTTGCTGTGCGACAACGTTAGCCACCGCAGCCGATTCTGGATTCTGGAAGAAGGCTAAGGCTGTATTGTTCCAGGTTGGGTCTATCTCGGAGAAACTGACCACGTCAAAGTCACTGTATGGGTCGGCAGTACATTGCCCTGGCAAATACAGGTCAAGCATGCGCAGAAGTGGCAGGGCATACATGTGTGCGTTATAGAAACTGATCGAAAATTTATTACGGCGTTCTTCATCAGCGCCATCGGTTTGGATCCCGTACTGAAGGTTGTTTCCGAGGTTTAAGTTAACCCCACCCAACGATGACATGCAGCCCGGCGTGCGCGTCAGTTCGATGACTTTTCGGGGTTCCCACATTGCTGTCAGCACACCGGGGTGATATACCCCAAGCCCGTCTTGGCAGGCACAGGCCATGCCACCAGCCGCATTATCCGGCACTTTACCAGAGGGGCCCATTGTAATTCCGGCCACCTTGATTGGGAAGATACACCCCCAGCATACGTCGGTAAAAAGCTTGAAAGAAAGAAGCTGGTTATCACGACAAACTTCGTTGACCGCAGGTGCTGTCTCCGCCGTTTTGTCAGCCAGTGCATTGCCCGCAAAACATAAGGAAACTGCGGTGGCCGCCATCAGGTGCAAGCTGAATAATTTCAATTTCGTGTGTAGGGATTTCATTTTGCCACCTTTTGTGCGTAGTTGGCTTCAGGGTATTCGTTGATAATGAAGACCTTTCTGTCAGCAGTTACGACACTGGGCACCGCTTCAATCCCAAAGCGTTCAGACATACCAGGCTGGATCATGTAAAGGCGGGCTTTTTTACCATAATGTTGTGCAGCATCTTTGAAGGTATCCCAGCCATCACCGTAAACGTTGGTTGTGATCAGTATAGGGTTGATGCCCGGCTCCGTGTTTTCATATTCCTGGCGAGCAAAGTCACGTTGCCACGGCACGCTGGCATCAAACACAATCAGCTTTTGGCCGAAAGGTATCACATCCAATGGGTTGACCTTCCCTTTTTTCGCGACGACAACCCCTTCCGGCGTGACAATGTCCTGCGGAATGATCACCGTCGGGTCAATCGTGTGGGTCGCACGCCTCATAACGGTTGGGAAAGCTTCAAGCTCTTGGCGTTGGCGAGGCCAATAATTATTTAAAGCATCTTTTTTCATCTGATCAAAATCGAGGTTTTTCACGCCTTCCTCAATCATATCCAGTAGACTGCGCTCTACGACCTCTTTGGTTGGACCTGCGGTACCCAGCTTACCGGTTTTACCCTTTAGGAAGTCGATATTCGAGATACCGGAAACACTGGCAACAAATTCGCCGTCTTTCTCATGGATGATGGTCGGCACCGCCGTAACGGCATTATCTTTGAAAATGACCGGATCCAGATTAACTGTTACTTCTGCCCCTGAGTCGAGCACCAGTTGTTGCCAGCGAGTAAGCTCGTCCATTAATTTTGCTTTATCTGTAACGCCACGAATGACCAATGCAATATCTCTGCGGCCATTGTAGTCGGTCATCATGTCTTTAATTTCTTTATCAGACAGAGAGGCAGAAACCAACACATAGTAAAAATCGCCCGCCATTTTATTTTGTTTACCATCAGCGATATCCGCATCAGCAATCGCACCTGTGACAGCGTCACTTATCATTTCGTTATCTGAACGCGTTTCAGGCATTTTACGCAGCATTTCACGGTTATTTTCACGCGCCAACTTTGCATTTGCTTCTTCTTGTTTTTGTTGCTCTCTTGCCACGCGGATAAGGTTTTCAATATCGGCCTTTTCATTATTCGTAACTTCCACTGGGCGAGAGGGCAGATCTTTTCCCTGGAATCCGCTGGCTGGCCGAGAGGGCAAATCTGTCACAGACTGCGGCGCGGCATTGACAGAAAAGGCCATGCTACTAAGCACAGCCAATGAGATAAGCGTTTTGTGAAACGTCGCGATTTTTTGTTGAATTACCATATTGGGTAGGCCCTTCCTATGATTTGTGTTTCCGGCACCGTCCCCCAATAGCGAGAGTCGAAGCTGAGTTTTGTTCGGCCCATCAACCAGACCCGACCTTCTGGGATAACACCTTTACGAGTGAGTTCCTGAGGGGTGTGACCTGATTCATTGGCAAGCGCGAGGCCTTCACCGACCATTGAGCCGTTAACAGTGGTTTCCTCATCATTCACAGTGATGGCATCCCCAGCCACCCCATCCACCATTTTGATACCTTTCCCTGTCTTACCCATGTATTTCGAACTGAAAGCAAAGGTAGTGCCTTTGACGGGCTTGGTATCGCCCTTATCGACCAGATAAATTCGATAAGGTGGTAAACATTGGTTGTTCTGAGGATCAATACCAATTTCGAAGCGATGCAACACGTAATAACTGGATGGGGCGGAGACCGCCCCCACCAGCAACATCAGCAAAGCATGTTTTTTCCACGGGCGCTTCTGCTTATAAATCTTCTTCCAAAGCGAATTCACTGTGTCCTTAACCACGATACCCCCGGTTAGTTGCCTGACGAAGAAACGGTTTGCGGGATCTGCATGTAGGCAGGGTATTTGTATAACGCGGACTCATTAAGGATCATGTAACCTGCCTTCGCCATTGCTTCGGCGTGCGCATGAACCAGTTTGATTTGAGGGTCGCTGAGAACCTTTCCATTTGCCCCGGTATAACTGACAACGGCAATGTAGTCAGTCGGTGCAGCGGGAGGAACAAACCGCCCATACAGGGCGGCTCCCAGAAACCCGCAGAGTAATGAAACAACTGCGGTCTTAATCATGCGGCTTTACCTCGTTGTCGCTCTTCAAGAATGGAGTTGATGGCATCCTGAGTTGACATGCCTTGTGCTTTACGTTTTCGGATAGCGGCTACGTCGTCCGGTGCCGTCGAGTACAACAGCATGGAGAACGGATCCACTATAAGCCGACTAATTCCTTGGCCGGATTTGGAAATCACGTAAATTTCTGAGTAAACCCCTCGGCTCGAACGTACCGTCTTCAAGAAGCGATACCCCGCGTCATCCAGAGCCAGACGCTGGTGGTGTTGCGCTTCATTGACCGCAGATTCACTCTGACCCAGTAACAGCATAAACGCAGAGTTATCGGCGATAGATTTTCCGACGCTGTCTTTGTAAATATCGTTAATGGACTGAGTGATCGTAATGGCCGCGCCGTTGTATTTACGGAAGCGGCGATAACCTTTCTCAATGAACGCGCCGATGTTCCCTTTGAGCAATGCCCAAGCTTCGTCGATAACCACGATTTTCATCTGGCCGCGATCGCCCATGAACATGTCTTGCTGGATTTGGTAAATAAGTTGCAACAGTACAACCTGCTTCAGGTGCTCAGAACTTTCCAGGCGTGACAGTTCCAGAACCGTAAACGGGTTACGGAAGTCGATGTTGTTTTTGCCCACGAAGAATTTGCCGTACTGACCCCGGCTGGTGAATGGGTACAACTGGTGGCCCAAACGCTTGATATCGTTCTCTTCATCCGACAGCAGCGATTCCGCGACCATATCCACGGTAGTTTCTTTGCCATGTTTGCGGACGAGGTTGGCAACGTGCTCTTTCATACGGGCTTCTTCGAAGTCGTTCAGGCCAGCCTTAGGCGCAGCCATCACAGACAGAAGCCCGATGATCAAGTCTTCTTCACCGCCGTCTTCGTTATCGGGGTTTTCGCCGAAGTAGTCTTCAATCAGTTCAAAGAAGTTGAGGCACGGTTTCTTATCGGGATGGAAATCCAGATAGTCTCCGTTATAGGTCTCACAAATATTTTTGTAAGAATCACCGACGTCGATACACCAGACCTTCGCCCCCAAGCTGCGATAAGCGGTAATGATGTAGTTGGTTAAGAACGACTTACCAGAACCGGACTCTGCCGCAATACAGGCGTTGTAGTTGGTATCTGAGTCGAACAAGTCAAGCATCTGCACCTGGCCCGACCGGGAAGTCAGCATTAACGCCGGATTACTGGTCCCTTGCCAGTCAGCATAAAGCGGGGAAATAACCAATGCTTCACTCAGTGCCAGCGTGCGGTAACGACCCATCGACTTCTCTGCGCCAGCCTCGTTGAACATTGGCAGGGACGAAAGGAAAATCGGCGCAACAAAGTAGCTGTCCGGAATCATTTTGAACTGATAGGTGTTGAGGTAGCTGGCCGCTTCTTGGCTCGCTCGGAATACTCCGTCTTTAGAGTTGGAGAAGATAGTCACCGTGAATTTGGCTTTGCAGATCGGTTCGCCGTTGTCCAGCTTGTCGCTCAGCAGGTCGTAACCTTCACGAATGGTCTTCAAAGATGGGATCCACTTCACCATCGGCCCGTCGGTTTGCTGCACAATCCAGTTACGCTTTTGCGTGAACTTGGTCTTTGCGTTTTGCTGGTCAAAGAAGATCATGCTCATGGAGATAATGCAGGACGACTTAATGCCGGTTGCACCACTCATCATATCGCCGAGGAAGTATTGCGCCTGCCCTGGGAAGAACCGCTTAGGCAGTTTTTTGGCGCTCAGTGTGCGCACAAACGTCGTACCAGTGTGACGTTCACCACGCTGGTTTTCGTCTTCAGGACTGCCGAAAGCACAGTATTTATTGCGAATGAAAAACTCGCGATCAGGGTCAACCAGCTGTTCCGAGATCATCAAATCGTCTTGCACTTGCAGCGGATTACGGTCACGCCACGACGCCGTTTCCCCCTGATTCAAAATGGCAGACAGCACGTCGATGTAACGGTCTCGCGTCAGTGTAGCAGGGCACAACCCCATGATCCCCAACGTAGTGTCGAACGTGTTACGGAACTCAGAAATCAAGTTGAATTCTTCTTCCCGCATATCGTATTCGTTTTTCACTGGCACCTTCACCGTGATCAGCAACAAACAGTTGCGCACACGGGTACCTGTCCCCTTCATTGGATAGTCGGTGCTGTGAAGCAGGAACTTAGAACGGTTGTAAATGGCATCCCGCAATACTTCGTCATCGCAGTCCATGCGCAGAACGTCCATCTGATTAATTTTGCCAACGATGTTCGGGCTGGCAACCAGATCGAACTGCACAATGGTCTTCGCTGGGAAGTTGGACGACAGCAATGTTTGTAATTGCTGCATTTCTTTCCCACTGGTACCGGACAGCGGACGGCAAAGGAAGCCGAATCCGATATATTTATTGTCGCAGAGGAAAATATGGTTTTTCTCATCGTATGCCCGGACAGGGCACACATCCGAGAAGCGTTTGATAGACTTCAAACGCTGTATGATGATTGATTCGCTCATTCTAACCCCACAGAAAGAAGAACTTATTGACCAGCCAGGAAAGCTTTCAGACCCTGCTTAGGTGCGCCAATACTGAAGACACCGTCATCACGAATGATGAATGGCACCATACTGACACCTAATACCTGAGCTGTGATCGTGCGGCGGGCCAATGCCTGTAAGTCACAGTCTTTGACCTGGTCAAATTTGGTTTTTTCATGCGCGATGATGGCGCGGTCGGCACGATAGCGATCGGATGCACAGAACAATTCTTTATTGCGGATTTGGCTTGGTTCGCCGAGGGCTCCCAGAGACAGTACGTTAACGGTATATTCGTGCGGATCGAGATCAGCCAGCTGATTCAGGGCTGCGGCACAATACGCACAGTTCGGATCAGTGAATAAAATGGCTTTTTTCGGTCCGTCGCCCCAGACGGCAGGTTGTAAGTCAGCGATGTTCAGCTTCAACTCTTTGATCGGAATGATGCTTGCGTATTTGGTGATATCGTCAAGCGTGGTCAAGTCTTTCTTCGCCCAGGTATCGTACATCGTGCCTTTGAACAGGTACCGGCCATTTGACGACAACAGGTTGACTTTGCCGTCAACTTCCAGCGCAATTATGCCGTTGGTTGGCACAACGAAACGCTTAACGTCTTTGCTGTCCTTCGGTGCGTTCATAAAGGCTTTGTTGTTAAACACAGTATCCGCGTTCACATCTACACTGGCAAAAGCGGATGTGGCGAAGCTGGCGGAAAAAATCAGGGATAATACTTTTTTGCGTAGCGTCATTGGAGTGCTCCTGTGAATGAGGCTACATTTTCAATGGTGCAAAGACGGATTGACAGCGAAAAGGGCAGCAAAACGAGGCCGAAAACGGGTGGTTGTTTTGTTTCTTTTGGGAGGGAGTGTCAAAGAAAAGGGTAAGGCCGTTCGAGGGAGAACGGCCTTGCGCATGAATCCATTTACCAAATTGTCTGAGTGGGGTTTATCCAACGCGAGGGGTAAGTCACACATTGAATGTCAGCATTGGTAAAATTGCGGTATGGTTGCCATGCATTGATAATTTTAGTCTCATTTAATATAAATAGCAACGACACCCAGAATGAAAGAAAGCCGCGCTAGGCGGCTTTTATAATGCAACTGATTGTTTTTGAGGGGGAATGTCAAATCATTCAGTTTGCATTAATTTCAATTGAGGCATTATTTGGCCGGTGTTTGCGGGTTCGGTGCCGCCGCCACTGGAGCCGAATTCATTGGGCGAATCACGGCGCTGCGGGTCGCCGCATGTGAAGCTCCCACTTCCCAGCGACGTGGTTCAATCTCGGTGTACACATAGCCAGGAACGTTCAGGTCACCGTCTGCGGATTCGTAGGGGTCAACCAGCACTCGCATTACTTGTGCCTGAGTACGGATCGGCTGAGGGTTGGCCGTTGCGGCAGGAACAGGCACATATCGACCACCGGTTGCGACACCACCAGCACCAGCGTTACTTGCAATATTACCGCGCTTAAGATCTACAGGCTTTCCCGATAACTGTTGCTCAGAGACAGCATCAATACGCTCTTGGTAGTCGTCCCCATCGGTCAGCTGGTGGATATCACGGATGTTCATACAGGTTACGGCATTGGGCATCCCTTTACAGCCATATTCTGAATTACCATCCACCAGCGTACAGCCGGACAATGCAGCCAGACCAGCCGCCGCGACACAGATTGTTAAAAGACGTTTTTTCCACATAATTAGTGAGTCCCGTTGGAATTAAAAGTGGTAGGCGTTGTTTTGCCATTCGGTTTAACGCGGGTAAATTTCAGCGTCACACCTTTTTGAACGATAAAATCGACACTACGACCCGGATCAATTTCGATAACAGGGAACAAGTCACCGGCCATGTTCATGTAGAAGTCAGCCAGGCGATCTAATGCCCCACCCACGCCCGCGATGGCAGCCCCTTGAAGTGCCTCACTGCTCATCACCTGCTCATAAGGTGTGTTGTTTTTCTTGCTGCCGTTGTTATCACGGGTAACGTTGATGGTCGGAATACTTTGGACACTGAACAATGATGAAGCAGCCTGTAAGAAACCTGCGGTCAGTGCCTTAGCCAGGTATTGACCTTGTTTGGTCACCAGGCGACCACGGACACCTGCTTTACCATCCTCACCTACGGCATACGCATCCAGTGGAGATTCAAATACGGCACCGTCATCACGAATACAGGTGATCACCTCAGAGCGGAAGTAGCCACGTTCAGACGATAGCTCGCCAAAACCCGCAGCCAACAGGCCACACTCACGCACGTCAGCACGGAAGCGGTTTGGCAAGATGGCATCTTTCTTGATGCGAATAAGCGCCGGGTAAGGGTCTTTGCGCGCGTTTTGTGATGTGGGTGCATCCATACCTGAAATAAAGACACCACTCAGGATTGAAGTCGCTGGGAGGTAGGTTTGGAAGGCAGGGTCATCATCCGGGTCGGCGGCAGCGATCTCTTTAACGTCCTCATGTACAGAGATGATATCTGGCGTTGAGGGAGCTACCGCCTTGCCGTCTTTGCCTTTGGCGTTTTTATCTAACGCGAAGTCCGCTGGGTTAGGCTGCTGGGTATTTTCATACACACGCTGGAGCGTATCGTCGTTATTCAGGTTTTCGTGAACACTGTCGGACGTTAACTTTTCAACGCCTTGTTTTGCTTTATTATCCCCACTGTAGACGTCTTTCGAACGCACTGATTTGGAGTAAGGCAACACGGTAGTGCCTTCAGCAACACGTTTTTTCAGCTTCTCCTGTTCAATGCGATCGGTGCGCTGCTGTTGCTCAATAGCGACCAGGCGCTTGTTGATTTCATCTACGTTCAGGGACTTTTTCAAATCCGTGATGTTGCTGTTTTGTTTTTCAATCGCTTCGCCCAAAGAGCGCAGGCGTGCGGCGATTGCGTTCTGGCTAACTCCTTGGGTGTCGGTGTCAGTTAACACGCTGGAAATGACTTGCTCGGATGGCCCGCGCAACGCAGGTTTGCGCGATTCAGGCATAAGCAAAAGGATAATCGGGATCAATACGACAAATGTCCCCCCTAAGACAAAAATACGTTTTTTCTTAGCGTCCAGGGTGTCCCAGCGTTCTTTCAATATACTCATCTTTGTATTACTCCGCTAATTTAGGACGGACAGAATCATCGACTTGCGCCTGCTGAGACTGATTGCGAATGACAAAGTAGGCTTCAGTCTTCTGGCCCGGCTGGAGGGTATTCCGGCTCCATAGGGCGCGAGCTGCGAGATTTGGGTGAGTGCAAAGCGACTCGTCTACCGTGATAGTCGAAGCGCCGGTATTTTGTGCAACCCCAACGATGACACTGAACTGACTGCCTTGAATATACTGACCGCCAGCAAAGCTGTATTTGATATTATCTTGTGCAGTGCCTGTACTGAAATTACAGTTCGGGATGCTATGACCACGGCCTAAACTGCCCATTGCATAGCCTGGTGGAATATCGCCCAGCGCAACGGCGCGTAAGATGTTACGGATCGTTTCGACGTAGCTGTCTTTCTGCTCCCATTTACGGGCTTTGGCTTCGCTACCGCCGTACATCACATTCTGCGCATAACCTGACGCAGTCGGAGCGTTACCCACCTTGCGAGAAAGCATTAACGAGGCCTGGACTGGTGCAATCTTTTGCGGAACCAGAGACAAAGACAGGGCGACACTTTCGTCGCCTTTTTCGCTGACATACAGCGCGACCGGGTTGGTGGAGCTCGTGGACACATAGATCACATTACCTTGCACGCTGACTTTGACATCAGACAGTTGCAAACGCTGAACGGTAGGGCGTTCGAACGGCGTGACGATGCGGTTAAGCTGGCCGATTGAAATCGGGATCAGGGTATTCACGCCGGGCTCAACGACCAGATCCTGACGAGAAGGGATGACATCATCGGTTAAACGCACTGGCTGAACGATGGCGTTAGGGACGGGTTGGACGTTAATACCGTCTACGGCAGGGTTATCACTGGAACTGGCGTTGACTGATGCACCTGCTGTTGCAGTGTGATTACCTTTTTTAGATGCAACGACAACAGGCTCTTCAGATGCTGAATCTCCAGAGCGTTGAAGCACAACGCCGTTATCGACCGACAGTGTATTGCTATTAACGTTAAGGCCATTCGCAATGGCTGGCCCGGCAGTGATCGACGCAATCAAAAGCGCCAATATTTTAACGTGTTTACTATTCAACATTTGTTCCCCCGAACAGTGACAGACGCAATACACAGGAAGTTACCGCGACAGTTTTGTTAATGCTGTTCACTTTGTTTACCTAGCTTTTACACCATCGTAAAAGCGCTCAATGTGTTTATAACCCGCACGAGGCGGGTGACGAAATTTACGGGATAGTGTTCCCAGGATTTATTTGTCGCCTTTTTTATCGCTCGGCAATTCAGCTTTACCTTGCTTGATGTTGATGAAGGTAAGTACCGGGCGATAACCTTTCACATCAATCGACATTTGGAACGTAACGGACTTAACGATAGGGTTACCGGCGATCCCTTCAAGGCCTTGGCTACCCTCTACAAAGTAAGTGCCTGGCGCTTTTGGGTCGTGGTATACGCGGGTCGGTGTAAAGCTCAGGCTGATACGGTCACGTTTGATCTGGTCAATCTGGTCGTCAATACGCTTCATAACCTGCGTGTAAATGCCCGCGTCCAGGAATGGCCCGATAGACTTTTTCAGCATGTCCACTGACTCAGGTGTAGCGTTACCCATAGAGTTAGCCAAATAGATGGCCCACGCCTGCATGTAAGGCTGCCCGGCCGTCTTTTCGTCTAACCAGGTGGTCTCAGTCAGGTTCGGTGGCACGATGGTGACTATTTGTGAACGGTTCATCAGCGTGGTGGACAGAATGCCGATACAGATAATCGAAACAACCAACACCAGCTTCAGGGTGGTGTTTTCGCCCTTCATGTTCAGCAAACCCTTTTTAAAGTCTTGGCTTCTCATACAATAAATTCCCGGTCAAATGCGTTAGGTACAATGGTGCTTTTCCCGAATGAAACACCGAACTTCCAGTAACATAGGTGCAGAAAATATTTTTCTGACGCCTTTTGCAGGAAGCTGCCGTAGAACCGTGTGATCACGATGCCGATAAGCGACATCGTAAAGATTCGGCCAGTGAAGACCCCGATACCCAGAAAAACAAAAAATGGCATCGCTTCATCAACGCTCCAGAAGAAAAACTTCGGCGGATCATCGACAGAATGCGAAATGTGGACTGGTTCACTCATGCTTACCCCCAATTAAGAAACTAAATACCCGAACCCCTTCGGGCGCTTTAATACAACGCGCGGACTCTTTTACTTTCCTCCCTCCTGGGCTAATTGCGCCATCATCTGCATCAGACCTGTCCCGTTGACGGAGCCCTGCACCATTGCCGATTTATCGCCGTACACCACGATGTTTGCAGGCGTTTGCTGAATATTGAGACGTGCGGCTTCTTTCACGTCTTCCGCAATTTTGGCGCTAGGGCGAGCGGCGTTGACGCACTCAATAATGCGCTGCCCATCTAGGCCGTTGTTCTCCGCCAATTTATCCAATGGAGTTGCCATACCGTGGCCGTCGGAGCGAGTATCCGCAAAAATAGCCCGTGCCATCTTATAAAACGCAGGATTACCACCTTGCTCAGCTGCACATTCAGCAGCGAGAGATTCAGTGCGCGATGCCTGTCCGTGAACAGGGACGTGCTTGAACACCATCGCAATATTGCCGGACGAAGAATCCACCAGATCCATCATTTGCGGGAAATGGGTTTTGCAATACGGGCATTCAAAATCGGAATACTCAATGACGTAAAACTGTGCGTCAGGGTTACCATAGATACGTTCACTATCCGTGGAGGGCACATAGGACTCAGAGGGTTTATCTCCGGTGCTAAAGCCGACTTTGTTTTGCGCTTTTGGCTGCGTGCTGACTTTCAGCCCTGAGGCTGCAATATAGCGATCGAACGCTATTTCCAAATCACCACGATTGCTGATGACATTGCGTTGCATGTCGGCAACCACGGCCAAGTCGTTAAGCAGGCGTGTTTGTTTATCCAGCGTGTAAGCGGCGAAACCCGATGCAGCGATCATGACAGCCAATGGAATGCCGTAAATGACCCCTTTCAAAACTGTACGCTTAGCCATTAATACCCTCGGGATTGCTGTAATTGTTCGGGGACAAAAACCATGTCAGGCTTCTTAATTGCCCCGCGTTTTTTTATTTCTTCGTGCTGAGCTTGCAGCCGTGGCAACAAGATCTCAGCCATTTCATGGTCCATATTGTCTCGGGAAGTTAAATAGTTGGACTTGCGGAGCAACGTATTTAACTCACTGATCTGCTCAGATTTGTCAGTCAGTAGGACACCTGCACCCAGACAGGCCGAAAAGGCAATGCACAAGAGCCCGGACAAATAAACGTGCTTAAGTTCATTCATAGTTCACCTCGGGGGATAATTTACCATTCCGGTTTTGGTGCGGATAATGAAAAGCACCGCAAAACGCGGCGCTTTTCGGGGGGGAGATTTAGATGCGTTTAGGCAGGTTACTGATGAGAAGCGAACTGCCTATTGGGATCATTACAATCATGATGAGAGCCCCAATCATAGGCGGTACAGGAAGAGGGACGAACAGTGACAACAAAATACTGTAAACCCCCCAACCAATCAGCACCATACTGCGGCGGTTAAGAAACGGTGATGAATAGGCAAACGTGTAACGCTTGGCGTTCCATCGCATGATCCCCGCAAAGAGGGACGGCAGCGTGACCACCAGCATGTAGGGCAGCCAATATACGTTCAGGGTCAAACGATACACGATCATATAAAACCAGTAATTCAGGTTCTCAGCCATGTTCCGGAAGATAGAGGCGAGCAGGAAAAGAGGTCCGCCCTGATTCGCCATGTCGGATGCATCAAGCTCATAGAAGTCACGTAAAAAACCATCCACTCCGGTATTGACAAATAATGAACGGTAGTTCTTGTTGACGTCCGAGATCACAGGTGTGAAATCCGCATCACCGATCAATCGCTGGCCCCAGGCGACTTCCTTCTTCACGTTCTCGTAAAAATACGAGGCTGGGAAAAACATGGAAATGACGAAAAGCACAGCGGTGCTGAAGATGATGATCATCTTTATCGTCTGGGGCCACTTCTCTTCAGTTAATTGGTCAAGCATATGAAATCCTTAATGCGAGTTTTTCCGCCACCGCATTAATGAGCTCGCTATTCAGCCTGCGGGGTAGCTGGCTGATGGTTGCCAGTTCGGTGAAATCCATTTCCCTATCAACATGTTCGCTGACGAAATTTGCCAACGTAATGAAGTAAACCGCTAAGCGCTCCCAGTCATTCAGAGAGCAATCTGCCTGCTGGTTATAGGCCATCACCGAGGATTGCACAGCATCGGCCACCAGCCCTTTTGTCAGAGTGGTCGGCAGCAATGAGATGAGTGACTGCGTGATAGGTTCAACACACGGCCACACCAGCGTTAGGCTGTCATATGCATTGCAATCTTCTTTACGTAAAAAATAGTTTTTCATTTTGATCATGATTTTTTGCCCCCAACACGAATACGCGACTTCTCACCCCGAACTTTCTTCTCGTACAGCTTGAGGAATTTCAAGGCCTTCTTGCTGGCTTGGTTGAACGCCTTATCCCCCTTCGGAGACATAATGATGGGTACCTTACCTTTGACGATTTTGTTCGCTTGGTTGATTGCCATGAACTCCAGATTCGGTAGCCAGCCCAACAACGGAGAAGGGAACAATTCGCCTTCTTCTTCCATGATGCGCTCACTGACTGAACCGGAGATCATTTCAGGGTCAGCGCCTGCACTGGAGCCATGACCACGCATCACGTATTTGAACTTTGTCATTGGCACACGTTTCATCACCGCCTCTTGCGCATCGGGATCCGGGGTGCGCAACGCAGTAAAATGGTTGGTGTTGGTGATGATTTGTTTCATCTTAGCCTCAGAGCCCAGGCGTGCTTCAAAGTCGCTGGTTGACTGTGAAGAAATGAACAGGCGGAAGCCTGCGCCACGGGTTTTGTTCAGCATCTTGATCACCTGGTCGTTAATGACCTCAGCGGCTTCGTCGATCAGAACCATGACAGGAGCCAGATCATCCCCGCGTGGCTTCATGAAGTTATACACGTCCGCCGACACGCTGGTGATGTCAGACAAGAAGATAGACCCAACAGCCGAACCAGTTTCACCGTCAGCCAATGAGTCTAGTCCCATGTACAGCATGCCACCCGTTGTGATGATATCGCGCACGTTAGAAATAGGGCGGAAGTCATTCAGCTGCGATTCATCGTCGCTGTCAGGGGATAGCAGTTCAGCCATAAAGCCTTGAGTCAGCTGGCTGAGGATTGGCATCACGTTTAAGATCATCTTCTGGAAGTGTTCACGCTGATGGCCGAGCATATCCAGACCGGCTTCAATACTTGGGAAGCTACGGTTTGCTTTGATGTCGTTGCGATAGATTTCTGCGCAGATATCTGCGATCTCTTTTGGGCCTTTAGCCTTGTTAGCGTAGCGATCCATGCGCATGGCGAAGATACGGTCAAAGTCATCCTCACCCAGCACTTGACGACCAATTTTGGTCACTGACTTGATAATGAGCTCAGCAAGAGACGTAACGTCAGAACCCAGCTGGGTTTTCACGTTTTTGAGGGTCGGCTTCAATTCGCAGACTTTCATGAGCTCAACAACCGTGGTTAAGGACATGATCCCGAACGAAACGAACGGGTCACTGGTTGCATCTGCGCGCTGAATAACAGAAGTAATTCGGTTAGCTACCTCTCCGGCCCGTGTGTAGTTGGTGATCGGTGAAATTCGAGCGGACTTCTCTGGGTGTGCCAGCGACATGTAGTTGAACTTATCTTCACGGTTCACCAGCCGCAGGCACATGTTCATCCAGTCGGCTAGCTCTTCATCATTTTTAGGGTCGATGAGGATGAGAGGCTGCTTCTTGAGTGCAGCCTGAAGGATGAGCAGTTTGTAGTAAGTCGTTTTTCCCGAACCGGTTGTCCCCGTAACCAGTGTATGTAGCGACAGCAGGTCTTCAGCAACGCGTATCCATTCTTGTTTTTCACCCAACGCATGGATCCAACCCAGACCCATGAAGTTTTCCGGCACTTTACTGATGAACTTTTTGATGTCGCGCTTGATGAGTTCAGACGCTAATTGACCTTCCGGCTGCCCCCACTCATAACCATACCCCAGCAGGTAGCTGTCGGGATATTTCATCATGATGTCGATGACGGATTCCAACTCCATTTTCAGGACGCTGGGCTTACGTTTCAACCTGCTTTTGTGCTTGTAAATGTCCCATGCAGAAGGAACAGAGCGAGCCGCATAGGCCGCCTGTACAGCAACAGCCAGGTAGCACGGCACCGCAGGCATGTTGAATGCGGCGTTGACCGCAAGTGAGGCCGCAATCCCCACACCCCAACCCGCGATTTCAAGCGCCTCAAAGTTGGGACGCCAGCGCATGTTATAACTCCATTCACTCATTATCGTTCACCATGAAGTTCTGAATATTGCTGTTAACAAGGATGTAATCGACACCGGTACGGGTTACATAGTCGAAGTTGTCAATCAGCACTTGTTGGAACTGATTGGCGTTAATATTTAGGTCCTGTGCGATACGGCGCTTTTGCAGTGAAGACAGTGCAATCACTGGGTCACCATTGAACGCGGTTTTGCTGGCCCCTTTGGTTGCAATGGCGCGATAAACTTCGGTCATATCCACACTGACGTCAGTCAGGTCAAACGGGCTCAGGCTGGCACGATAACGGTGACCGGAAAGCTGATCGATGTCATCGTTGAGCTCTTTTCGCAGGTAAAAACACATTTGCGAACGATGGGTGTAATACTCGCAAGGGGCTTCCATAAACGGATACCAAATCCAATCCGCATCCCGCATCGGTTCAAAGAGTGAATCTTCAACCCCATTTTCAAGGATGATGCAGCAGTGGCCGCTCTCGTGGAAAAGGCCAGACTGGTTTGCAGCAACGTAAGATGCTAATTTTTCTTTAGCAAGGTCTGAGGCGTTGCGAAATAGAGGGCTCTGATCTTGGTGCAACGCGGTCAGTTGTTCACCACCGAAAGCGGCCATGTTGTTTTTGTTGTAACCAAAATCGTTATCCTGTGTCACCGGTTCAAAATTACCGTTATCCACTTCATCTTGCACACGCTGGATTTGGGCTCGCGCTTCAGTCATCGGGTCGGTGACGGGCTTTGCCTCAACCAGATTGCGCTCGTCATTTTGATATTCATCAGCGACAGCGCTCTGCTTCAGCGTCTCCCAAAGTGACAGTGTTTCGCGGTCAAACTCGGGCTCCTGATAATGGTCCATCGACGTGATTGGGAGAGGCATTTCGTCATCAGAGCCTTGTTTACTCAATACGTCTTTGAGGCTCAACTGTTGCGGCGCAATGGTGGTTTTTTTCTGCTCGCGTGCAGACACTTTAACAGGATGACTCTCTTCAACCTGTGGTGGAAGCGACTGGAAGGCTTCACCAGGCTTTTGATTAGCCAACTCAGCCTGGGCTTTCGCTTTCGCTTCCTGACGGGCATTTACCTTTTCGTAGTCGGCATCAGACAGCAGATTCAGGTGATGCAGCAGTTGGTGGGCGTTATCCGGCGTTACTGGATTCGAGGCACCAAACATATTTTCCAGCGGACTGTCATTCTCATCCGGCAGCAGCGTGCCACCCTTGAGAATTTCCGGATCGACATCAGCCGGAATGCTGTTTTCACGGGGTTCTTTATTGCCTACATAAGGACGACTTTCTTTCAGCACGGGGATATTCTTCCCTTTACTGGTTTTGAATTCACGCCATTCACTCTCAATTCGGATGCGAGAGGAAATAGGTAGCGGCTCCATTGTATCTACAAACAGGACGTCCGGAGAGATAAGACGCAGGCAGCTTAGAGCCACTTTGGGCTCTTTGCTGTTGCGTGAATCCTTATCATTCATGATGTGCGGGGCTATGCGCCAATATGCGGTATCTTCGTTTTTGTTTACATTTGGAATGCACAATTTATAGCTCATCATCAGATCCGCCAGGCTGTTGGCCGATTGCGGGATCACTGCGCCCGATTTTTTCACTGTGTTGGTGATATCTTTGACTGCCGTGCCCCAAACGATAAACACGCCATAAGTAGTGACCCAAATCGGGTTGCCGGGTTTGTTGGGTTGCCATACTCCTTTCTTTAGCAGGTGGCGCATGGCATCGACAATGCGTTGAACCGCAGGCACGCCAGATTGCGTTGCACGAACAGCATCACCGCCATAGCGTTGTAGGTCATGGCGGACAGAAATGACGTCAGACTCCTTCACAATCTTCAGGATCTTGTTTTTCATTTCAGGTGCGTTTTCTTCGGTGGCATCCAGGCGAACGGTGCTTACGGCCATTGCACGAGTCAGTTCGTTATAGATGTCGTTACCTTCGCTCAGCAGGAACTCATGCAGGATTTGCGGCATGATCATCATCATCATGGCGGTAGTGCTGGAGTGGTGCTGTTGGTGGCGTGAACTCTTCCAGACCAGATAATAACGTTCAATATTATTGGCTTTTGCCCATTCATGGATAGGGGTGCGCCCCGGAGGCCAGTGATGGGTACCGGACTTGTCCCAGACTTCGTAATCGGTAAACGGCTTGCCAATGTCATGCAGAAGGCCAGCAGTCGCAATCGCAAGACGCCAGGCCAACATGCGGCTGGATTTCACCACGGGCATTTCCATCGAATCGAATTCAATGTTTTTGGCTTTACGAATGCACTGGAAACACACTTCAAGCGAATGACGCATCAGGCCACTCTGCGCTCGATGGTGGTGGTGTTCGGATGCGGGGAACAGTTGCACGAAGTTCGCAAAGCTATCAAGCATCGGCATCATCAGCTGTTCGAATTCACTATCCCGAATATTCAGTTCGCGCTTTATGGCCTGGATCATGTCGGTCTGCTTTTCACGCAATATGTAGCTCCCCGGAATCAACGCAGGGAAACCGATTTCGGCAGGCGGGTAACGCAAAATATCACCGCGCACAACCATTGAATCCACACCGTCGCGCATAGAGTCGATTTCTTCGAGGGTCTCCAGGGGAATGTTAATCTCTTCCTGTACCTCATTTTTTTTGCCAAACAGCGTTTTGATGATCTTCAGCATTTAAAACTCTCCGTTGTAGTGCAAGTACGATAACCCATGACCGGGTGCGGGCAGGAATGAAAAGGCCCTCGTTTTGTCGGCTAAAACGGTAACTGGCAATTTTAAAAAAAAGGATAATGACAGTGCTTTCTAACCGGAGAAGAAGTGATGAAAACCCGTAAACGTTTCGCATTGCCTTTGCTGGCAACCCTAATCATTGCCACCTTGACTGGGTGTGCAGCGGAAAAACCAAAGGCCCCAGAGCGTACCTACGTTGATGAAACGCAGGTGACGGTGGTCAAGGCAACTTACCCTGAGGGCTATGAGTTTTCAGAGTCCTACTACAGCACTGAGCGCGGCGGTGCCGCACTTCGCCATCCAGGCTACGAGCACACGCTTGTGAGCCCGTATGCCGTTCATGACCAAACGGGCAAGCGTTATGTTGCTCGTGATCTCGATACCCAGATCTTGCTGACCAGCATATCTAACACTGCCTATGCCAACGGTCCGCGCGGGACGTTTACTCAGTCACCCAGATTCTGCGATGAAAATTCATTCATGCTGCCGAACAGTAAGCAGACCGCCAAACGTGGTGAGTACCTGCAAATTAAAGAGCGTTATTGCTCAACGCCAGGTTACCGCCTGAGCCAGCATGAAATTGACGTGCTGACCCGAGGTGAGCCAGAAGATCTGCGTCAGTATCGACTGAAGATGTATGTCGATAACCAATTCACCAAATTTTAAGTGACAGATTAATTCTTAAGTGGGGTAAGAAAACGATGTCCAAGCAAATCAATAAAATTCAAGTCATCGGGCCAATCGCTATTGGCGTGATGATCGCCGTTTCAATGGGCGCGAGCCTTTACACCGCCGTACAAACGAGCGGTATCAAGACCAAACTTAACGCGCTTCAAGCGCAGGTGGTTGAGGTCGAAAACAACGGTAAAAGCCTGTACGGAAGTGTTGAGGGGCACTTTGCGCAGCTGGCTAAATCCGGCGGTGGCATTGCGGGTACAGACGGTGATGTGAAGTCAGCGGTACAAGCCGCATTGGCTGGCTTGGAAGAAGACAAACTGGCTGAGAAACGCGCTGAGTTGTACAAAGGCTGGGAGCAGGTTAGCGTCAACAAAGACGGGCGCTACATCTACGGTAATCCGGACGCTCGCTTTACGCTGGTGAACTACGAAGATCTGGAATGCCCGTTCTGTAAGCAGTTCCATAAGACGCCGAAATATCTGGTTGATACGGCCAACAACGGCGCGGTGAACTGGGAATGGCGTCACTTCAACCTGGCTTTTCATGAGCCAATGGCAACAAAAGCGGCAATGACAGCGGAATGTGTGGCCGAGCAAAAAGGACCGAAGGGCTTCTGGGGGGCGACCAACTACTGGTTTGAGCACACGCAGGGCAATGGCAAAGGCTTCGAAGACATCGCCAGTATTCCGGCATTGTTTGAACTCGACAAAACAGCATTTGATACCTGCATGCAGGATCCGAACATCATCCAGCGTATCAAGCGGGATATGGATGCCGGTACCAAAGACGGTGTCAACGGGACGCCAACGACCATCGTGATTGACAACAAAACCGGTGAGCGTGAAAGCATTGTCGGCGCACGACCGTTCGCGGGCTTCGTTGAAGTTATTGAGCGAATGGTGAAAGGCGAGTCTGAGAAAGCTCCTGCTGCGGCACCGGCTAAAAAATAAATTCGGGTGCCCGGTTCGTCCGGGCTCTCCAACTATATTGAACAAAGGCTTTCATGTTTAAAAATATATTATTAATCCCGGTATTATTGTTTGTTCTTAGCATTTTCTCGATCACTCAGGCTACTGTGGAGAACACAGATTCGGAACAAATTCAGGTATTGAATAGCCTGGCGAGCGATGCGCTGTTTTTTTAAGATAATATCCCATGCCTTATTATTTCTGTTTTCCAACCAGGGAAACCTGAGACCTTCTGATAAAGCAGCTCCATTAATGGATCGTTGTTAATGTTAATTATGTGAAGTGAAGCTGGCGTACCTCTATGATAAGCGATAATTCCATTAATGCTACTCGATATAATACCATCCAACAAATCATCATGTTTTATAGGCACTAACTTTTCACCTTCATCAGTATTTTTCTTTTTTTTCATTTCGTTTCGAGCTATAGGGAGGCCACCACCGATTTGCCTCCCTGTTTTTTTATCAAACACTAATTCTAATTCTTCTTTGAAGAAGGCATAGGCTGCGAATAGCAATGGACCAGATACCGTTCCCGGGAATAAATCTCCCATGTCTATCGCAATAATTTTTGAATCGTTCGAGTCCACAATCCCTTTGGCTAACCATTTCCCATACTGCTTTGATTTATCGGTAATTTTTGAGGTTATGTGAAGTTTGGGTTCATCTTGTATAAGTACATCTTCAGGAACAAGGGAACAGTAATGCTCATCCCTGAACCTATTTTCTGGTTTTGTTATCTTAGTGATCTCTACGTGTGCCATTAACCCATCAATGGTTAATTTAAGGTCTGGATGATTTTCGCCTGACTGGCATATCAACTTCACTCTCGAAGGCTCTATTTCTTGTAGCGTTTTAAATATATACGCAAAAAGTAGTTCGGACTTAAAGCTATCAAGTTTGTTCTTATCTCGTGATCTGGATGAATAATCCGAGAAGGTATTATCTTTTATTCCAAAAAGAGATTTTGTTAGATTAAATATTTCATCCCAGTCAGCCATACACCGCATCCTTTCATAAGTTATTTAGACAATAATATCATTGAATCGAATATAGAAAAGGCCCGCTTCGGGCCTTTTATTTACACAATGACGATAGATTCGTTCCGTTCACGTAGATGGTTATATTGTTCCAGCAATTCCATCATTGAGCTGTTGATGTTGATGCGACTTTGTGTCCGCGTGATCGCAACGTACAGCAAGTTCATCTCATCAATAATACTTTGCTTCGATTTTTTCATCATCAGTGCTTCAATAATACTGGGAAAATCATCGTTTAAAATAACGTTATCCCACTCCATGCCTTTGGATGTATGAGCGGTAGTGATGATGAGATCTGCATCTTTGTGGGTGCGAGCCTCATTCAGACGCATCGTATCGACCATGCCAGGGATATCAACATAGTTATCCATCAACCTGATGGCTCGGGTCATGTTCGTGTCTTTGGTCGTTTCCGCGATCTCTTGGAAGTTGGCCCAGTTGCCATAGTCTGTCAGTATTCGTGGATTTTTAATAGCCTCGTAATTGCTGGTTTTCATGGCATGTAAGTCAAGTAACTCCCCCAGATTGTACTTACCAATGCCACCATTCCACATGACGCGCTTACCCATCAGGATAGCCTCATAGGCGGAAGAAATGACCCCCATATATGTTCGTGAGATAACAGCATGAAAACCCCGCTGGGCTATCTCATGAGGCTGACAAACCTCATCCAATTTCCCCAGCCCTACAAGTGGGTGGGTTTCACCAATCATGGACAGCACCACATTAGCAAGTGCCGCAACCATCGGACCAAAGCGAAAAGATTTTGTCAGTCTGAGAACGGACGCGCCTTTCTCTTCCACAACGCCCAGGGCATTCTCGGCACCACGCCAACGGTTAATCATTTGGTGCTTATCGCCGACAAACAACTTCGCACACTTGTTATTGAGGACGATATCAAGCGTCACGGGGTTAGCATCCTGCGCTTCATCAAACAGGATAATGTCATAGACTGAATCCAGTGCCGGGTTAGACATCTGATACAGCTTCAGCAACGTGTTATTCGTGCAGGGCACATCAGATTCCGGATCGATTTGCAGCTTCCAAATTCGGCGCGCGGCACGTAACGCAGAGTCCACGCGGGAAGGCGGAATTTTATCTATGTTACCGATGTCTTTTAAAACGTGGGACGTGTTAATTTCATAGTCAGCTGAGTTCATGAAATGTGTAAGCCCATTAATAGCCAGCTTGACCACACGCCAATCCTCTTCACCCATCAGATCTCGGTACTCTTTCACCTGAATGTTCAGTTTTGTCTTATGACGATAATGTTTAAAGCGTGCCGCTGCCAGCGCATGCGAGGTTTTGCATTCCACGTTTTTGGGAAATTTTTTCTCTGCTTCTTCACGAATAGACTTATTGAAAACCAAATAAAGCATCTTTTTGTCTTTATGGGTTTCTGCATAGACCTTCAGTGTGAAAGTCTTGCCAGATCCCGCATAGGCTTGCACACAAACCATCGATCCAGGCTCAGCCTTATAGTCGATAATCCTCTGTTGCTCGTCAGTTGCGGCCATGAGCTTTCCTATCGGTTGAAATAGGCATAAATGGTACGATTTTTACAACCGAGTTGGCACAAAAAAGGGGGGCGGAACGGGGACAAAAAAGGCTGACTATTGGGCTTATTCGGTGTTTCATAAAGAAGATAAATTTGGGGGTGTTTTATCGTAAAGCGCGGTAGTGGTTACCGGTTTGGAATTCCCCATAACAACAGGCCATAAACTCATGAAAAATCCCGACGAAGAACCCTTAAGTACAGAGCCTATTAGCCCTGACAGTCTCGTCAAATCGTTACGCACGTTGTATATGAAGAGTACCCGCGCCCTTCGTGAAGCAGGCAGGCAGATCCAAAAGAAAAAACAACTGCAAAAGGCCGTGCAGGATGCCACAATGCAGCTGAACGAACTGACCATTCAAAGCCTTGATGGGCAACATAGCGCAGAATTTTTGGCACAGCAGGACAGGGCAACAAAAGCCCTAAGAAAGGCCAACCGCAAACTGGCGAAGTTCTTTGATACGGCTGAAGACGTGGAAGATCGCACAACGCAGGCACTGACAAACCTTCGGGATTATCTCACCACCAATATTGATGAGAGGAATAAATGATGTTTTACGCATACACGGTGCTGTGGATGATTGCCTGGAGCCTCATTTCGATTTACGTGTATCGTAAGGATAAGCAACAAGCCATCGACAGAGGCCCGCGAGTAGAGGAATTAACGCTTGATGCGCTGGCTTTTCTCGGTGGCTGGCCGGGCTGTATTATTGCCCAGCAGATGTTCAAGCATAAAACGCGTAGTGCATATCAGCGACGCTTTCGTGCTTTGGTTGGTGCCTGGGTACTTGGCTACGCTTCTTTGTGGTATTTTTTGTGGGTAGGCCAAATCATCTAAACCCCAACATTTTTCCCCAAAAGGGAGGTTGCATTTTTAATGCACCTCCCTTTTTGTTTACATTAAAAAGGGAAATTGCAAAAATACGACCCTAGGCTGCAATTTTGCAGAGGGGGAGGACTTATGTATTTAAACGGGTGGGACGATGTTAAAGTTTTTCTTGCTGCGTATCGGACTAATTCCTTACGGGGAGCATCGGTCCGTTTATCTATGGATCAGTCCACAGTAAGCAGAAGGCTGGCAAATTTAGAAAAACAGCTCAACGCCAAACTGTTTTATCGTACACCAGATGGATTAATTCCCACTGAAGTGGCTGAAAGGGTACTGGGTGCCGCCCAGGAAATGGAGCGTAACTCAGTTTCATTTTATAGGTTGAGCGAGGGAACTAATGGTGAATTATCCGGTGATGTTTCGATTGCGACCACTGACAGGCTAGCTGTCGAGTTCCTAATGTCAGCAGTGAAGATACTGAGAGATCGCCACCCCAATATTAATGTCAGCATGAAGATTAGCGCACAATTAGCAGATATGTCTCGTGGTGAAGCGGATATTGCAGTAAGAATCAAAAGACCTGAGGCCCCAGAACTTATTGCAAAAAGGCTTGGTTGTTGGGATGTCGGCCTATTTGCAACTCAGGTATATCTTGATAAGTTTGGAATGCCAGAACCTGGTCAGCATTTAGCCAACCATGATATTGCCTTATACGGCAATGTTTTCAGCTCCCCTGTACCTGAAACGATGGTCGGTGAATCACGAAGAGATGCACGGGTCGTCGCGAAGCTAACATCCAGTTTCTTACTCACCACGTTTGTGCGTTCAGGATTAGCGTTAGGGGAATTGCCGTGCTACCAAGGGTTACGTTATCCAGAGTTAATTCGAATTTGGCCGGATAAGGCAAGAAAGAAAAAATACGAAGTCTGGAAGGTTATCCATAAGGATGCTTCTGAGCTCGCCAGAGTAAAAGCAGTATCTGAAGTAATTTCAGAAGTGTTTGAGGCTGAAATAAAACCATATCATGCTGACCTTCACAGCTCCCTATAGCCCGAACCTCAGAAATACAAAAACCCGACCGAAGTCGGGTTTTTGGACGCTTGCCGAAATGGCCGATTAAATGCCGACTGGCAGGGCGGTAGCAACAGCGCTGGTGGAGGTCATCATGCCGTCGATGATGTCCGGCGCGTAGTACAGGCCAATCGCAGCGCCGACCGCAACGGCGAAGGTCATCAGAGACTGGCGGACAACCGCAGCAGCAACACCGACGATGACGATCAGACCTACCAGCACGCGACCCAGGGAACCCTGCATGTAGGAAGTAATGGTGGTCCACACTTCGCTAAAACCAGTTTGCTCAGTACCCTTCGCATAAACGGCGGTCACGCCCAGAGCCAGAACAGCAGAAGCGGCCAGAACAGATTTCAGGTTGCGGGCGGAGATAGTTTTCATCGTTTACATCCTTTCTTGAGTTAAAGTTCAGTTTTTGGATGTTCGCCTGACTATTTAACGGTTTTCAGCAGGGAACGCAGATAAATATACAGATACCGAATGGCTGAATCATTAAAAAAGCCGGACATAAACACCCTCAAACATACAAAATAAGGTGACTTTTTGATGCAAAAATGAAAATAGTTGTATGTAATGGCTAAAAGTCGAATTTATTGGGTTTATATTAAAGAAAAAAAGGTTAACAAATCGCATGGCTATACGTTTTGTCGCCTGTTTCCCATGTGTTGTAATGGTTAGTGCAATTACAAACTTCTAAAATGGTGACTTAATGGATCTCAAAAAAAGGCTTTTGGTCAGTTCTTTGGTTTTCTCTCTCTCGCTATCAGCACCGAACGCATTCGCGTTTAAGATTGATGATCTACTTAATGGCCTGGGTAGCAGCCAAGAACAAAGCCAGCAAACTCCACCGCGTGCAGAGAAGGGCGGGCAGATCAATAACCAGACGCAAATCGTTATTGGTTTCTCACCAGAAGGCTCCGCCCAAAAGGCAATCATTAATGCTATCCGTTCGGCAAAGTCAGAGATTCGCCTGGCTGCCTACTCCTTTACATCGCGAGATATCGTGAAAGAGCTGGTGGCAGCAAAGAAGCGCGGCATTGATGTTAAGATTGTGGTGGATGAGAAAGGCAATAAGAGCAAGCACTCGATATCAGCGATGAATACGGTGAAACTGGCTAAGATCCCAATCCGAACCAATGGCCGATACGCCATCATGCATGACAAGTTCATCGTGGTAGACCGCCAAACGGTTGAAACTGGATCTTTCAACTATAGTGATAGCGCGCACAAGCGAAACAGTGAAAATGCGATCGTGTTATACAATCTGCCGGAAGTCGCTGAGGTTTACCTGGAACACTGGGAACGTCGTTGGGCTGGCGGAATTGAGCCGGATATGCGGTATTAAATTAGAAGTTACAAATTAGAGCACTGAAAACCACTCAATATTTTGAGTGGTTTTTTTTGTTCAACGCAGAATGGCATGGAGCTCGTCTTCGTTTGTATCCACAAAGAACATCTCCCATAGCTTTTTCGCTAAAGTTGGATTGACGATACTCACTTTGGAAATAGGCATTACACGACTCAATCCCAGCCCCATAAAATGCTCATATAGCATGCGGGAATGTCCACCAAAAACGTTTAGTGGCTGATTGAGAAGATATACAGCCTCAGCCATCGTCAAGCCTTCAACCTGCAACGTATAGCCCAGCGCGCGAGAACAGATTTCACGCATCACGCCGCGCTTAACCCGATAGATTTCATCTTCAGGGAAGTGCTTCGGTAACTCGCTGCGAGCACAGGTTGTAGGATCAATACCGTCAATATAGCAGGCCGTATCATTCTCAATTCGGTATTGTGGCTCACCACTGTCATCGGTGTTTTGCAAACATCCGACGGGGTCAAGAATGGTGCCATCCTCCAGGACTAACCAACCATATTGCGTATGAGCTACTGAAAAAACGCCGTGGTCACCTTCGTTTACAGCGTCTTTATGTCGTGTTAGCCGAGTACCCAACATTGCCTTACCACCGAATATACCTCGTTGAAGAAGCGCTCGGCATATCAGGTATGAATGTTGAGGTGTCCACTGGGCGTGAGGAATACTGATACAGTAGCCCGTCGCGATGAGACGGACCCCGTCAATAAGAGGGCTTATCATATAGACTCCGATAAAAAAGGCGCATCAAGGATACGCCTGTCCCATATATATTACTTTTTCGACTTCGACTTCAGTTCCGGCTCCGCCGAGGTGTAACGAAGGGAATCAGTACGCAGGCTAGGCTCACCGACACCTTGCAGAATGAGTGAGTAAGTACGCTTGCCAGCAACGATAAACAGATCCGTTGCTTGCGACCAGGTGGCCTTATTGTCACTGCGTTGGACACGGAGAATGCCGCCTGGCAGCAACTTTAATTGCCAACCTTTCTCGTCAGACAGGTAGGCGCTAATGTCTTCACCTTTATTCGTTGGCAGCAGGAAGATTTTTGCCGCGAAGGTGCTATAGAGGTAGACCGTATCCTGTTGTTGAGATTTGTACTCAACCTTCAGCGCCGACCCAGTATAGTTCAAATCAGAGCCCGTCATGTCCTGGGTCTGAGCGAATTGATTTTTCGCAGGGAGCTCAACACGCTCCAGACGGATGGGCTCAGGCGCTGGCACTGGTGCTGGCGTTACGGCAGGTGCAGGTACAGTTTTGGTCGGCTCAGGGACTGATTCTGCCACAGGAGCGACATCAGCGCCCTGAGGTTTTTCTTCAGTAATCCCAAACTTGGCTGGGTCATATTCTCGCTTTTCGCTGGCCGTTTCGGTTACCGCTTGAGCCTCTTTAACGATCTCTTCAGCTGGGATAACTTCAGTTGTAGGGGTAGCCGGAGTAACCTCTTCGACGTTAACTGGCACTTCGGTTTCAGCCTGATTGTTTTTCTTCAGCTGCGCAATTTCCAGAGCAGGTGTTTCCGGCACGTTTTCGCTTGCCGTCGTCACCGGGTCAGAATCAGGCTGTGCAGGTTCAGTGGCTTGAGCGCCGCTGTTTTCGATGTCCGCTTTGACTTTGTCGGTCAGCGCGATACCGTCATTACTGATATCGACCGACAACGCTTCGACTTTCTCAGCAGGAGTTTTATCACTGGTCAAAATCACTGCCGTCATCGCACCCCCTGCGATAATGGCTGCGACGATCACCGAAAGTACCGTTTTCTTCGATACTTTCTTCGTTGTCTCAGGCGCGGCCGCTTCCGCAGAGCGTTCACGCAAAATTTCCTGACCGTATTCAGCGCCAGTGCCGCGTTTATCAGTCATCTGTTTCCCCTCGAATTTATTCATACACATTACCGATAGCCGCAACGTTCGTTATGTTTACCCCGTCGCAGTTCAGCCTCTTTAACAAACCCCGCAGAACGGAGTCCATGATCAGCAGTGTTACCCTCACTGCCAGATTGGATTGCCCGGTGATTATAGCGGCATTGTTTCCGCTGCCGAAATTCAGAAGGCCGAAAACGTCTGCGTTTTGTTCTCCTTTTCGCACGGGGATGGGGATAAAAAAAGAACGCCGATTATCGGCGCTCTATGAACGGAGGGAAGGTTGAACAACTACAATTCGCGAGTACCGCGACAGTCTGGGAATAGAGAGCAACCAAAGAAAGCTGACTTAGCTGATTTTCGAAGCACCATCTTTCCACCACATACCGGACACAACGGCTCTTTCGCATCAATGGATTGAGTGGTTGCAGGTGGCATGGAAGGGTTTTGCTCCAATTCTCCATTCCCTTTAATCATTTCGATCAGCTGTGTGCCGTCGAGTAAAACAACCTTTCCTTTCACATTCTCGCGCTGAACGAACTTCCATGCCTCATCGGTGAATAGGCCAGACGTGATAATGAATCCACGGCGAAAACCGTCGGCTAGCACAACACCGAATATTTCACGGACAATCGCCACACCAACACGGTTAGTTTTCCAGTGTTTGCATTGAACCATTTCCCTGTGGCCGAAACCCATAAGCTCAATATCCACACCGCCGTCCGCACCAGCTTGAGTAACACGAGCGCGATAGCCTTTCGTTTCAAAGAACTTGCAAACCACTTTTTCGAACTGATCCCAGGTCATCCGCTCTAAGACCTGACGTGCATTGACAACCCCTTTAAGCTTGCTCAGCGCTCGGCCAGAAGCCGATAACTGTAGATACTTAACGACAGTCCCAACGAAGAAACACAAGCCGATATAAAATAGGAAAGCGCCAACCAGCAATGGGAGTTTGGCATGGAGCAGGTTCATGACAGAGACCATTTTGTCTTCAACCTTTTCGCCAGGCGGGAACAATACATCGACCATTGCTTGACTGATAGCACTTTGATACCCATAACCGTAGAGCAGCATAGCGATAGCCGCGACAGGGAGCCCGACATAGACACGAAATAGCAACGTGGACTGAGGGGCATTTAAGGTGCGCCAGTTTTCTTTTCTGAACCACGTTCCGACAACAACCCTACCAGAGAGTGTAAATAACAGAAAAATGGACAATGTCAGCAACAAGGAAATTAGCTGAATTTTTGCACTTCCCACAAATACCGTATTGAGCACAATAATCAGGCCCGATACACCATAGAAGCGGATCCGCATTGCCTTTTCGGGTGTAACCTGACGTTTCTTTCCTTTCGACATTTACTGCACCTATTTTCGATTTTTAGGCCAAGCCCGGCGAGTCTTCGCTCTCACCGCCAGCTCATTGGAGTTAAGAACCACGATATCGTAGACAGCAATCAGACCCACAATGGACGGCGTGCCGTAAACGATAAGTTCAGGGATTAAGGGTAGGTACGGCGAAATCACCGCGTAGTAAACCACCAGCGATAAGGCATACGCTGCCCAGATATAGTAAATCTCTTTGCGAGCCAGCAAAAACACTGCGGCGCAGAACAGAGCCATATTTCCAACACCGATGATGCGGAATAGCTCAGTCTCATTCTTACTGGCGTATACCGCCAGGGCATAAATACCCGCTATCATTAACATCAAAACGTAGTTTACGACGCGCAAAATCATAAAAACCTCAACAAAGTAGATCAGTCATTTGAATATTCCGAGTTTATCATCGGTATATTCGCTGACGAAATCACCTCAGTATCGGCTGCTGGTACGTACCCGGCCATCGCCTCCTGGTTATCGCATGCGATTTGATTGGGGATCCAGAAACTCCCGTTCGTCGCTTCAACAAACCGAAAGACCATTTGGCAGGGAACATTTAGTACAGACGCGATGATCATCGTCCGGTTGCTCCCATCAATGAATCGGGCGTTTTCATACTGAGCATCCTCTGCTAGCCCTTCATTAAATAAGACTTGTAACGCATCCGGCTCCATCATCGGACCTGGTGTCAACGGCTTGTCCTGCGTTCGCTGTTGCACTGGCGCTGACAGAGGTTTCACAGGCATCGGCTTTCCCGGACCGACGTTAGCGCACCCCCCAAGAATAAGAACCATTAAAACTGACAGGTATTTCATTGCGTCACTCCTTTATGACGATGGAATTGTGGTAATTGAAAAGGTGGACCACCTGTTGAGCCGAGACATCCTCCCAACCCTCAGGCATATCAGGAAGTTCATAGGTCATGGTATCCTCGCGAGCATTCACGGGGATGGAGCACACGAGAGAGAAGTCACCTTTATCGTCGGATATCGCCCATATTTGAGAGAAGCCCACAACAGCCCCAGCGGTAACACGTCGGTTAATACCCAGCATCATGCAGATAGCCCGCTGATACCCCATAGCGCCTGGCTCACCGTAGAGCTCGCTGTCAACACCCAGTGCTGACAAAGCACTCTCGGCCAATTGCATGAGCTCACGAGAGATGGCCTCACCTACAGGGTTGTCATGGCGCAGTGCATAGGGAATATAGTCCGGCTCCGCTAAAAGGGAATCATCCCCGGCCAACTTAAAGCCGGTCACCTTCTGGATATGCTCATAGCGAGAGCGGAAAAAGTAATCTGGCACGCAAAAATCCGGTCCCGAAAAATTGACAAATCCAAGTCGTTCACAGACTGCCAGAGTTTGGGCCCGCCACTCGTTATAGGTTTCAACGCAACGCGCGAATTCAGCCACCATCTCTGGCGACTTTGTCTGATAGAAGGTTTCAATCATCATTGCGGGCACCATCTACATCCTTGCGGATCACTGCCATTTGAGCATCGAGTGCATCGTAAGTGTTGAATGGGTTAAAATTGAACAGCTTGTGCGTGACGCGCGCATCGATCCGTTCAATTGATACCAACCCACGCAAGGGCTTTGGTGTGCCGGGTGGATTTTCCCAGTAGCGACTGTCCCATGAATGGTCTCGGTTGTCCCCGGCCATGAAGTAATAACCTTCTGGAATAACCCAGCGACCTTTCGTCGGGACGTAAGCAGCGCGCGTGTCGATAACAAACCTGTATGGCTTACCGGAGCGTTCATCGTCGGCCGTGAACACCTGAAAACCATCTTTTTCGGCGATTTGCTTGCCCAGAACCTTTCCATTAATCCGGTACATTTTGTCTGCGCCAAACTCAACCAGATCACCGGGGATGCCGATAACGCGTTTGGTATATAGCGTTCGAGGTACGGACGGAGCCTTGAACACAGCAACATCACCGCGCATTAACCGGCCATCGTCCAGCAACCCGCCCAACCTGACCGCTGTGACGTAGTCACCAATCTTATAAGTTGGTTGCATTGACCCCGTGGGAACGCTGTAGACTGCACCAACCCATCGCTCACTGACAAATAATGTCACGGACAAGGTAAGAGCGATAACAAGCCAGGGCTGCGGTTTCCGGCGCTTGATGATATCTCGACCCAAGACGGCCACTAACAGGATAAATAAAATACCGAGCCCATTCATGAACGGGCCTCCTTCAGAGACCGAGCGTAACGGGTCAGTGAATCAGCCAGGCGCATGTAAATAGATAACAGGTAGAAGTGATACGCACCACCTCGCACCATCTTGACGGCCAAAGGATGTTCGGTTTCTTCACCGTCATGCATGATTATGAGGGAGAGATTAACGAATAGGTCATCACGCCCAAAGCGCACACGAGTCACCTGATATGTTCTGACAGGCCGGTAATAACTGCGATACCCGATCACCGCAAACGCCAATAAGAAGAGCCCCAGCAAACCCACCGGAACAACCCAGGTTAGATTTCCTGAAAGACTGAACCAAAAGGCAACAGAGACTGCACCGTCGGCCAGTAATGTGAATATACGGTTGAGCCGTAAGCGGCCTGACAAGATCATCATTGGTACGAATCGGAGCATAAACCCCCCTTGTTTATGGATGCGTACAGGATACCGAACACCTTCTCGACGACTGAGTTTTTTCATCGACAAAACGATGACGAAAAAAGGTTATTTTTTAGGGGAAAATCGACTTCATTTCTTCGTCAGCAGAATTGCTGTGATAGCGTGGATGTAGATTCTATTGAAAAGCAGGAGTGCGCATGTCCACCAGCTTGATTGCCCGGCAAATACCCGCGTTCGTGAATGACGCGATAGGCACGGTTAGCTTTGGCCCCAAATTACTGTCCCACACCGATGACATCATGGATTTCAACGGTAACAAGATGTCTCTGGAAGAAGCGATGAAAGTGGGTGCTGAGGATACGAAAGTAAGCGAATCCGCCTCACGTCTAGTTAAACATCTTGAGGCCTGTGACCCAAAAGTGTACTTCAAACGTAAGACGGGATTTTTGTCCCGCGTCTGGGATGCGCTGACGGGTTCAAATGAAACACGCATGATTGAATTTACCATGAATTGCCGTCGCGTGGATAGGCTGGTGGCACAGGCTCCTTTGATACTGGAGCAGGCGCACAAAGGCGTGTCTATTTTAATGGCGCTAGAACAAATCTACACGCGGGATATTGAAGCGTTGGACGACTACATCAAAGCGGGACGGGCGTTTCTGGTAGAGTGCCGCGGTAGTGGGAATGAGCTGACCGAACAGCAGGAGTACGGGCTAACCCGCTTAGCTCAACGCATCCTTAATTTGGAAGTCACCAAAGCCTCTTCGGAGATGAATAAAGTTCAGGTGGGTATGTTGCTGCATACTGCCGCTACTGATATCGATCTCCTGGAGTCGATTGTAAAAAGCGCCATTCCTATTTGGCACCACCAAATTAAGCAGTTGCGAAGTGGTGCTGCCAATATCGAGATAGATCCAGAAGTTGAAGCGCGCTTTAAGGCGCTGGTAAACAAACTCAATGACAACGTTAAAAAGGGTAGCTGATATGAGTAATACAATTACTATCACCGCAGACCAGATCATTCTGAACAAAGATACTGAGAAGTTTGCTGTCACCCCCGACCAACGTGATCAGGTCGTTGCCGTCGCTAACACCCTTGTGCTGGGAGATCCTAAAAGCGCGCACAACTTTGGCCGCAGTAAATCAGTCAATGGTGCCTATCTGGACAAGTTGTTGGAAAATGTTTATGTCCAGAACCAAGGGGAGGACGGCAAGCGTTTGAATGAAATCGTTGAGCTGGCTCGTGACATCAGCACGTCTGCACAGCCTGGCAAGGTGCAAAAGTTGCTACTCAAAATTCCTGTTGTCGGTTATTACGTTACGCGAGCGCTTCGGCTGGCTTCACGAGCGAATGACCGTTTTGACAACGTCAAAAATCAAGTCGGTTTACTGACGGAAGACATCACCAGTATCTCGGCAGATCTCATTGGTCAAAACAATAACCTCGATATCTTGTATGAGGAAGTTCTGGCTGAAGTGCATGAGTCGGGTATTAACATCGTGGCCGCAGGTTTTGCGATAGAGCAAATTGAAACCGTGTTGAAGGAACGCCGTAAAGCACTGAAGACTGACCCGGAAAATAATTTACTCGCGTTGGAAGTCAGCAATATTGACCACCAATTGACGGTTCTGAAAAAGCGCAAAGTAGACATTATCATGTCGCAGCAAAAATGCTTTGAGGATTTGACCATGATCCGCATGATGCAGCGAAATAACCTCAACATGCTTGATCAGTTTGAAACTATCAAGCGCGTGACACTCCCGTCTGCGAAACGCGGCCATTTGCTGGTGGATCAGGCCACGCAAAGTAATAACCGCTCTAAGCTGGTGCAGGCCGTGGGTGACGTTGTGAATGCGCAGGCGAGACACCAGGCGGATTTGGTCAGCGAGAGCTCTATTCGTATTGCTCGGCAAGGACATCGCCCGGTGTACGACGAATCTACACTTGAGCACATTTCGAACTCTATCGGCGGTGCTGCACGCGAGATTAAACGGATCCAACGTGAAAGCGAAGGGCACTATGCTCGTCTGTCGGAACGTACCGGTAATTGGCAAAAGCAACGCCGTGAGCTGCTATTGGAACTGGCGGATTAATTTCTCAGACGAACAGGCCGGTTATCCGGCCTTCTCATTTTTATTGTCAAATTACCGGAGGGGTAATGGTTATGACAGAGCCGGATTTCATCGCAACGACAAAGCGGATTAAATATAAACGGGATCGGTTATTTGTCTCGGGGGGCATTCTGCTGCTTATATCCGTGGTTTTGTGGCTCTTCAGTATGATGCAACATTATGATGTGGACAGTCTCTATACAATGGCCGAGACCAATCCTGTCGCTATGTCTTTTCACACCGATGATTCTGCGATAGAAGGGCGATTCGATACGCTAGGTAACGTTGTTTCCGGCTATCTCACTTATATTGTGCCATTTTTAGTTGCACTGATGCTTGTTGTGGGAGGGGTTGCTATTGTTCGGTCAGAGGCTTCAATCCTTATAGTTTTGCTTCCCATCATAGGCTTCATTTTTTCAGTAACCATTTTTAGTAATGACGAACCTAAAACGCTCCCCAGCGCGCCCTCAGCTCGGACTGTGGTTCTTATTCCTGCGGGTGAAGCCAATGCATTGCTGAGGGCGATAACAACAGAATACCCAGGCGCTGGCGCGATCTTTAAGGACGCGATGGAGAAGGGAGTTACCGGCAACAACGCAGTTACCGCATTACAAGAAGAAATGCGACAAGGCTATGTATTTGGAAATGCTCGCAAGGCCATGAGCATGAGTGTGGCACTGGCTCAGGCACTGGTAGTGGCAGCGGAGAATACCTCAAGCGAAGATGAGCGGAAGGATCTTCTGGACAAGGCTAGCCGCATTGCGGCTCTCAGTGTCCGTGTTTTGAGAGGATTTGATCTGGTAGAAAAGGAGCTGGCATATCGTTTGTATGAACTTGCACAGCGACTTGATCCAAGCATTGCGAATGAAGCTAAGCCAGCGATTGAATTGAAGTATCAGGAGTCAGCTAAAATGGAAGGCATTTTACGTACACTGAAAGGTGTTTTCCTGATGATGTCAGTGATACTCATCGCGTTGGCGGGTTTTTCTAATCGGAATCTACGCGTGATAAAAAAACTCAAAATGGAAGCTTGATGCACTGCCTAAATGAACAACCCCGGCAAGTCCGGGGTTGCTTTTAATAGTAGCGCTTATTGGGTTCGCTTTCCTCTTCGGATTGAGAGGCCGCTGACATGATAGCCGGAGGTTCTGCGTAATCCTTTCCGTCATCATCGGGCTTCTTAAAGAATTTTGACCAAATGTAGTGACCAGCCAGCAAGGCCACTCCACCACCAATCATAAGCACATCAAACAAATCGAGCTCGCGCATCTATCTTCTCCAGTCAAAAGGGGCACACTCCCAGCTGGCATTTAACGATTTCGGGCAGCGTAGGCAGCCCCCAATTTAACCACGGGCACAGTAACAAAAACATGAAAAAGGGGGACGAAACGAGGGGGAAAAACACCTGGTACCCTATAGGGTCATGAGATAATTGAGACTCTCATCAACGTAGAGGTTTTTATGGCCTTGATTATCCGAGCCGGAACCGGCGAAAGCGACGTCGTAGTCACTGAGTGCAATGAGCAAGGTCTTCTTGACCCTGCATTCGTTCAAAGCGTGCTGAAGGGGTACCCTGAGTTTTCTCAGCTGAGCAAAGGGATCACGTTGAATGGCGTGATTTTCGATCGCGTCCTCATAAATGAAGACGCCAAACACAGCGACCTGGAGCTGAATGAACGAGCCACTACGCTGCTGGAGGAACTTATTTGCCTGGAAGGGCCGATCGTCGGTGATGTGTTGTTGTTAACCGCAGGGGAGCACTACTGACGAGACGTTAACTGGCAGCAATAAAAAGGCAACCAAGAGGTTGCCTCAGATTGATGACGAACCCCATGTTTTTAGCATGGGGTTTATTGTTTTAGCGACCGAAGGTCGCGATCGCGATATTTTTCTAAAATTCCATCGGCGATATTTGTCTTGGCCTATATTTCGTTCTATATAAGGCTAATTGACCTTTCATGTGTCCAAAAATATAAAAAAGAAGCGCCAGCAGCGCCATCTTCTTGATATTTTGCGCTGTGGCCGCTAATAAGCACTGCATTTGAACTTTACTCAGCCCACGGAACCGCGCATAGCGGTGACCATGATGTTGTTTGGCATCCGCAAAGCTTCTTTCTACCGTCTCTTTTCGCCTTGCATACACTTTTTTTCCCCATTTAGTCAGTCTTAACGCATTTGACCATTCCTTCGCTTCCTCCCAGACATGTCGGGTCACGGTTTTTTCGGCCTTCTGATTTTGCGTACAGGATGAACGATGTTCACAGCCTTGGCATTGCTGACGGTTTGATTTGTAATGCTTATAGCCATTTCGGTCGGTTGTACAGTAAGTGAGCTGTTCTCCAGCGGGACACACATACACATCGCGCTTCGCATCATATTGGAAGTGTTTCTTTTGATACGTATTTTGGCCTTTATTGGGGCGTCGATAACCAGGCACGAGAGCGATACTCATTTCTTTCGCAAGGTGACAAACAGGGGCGGTAAAGTAACCAGCATCGACGCCTGCTGCCACGGTATTCAGGTTAAAGCGGGCAATTTGTCGTTGCAATCGACCAATATAAGGTTGGCTATCATGGACATTGCCCGCTGTAACGTGGGTATCCATGATGATGCCATGTTTGCCATCCACGGTACGATGGTCGAGGTAAAAGAAGCCTTTGGGCTTGTTATCCCGATGCATAAAACCACTTTCAGGATCCGTCGTGCTCACTTTAGTGTTTTTGACGGCGCTGTTTCCGTTGGATTTTTTTGCGTCGGGTAACGGCTTTTTTGCATGGTTTTTCCGGTCTTTTTCGACGGCAGCATTGAGCTGTTCAATATATTCACTTGGTGCAATGGGACGCTCTTCGTTAATGGCTTTGCGCGGGTTTGCATCCGCTTTTAAGTGAGTACTGTCGGTGTAAAGGACTCGTCCATTCGCCATGCCACCACTAATGGCCTGCTCAACAACACGGTCAAAAATCTGTTGGAAAATCTCACTGTCATTGAAACGACGAATACGATTTTGGCTAAGAGTTGACGCATCGGGGACTTTTTCCGTTAATCCCATACGAAGAAACCAGCGATAAGCCATGTTGACTTGGATTTCTTTCACTAACTTACGCTCTGATGGGACACCAAACAGATAGCCTAACAACATCATTTTAATCAGGCGGACAGGATCAATCGCGGGACGGCCATTATTCGGGCAATAAAGGTGGGCAACGGCATCACGAATAAATTCGAAGTCCATAATAGCATCGACTTTGCGAACGAGATGGTCTTCAGGAACGAGTTCATCAAGAGTGACAGTTTCGAACTGATATTGTTGAGGAGAAGGTTCTTTTAGCATATCGGTTAGCTCATTATTTGCACTAACCTTATTAGATCAAAGTCCTCAATAAAAAGCGAGGACTTTGTCAGCAGTCTGAGGCAACCAAGAGGTTGCCTTTTCTTTTGGGTCATCCCAGTGGGTGAGGATATTTGAGCCACCAATCGGGTGAATGCAGGAAGTTTCCTTTTTCCGTCCAGCCAGCCCCGATCAGTTGATCTTTGACAAAATCAGGCTGTCTGCGCAGCGTGTCAATGGAGACCTCATTGACAATGCAGACTTTGCCTTTTTCGCCCTCAACGTCACTTTTAATGTAACGCGAGAGGCCGATAAGTTGAATGCGTGAGCAGATTGCGCCTGCCGTTCGATCCATCTTTTTAGCGATTACGTCTGGTGAATGATGCTCCCCAAGCAACGTGAACAAAAATTTGTAGTTGCCGGAGAACCATAATTTACCGTTGCGCGTTTTTTCACGCGCAGGTGCGGGTTGACGTTTTTGACTGGCGTTTGGCGGTGTTGAAGCGGCGTTCTCGACGGGTTTTTCTGCCAAAGGGGCAGCTTGCGGCTCGGCAGCCTCAATGGCCTGTCGTTTGGCATTAACGGCCTTCAACAAACTGGCTGCGGCCAGCAAGTTATCATTACTGTGGACCGGGGCTTTCGTTTCTGTGGATGAAACCTTCAGCGGCCATGAACCTGGCACCAGATCAGTGATCTGGGTTGCGTCAGACCACCAGGTTGGCGCGGTTAATTGCAGACCATCAATGAGCCAGCCATTATGCAACATAGGCAGCACATCAAAATAACGCATCTTCGACAGCACTCGCGGCTGAATAGTCGCACACATCCAGACCTTGGCTTCTCCGGAGTCTTCTGCGGTCCCGACGCGTACCAGCCCCATGATTGAAAGTTGCTGTATAATGTTGGACATACTGCGCATGAGAACTTGGGTCAATGCTTCTTTACTTGGCCGCTGTGATAGCGCAGCCAGCATCATGCCCACATCTTCCGGCGTCCAAGGCTTACCGTTATTCAGTAGGTGGACAGTGCGTCGGGTAGGCGCGTTAGCATCATCGTTATAACGAAACGCGAGAGCAGGGCGTGATGTCCACCACTCAGGCGACCGCAATGATTGCTCACCACGCCATACCTGTGGGGCCCATCCCATTTCGGTCAGGTTACGATAAATGCCTGTCATCGTTTTTCCCAGGCAAGCAATACCGACCTGGTGATTCGGCACCAATGTTATCTGGCTGAGGTCATCAATGTTTTCACAAACGGCAATATACAAATCCATTGCAATACACTTGCGTTGAATTTCTTCTACGTCCTTACCGATAACTGACGATAAGGCTGTAAAAGAGTAGTTATCCTTCAGCCCCTTCACAAGCTTGAGTTCGTCAGTAATCGACCACGCGATGTTCTCTTGGGTCATGTTGAGATCCTAGTTGATTACTACAGTGCTGATATTTTAACCGAGGCAAAGTCATTATCGAAATTTCACGACCTATTTTACACAGAGTTATGTACAGAATTTGTGGATAAAATGACGACTAAAAAACTTGATTTAAAATTTACAGGCATCATTAGCTTTCCAGTTTTAAGCTGACGTGCAGGTCAACGGTATCTTGGCAACCTGGAACATACCTCGGCCAATCAGTTGCATTTGCCTGTTTTATAATCACCGCATCAAATCCAAACTGATCAGCAGTGAGGTCAACAACAAAATCAGTATTATCCGCTGTTGCTTCACACCAATAATGACCATGTCGGGAAGACGATGTAAACAAGCCACCATCGGTGTCACCATCCCCACCACGGATCCGTGTTGGATAGCCACCTCGATTCAACATTGTAGCCAGCATCAAACTGGCATAGAGGCAGGTTCCCTTTGTAGAAGTGACTTCGCAACGAGCCAGTAACCCGTCTAGAATGAACCGTGCTTTCCGAGCAATCTCTACCAATGAAGGTGATGCGAGAGGAATATTTAGGTGGTGAGGGGTCACGGATCACCCCTCACTCAACAGGCGTTGAATGGAAGCTCTGACACGCAGGATAGTTGCGCGTTCAGTGATTGAACTGAATCCTTTGGTGTTATGCTTACGCTCAAAAATATCTTTTTCCCTGGCGGATATATACCCCTTCTCCTGCGCCTCAGCTAATTTGACAGCTAACTGATCAGGGTCTGAAATAACAGAGATACGAGTAGAACTAACCTCTCCAAGCGCCAGCGCTTCAGCGGAGATTTCTGGTAGCGACTTGGAAATTCCAGCGTTCATCATTTTTGTTTGGATGTTTGCTCTAATAGCGTGTTGTTTGACCGATATTTTTTTCATGGGAAAGGTCCGCAATGCGAAGTCCTTTTCCCACTGATTGATTACATTCTGTTCGAACGCGGTTTGAATGTGACTTGCACCGTAGACCAATGCGCGGTTTTCCTCGCCCATTTCGGCTAGTTTGGCATTGATAGTTTCACGCGTTTGACGCTGTTTCTGGGTTAACTTCCGCTTGTCGATGTTGCTCAGGTAAAACTCAAATTCCCAGGGCGTGATCACGGATTGAGCCAGCGCCATTTCAAGTAATTTTCGACTAGCCGCTTTCGTACCGTCTTTAGATATCCTGTCTATAGCATTGAAAATACTATCCGAACCTAACAACATGAATTTATTGACGCAGCAATTCCCGACGCGGGCAGTCTTATTGTTCGTTTTATTTTTAATAACGCAAATCTTGATAATTGGCTGGTGTCCGCACAAACACTGGTCAGCTACCTGAGCCCGAAAAACTTGCTGCAACGACCACTCGGCACGGGCATTATCCCAGTTTTCAGCCGTGGACATTCCAGTAATGCGCTGCATTAATTGGATATGCTTGTAACCTTTTGCTTCGTTGTTCACGCTCATTATTTTTCCGGTCAATCAGGTCCTTATCAATCGCTGTAGGGTATAGATTTTGACAAAGCAGGGTCAACGGAAAAGGGCTTCGCATTGCTGACCTTTTCTGCAAAGCTAACACTACGTTAACAACTGAATAATTATGCATTAAAGTTGACTGAATGGAGATGGCATTTAGAGCATAAAAAAGGGGTGACTCGTTAAAAGCCACCCCTCGCACTGGATCCCCACCCAGACATACAATGCTTTTCATTCGCATGCATTGATTTAAATCATACATTTTTAAAAATTAGATGAAAGTCTTTTTTTAGTCAAAAAATGCATAATTCGCGAATGAGAATTTGATTAAAAAAAGTGTAGTAAAATTCCCATGATTTTTCCATCGCTTACCGCAAGTATATATTTGCTCGACATAATTTGCATTTTTACGACCTTGGGTCGCATTTTTGCATTACGATTTACCTATGTAAAATGTGGTCATAAATCGAGCTTTTTTTAACAATTCAGTTGAAATTTAACACCGCCATAATGCACCAACCATAGTAGCTTCCTCATCCTATCGCTGGACCAAAATTGGCAATCTCCTTTGGAATAGGTCGCCTCCCTAGCAAACTAGGTATTTCTAAACCCAGACATTGTTTCTTGAATTTTTACGCGCGATTTAGGTTAAGTCACTTCGTCAGATTTTGGGTATGGCTTACCATTTTCTCATTATCGGACTAAAGGAATTCACCATGAGCAATGCAATTGATAAACAGATTTCTGCCGCTAACTTAAACGCCTTCGGTTGGCAGTTGGGAGATCACATTCACTCAACACCTTTTACTTCCCATGTTTTTTATCTACGAGACTATCGTGATAATCAAGTGCATTTGGTGACTATTGGGCAGCAGGACTTTAATTCAGCACGCACAAACCTCGATGTGCCCATTGGTGCTCATGTGGAGGCGATTGCTCAACTCATTAAAAAAAGCAACAAAAAGGCATTATCGAAAAAGCATGCTGGCGCGCTCAGCTTTGCATTAGTGAATTACATCAAAAATACCGGCGCTTATCGGCAGTGGCTCACGTTGATTTCGCCTGGCGAACGCATGCACGCAGTCATGAATATCTATAGCCAGAAAAACGGCCTTGTGAGACTGCGTCCATTCATCATTCGCCATGAAGAGTTGATGCTTACACCAAACGATGTCATGCAGAGCACTGAACAGATTTTCGAGATGGATAACGCCAGGAATCCTGAGTGGTTTAATTAACCTGAACGCCACTTGACAGTAAAAAAGAGCACTCGGTTGTGCTCTTTTTTTGGAATGACGTACAATGACTGGACTTGGTTTGCACCTACTGGAAAACGATAGAGAAGGGCATACACACCATTTAACATATTGATATTAAAGGGATATCAACTCATCGTTTAACATAATCTTTATTATATGTATCGCGTTAACAAATTTAACATTTAGCTCATTCGTGTGCATTTGAGCCTTAAAGTGGCAGAAATAGCATTCGAATCTGAAAAATAATAATCAGCACAACTCGAATATCTTCAATATGCATGGATTTATTCTTCAGCCACATTATGATTGGAGTATTAATGTATTAGTGAAAGGAATGGTGCATGGGGCATAATCTGGCAGAATTATCAAAAGAAGAAATGGATAAGGTTAATATTGACCTCATCGCTTCAGGCGTTGCTTATAAAGAAAGGCTGAACAAATCGGTACTTGATGTGCAGGTGGAACAAGAGCAACCAGAACACCTCAGAGAATACTTTCGAGAGAGATTAGAGTATTACCGCAAGTTTTCCGAGACACTACCTGGTGCGGGCTATTACGCAACGCCGGACAGCAAGGCATAGCGCTGGAACTTACACTTTTAACCTACTTTTATATGGATATTAAATGACGGAATTAAACAAAAACGACTGGATCATTGAAGCTGATAACTCTATTAAGAATGTCTTAGCTAATGCACTACAAAACATGAAAAATGGTTCTTGGGATGAAAATCAGATAACAACGAACGCATTGAATGCTATTGGTAGGTTAGGGAAGAATTTGAAATGGGAATCGCAAAACCAATCTACTGTTTGGGAGTCATATAAGCAAAAAGGCAAGGCTGAGACAGATTCAGGGGACGTGCTTTTTTTTATTAATGTAATCTTATCTAATGAGGTGACCCTCGAGGGGGTAATTTACTACGAAGCAAAAAAAATGTATCTAAATGAAAGATTAGAACCTACAGGATACTCAGCTTTTGACTACAATCAATTGCACAGGATATTATGGCACTCAAACTATACTAACATATTACTTTACGATGTAAGCCTTACCTCAAGTACCAATGATGAATGCCCGGCACGCTCAGTTGGTTCGTTTGCTTTACCAGCCCATTTTGTTTACTCCCTTCAAGATGGTTCGAGTAGATTTAATTCTCAACAATCCAAAGAACTACCAGGCTTAGGCAAGCCGTGGGCAAATTTTTTGGCTGATAATTTCTCTGGATTTGGGCTAGATTACCATCCTGAAATCGTCGAATTTGCAAAGAGATACATATCTACAAAGCATCCACTTTTACCTGAAAATATAGTCATAGCCACTACAAGTAAAACCCCAGAGATAGAGCCTGAATTAGACCGCCGCATCATTAATTCAGATTTATATATCCCCTCCAGTGAATATGTAGGCAGGGATGACATTCATCATACAGATAATTAATGAAATCAGGTGTTTGTGAGAAGTGAAATTTTGGTATTATTGTCGTGGGTGCTTGAATCATTCTGGTTCGAGCATTTGCAAGTCCCAGAAAGACGAAAGCCCCGAATTATATATGACAATAATTCGAGGCAGACCCAAACGTGACAATTTGATTCTGCCTCCTTTAACAAAAGGAGGAAATAATTAAGGAGTATGACATGATCGATTCAGATAAAATTAACTTGCGCATTAGTCAAATGGGAGCGATAGGTGCTTTCGAGCATGCAAAATCCTTAGCTTGTGAATTATCCCCTAAAGATAGGACTAATATAATGGCCGTTTATATACCTTATAATGAATTAGTTCTACAAGATTGCAAAGAACAGCCATTTACTGCAATGAAGGCTAGTTGTGCTATCAATCAAATTTATGAGTCATTAACCCTTAGAGACAGCAAGATCAAATTTAATCAATTATTTTAATATGGTCCAACCACTTATCATCCTTACGTGAATATACTGAAATCGAATTAAATGAGCGGAGTGGGATATCAGAAAGAATCGCCCCCTCCAATTTAGGTATAAAATTCCTACGGCCCTCCACACCTTTTTTTGTGACTTCCTCAACTGACAAAAAGCATTCCTTAAAATCTTCAATGTTGATAGATATCCATACAAGATCTTCATGTCCGAAATACCTCCAATTAAATACCCAATTCCACTTATTTCGGTGATTTCTATTATTTAGAAATCTTTCAGTAACAAACCTAAAATCAAAAACACTAATTCCATTGATCGTTCTAACAATCGGATATTTATCCTTCTTACCATTACCAGTTCTATCTTGGTCAGGTATGTCTGGGTTGACCTTAATGAAACCGACATTCTTAATAGTTTCAAATCGGCTGTATGTTGTTACATGGCATACCTGGCCCAATAGTTGGATAGGAAATTTAGTTAATCTCATGATTATCCTTATAATTTAGCAATAGGAATGTCATTGATGTTTGTTGTATATTCCGGTGACAGCATGCTGCGCCTCATTCCCCAGGAAGTGTCACATCCTTTTCCAGCAAAGCCAATATTGAATTTCCCAGAGCGATTCATGTTATCCATTAGTGCCATCAACTCTTCACTTCTTTTAAAAGGTTTAGAGGTAGAAAAAAGATCGAATTGAGTAATACTTGAGCTAGAGAAATCAGATAACATCACACCCGCTCGATGGTATTGATACCCTTCCCGCCAAATTACCTTCAAGGCTTTCACTGCCGCATTGATGATATCCCTCGTATCTGCACTAGCGTACACCAGTCGCTCAGTAGCCCGATTGCTATACAAAGGGCCTGGCGAGTAATGGCTTGTGCCAAGAAACACGCTGACAACCCCACATAGCTGTTTCTCTGCCCTCAACTTTTCACTAGCCCTCTCAGCATAGGAACAAATAGCCTGATGCATTTCGTCATAGCACTGAACTTTTTTGCCAAACGATTTTGAAGTAATAATTTGTTCTTTTACTTTCCGCACTTCTTCTATTTCTATACACGACTCGCCGTTGAGCTCGCGAACCGTTCTTTCGACGACAACACCGAAGGTTTTACGGATCGTAGCGATATTGGCATCGGCCAAATCTAATGCGGTGTTAATGCCCATCATATGCAGTTTGGCGGAAATGCGACGCCCAATCCCCCAAACTTCATCTACCGGTAATAATGACATCAATTTTCTTTGTCTGGATTTTTGGCTTAATTCCACAACACCCCCGGTTTTGCTCCAAGACTTTGCTGCATGATTAGCCAGCTTGGCGAGTGTTTTTGTCGGTCCAAAACCAACACCAATAGGGACATGGGCTATCTGTAAAATGTCTTTTTGAATGGTTCGACCAAATTCCTCATATCCACCCAACCCTTTGATTTCAGAGATAATTAGAAACGCCTCATCAATTGAGTATATTTCTATAACATCCGAAAAAGTGGATAACACAGACATAGTCCTGTCTGATATGTCCTGGTACAAGGTGTAATTTGAAGAGAAGACTTGAACGTTGTTTTTTTTAAAGTAATTTACATTTTCAAAGTACAGCGCACCCATTTTAATACCCAGCGCCTTCGCCTCCTTTGAACGCGAGATTACGATATGATCGTTATTTGCTAGGACAACAATAGGCATACCTCGCAGGCGCGGGTTAAAAGCGGACTCGCACGAACAATAGAAGCTGTTAATATCGCAGTGTGCAAACATCATAACGTTTTGTGAATAACGTAGGTCACGACACCAAAGACGGTGAACTCGGCCCAATCGGATATAGGGATTGGAGAAAAACTTGGGTTCATCGGGAGAAGTGCAGGAAAAGGCGTTTTTTGAAGTTTTTTGATTGTAAACTCACCATCTATGGATGCGATGATAATGCTACCGTCATGAGCCTGAAGGCTACTGTCAACGATAACGATATCCCCATCGCTAATATTGGCATCAATCATTGATGTGCCTGACACTCTCAAAAAATAAGTTCCTGCCGGATGTGTTATTAATAATTCATTCAAATCTATGTTTTTTTTGGCGTAATCAGACGCGGGGGATGGAAAGCCTGCGGGGATTAGCGTTTCAAAAAAAGGCAGTTTTATCCCCGTCGGTAATTCACATAATGAAAAATGCATAACGCCACCTTCTTTAGATACTGTGATTATGTACAGTATTATTATTCAGGGGCGAATAATTGTCTAGTGGCTATTTTGTGATGTTATTCCGATAATGAACATACTCACGATACAAAAGCATTATGCACCCACCAGCGACAAAGCCTGTAATGCTATTTTGATACCCTTCCGAAGGAGGATATCCAGTGATAATAGCGAGCATGATACACGGCACACCAACCAATATAACTAACGTTCTTATGATCTTGCCTCTATCCATCAGCATTAAAAATGCTAAGCCTAGCAGGAAGCCAAGAAGTGTAATTGTATTAACACCTTCAGTTACGATCCGGACTGCGATTAAAGCCACAATAAATATTGCGATGAACAACTTAATTTGTTGGCTTCGGTATAAGTAACTAATGAATTCGAATAGCCGCATCCTCTCAACCTTTCCCGTGAACATCCATATACAATTTTAAACCACTGTCGATGGAATTTGTAAATATCTTAATGATAAGATCCGAATTTCTGTTGATAAGGGCATCACGCAAAGGGAAATAGTATTTAGGCCATTCCTCCAAGGAAGTGGATTCATACAGAAAGTGGAAGCTAGGCCCAACATTGACCCAGAGTTGCGTAATTAACGCCATAAGCTCAGGGGAGTCAGAATGTGTAAACATCCGCAATCGTAATACCCAATGTAATTGCACGGCAGTTTTAATATCCCCCGACAAGTGAGCCACTTCGAGATCGCGAGTCAATTCCACCAGCGAATTCAGTGCGTCGTCGGACATGCTATTTATTGATCGAGTGATGGCAGGCAACTCCAGTAATTTCCGTATACCCATCAATTCAATAAGCCGGTCAGGACGAATATCCGGCACCAAAAAGGCGTGGGAAGGAGAGACGTCTAACGCCCCGTATGACGAAAGTCTTACCAGCGCTTCTCTTACAGGGGTAATACTCATATTTAAAGAGAGTGCAATGTCTTTGGTGACCATTTTTTGCCCTGGCGCAAGAAACCCAAGAATTAAGGCGCACTTCAGACGATTTTCAACTTGTTGGGTTAGGCTGATTCTACGTGGAGGTTTGGCGTTTAATGAGGACAGGATCTGGTCTGAAATATCACTGAGTTGAAACTTATTTTTATTCATACTTGAAATTCTCGCAGCATTTTAACCTAACTAAATATTTTTAGTAGCATTTTATTAGAATGGAATATTCTAATAAAATCAATTTTCAGAAGTAATGGGCTATTTCATTGTCATGGTTCGTGATGATTTTTGAACGAACGACAGGTATTCTAAGGGAGTCATGGCAATGTGAGCTCTGAGGTTACGGTGAAACGATTACTTAGCATAGACAACGTTGAAATTGTTGAGCAAATTCAGGGAATTTCAGAACTACTAGGATGCAAAGGCTTTTCCTATGCCGTTCAGCCTAAAAGCAAAAAAGGTGACTCTATAATCGTCTCGAACTTCCCACAACACTGGCAAACCCGATACGAAAAGCTATCATTTCATCACATAGACCCAATCATGACCTGCGCAAAAAAAAGCATGCAGCCTTTTCACTGGGCTGATGCTGGCAGCAAACCATACCAAGATGTCAGAAATATTCAGATATCCGACCATACGATCCCTGGTGTGCTGAATGGATACACGATACCTTTACATGACCACATGGATAATGTAGTTGCCTTCAGTGTCTGGAGTGACAGCTCATCCCGTAAACCTTACCACCCAATGAGTGATGATATATATCGTAAAATCATCAATCTACACGGGATGGTGCTGAACAACAAAAACAAAGTGGCTGACTCAGAATTACACATTCTTAGCACTAGAGAATTACAGGTGCTGTTCCTGTACGAAAGCGGAAAAACCTATAGAGAGATCGCACATAATCTATCAATTTCCGAGAACACGATCAAATTTCACGTAAAGAATATCCTAACTAAATTGAATTCTAGTAACATGAGGCAAGCCATTGTTGCGTTAAGAAAAGACTTCTGAGTGTTCTCTAAATGGATAAATGAGTTCAGAAAGAATCACTATACACTCGCTCAGATTTTGCTCCGAGCTTTTCACAAATCTCGCGCCTAATAAACAAGCAAACATCTCGCTTACCAACCAAATAAACGTCATGATCGGCCAAACAAGTGTGTGTATAGGATAATTTCGTCAGCAAAGCACCAATGCCACTTAGGGAGTTTGACTCTTGATTTAATAGGTGTAAATTGATTGAAATGCGTTTCGGAAGCGATTCCAGAATATCTCTTTCATAAAAGTCATTTTCAGACCTAACCGCCCAATAAAAGCTCACCCTTCTATCCGAATTTCTATTTGCTTCAGTGAGCAAAATGGAACGAGCATATGAATAACCAGAGCCAAAGGCAAGAACAATGACAGACTTAGAGTTGTCTGAACGAAGCCACGCCTCCCCCATAGGCCCAACAACAGCGACGCTATCACTGACCTTTAATTTCTTAAGAAAACCATTCGGCTTCCTAGTGTCAGCGATATGCAACTCGATCATTCTGCCTGTTTTTTCCGGAGATGCTATCGAAAAATACCCTGATCGACCGCATTTTAAAATGACCTGGACATATTGACCTGACCTATAATTCATCTCTGATTCGAGTCGTATTACCACTCGACTTATATGAGAGTTTAAGGAACTCATACTAGATACTGTAGCCATGACCATCTTTGCCTCACGTTATAGGCTGGGGAATCACCCAGCCTATACGCATCAAATGAACAAATTGCTTGATTGATTGTTGAGAAGATATTGCCCGCACTGCTGAACAATAGACTCGCCAGCGACTGCGTGCTGATTAATGGTGTAGCTATCACGTAGCCATTTATCCAACGGAGTTTCGTTTTTATATATCGACGCGCCACCCACTAGATCATAAATAGCTGAGATAATTTGGCGGGAAACCTTGAAAGCTTGCTGCCTTGCCAGGGCAACTGCAATGCGGTGCATGTCGGTCAGAGGCTCTTTACCTACTAGACCATCCCATTGCTCACCCAGAGATGAATAAACGGCACATCGTGCGCTATAGAGCTCAATTTCACACCGTGCAAGAATCGCCTGCACTCGCGGACTTTGCTTCCAGGAAACAGACAGTGAGCGATCGTATTTATGCTCAGCAAGACTGATCGCATAGTCCAGAGCAGCACGGGCCATACCGAGTGGTATTCCTGCCATATTACGCAGGATGGCATCAGGAACATCGTGTAAAGGCCCTTTTCGATAAGGCTCATTGAAACTAAAGCTGTGCTCGTAAGGAACGAACATGTTGTTGGCGCAATAATCACGACTTCCACTTCCGGCAAGGCCCGTCGTGTGCCAATTATCCTGCAAGTCGTACTCTTCAGGTTTCGCCATCATAACCCGCCAAATTGGATTTCCGTTGCGATCAACGACCTTGTTACCGTCCTGATAAACGAAACATCCAGCACTGAGTATATCGCAATGACTTAAGCCACTACCAAACCGCCAGCGGCCGGAAACACGATACCCACCAGGTACAATTTCTGCTTTACCCTGAGGATGAATCCAGCCTGCCGTTATGGAATCAACGGTAAACATTTCACGCGCTACAGGCTCATCTATAAAGCCTGAATAGATGCCAGAGTCACTGCCAATCATTGCACACCAAGCCACAGCAGCATCACCAATAGCAAGTTGCTCGATAACCTGAGTTTGCTGAGGTGAGGTCAATTCCAGACCTCCCCATTCCAATGGAAAATTCATCCTGAATACGCCGATCTCCTTTAGCCTGTTAACAATATAGGTAGGTAATCGGCGCTGCTCTTCGAGCGATCGACCTTCTGTTGCAACTTCTTTTGCCAGCTTTTTTGCATCAAATAACAATGATTCGAATGAGATTACGTGCATTTCGCTCACCTATAAGTATCTGTCATTACTGATAATGTTATTAGGATCAATAAATTGTTTTAATTCACGAACAAAGCCTCTTTCTCCTTCGCCGGGAGTGATGAGATGCGCCCAATTGGCATGCTCAACGCCCAGTCGGTAAGGGATAAAACCTTTTGCCGTAAATTTTTCATGCAATTTACTTAAAGCAGTTAACGCATTAGCTGACTCTCTTTCGCTTTTTTTGAAAGCGATAGATACAACCAGGTCAATCACATCACCACTAAGGGCGTTGATCGTGGCCCCACAAAGAACCCCGGTTTCATTGTGAACCTCATCAATAAGCTGATAGGCCATTTCTAACGCATCAGCAGTAAAAGGAATTAACGGAAGGAAAAAGATCCAGCCAGTGCTTCCGGTATCAACTCTATCGTGCCGAACCCCCAGCGTTTTCCGAAGCAAAGTGTCATTTAGTGAGGAATCGCCAACGTGGGCAGCTTCAACCAAATTTGCGATCACATCAGGCCCAGGATAATTACCTTCAGTTACCGAATTCGATGTCACATTTGTAAATAACTGCGAAGACTCGCACATTTTTTTAATCAAATCGACTCGTTGTGCGACATCATCAGATAGACCATCCACACATAAGTGAACAGTATATAAACCGTCACTACCGCCATAGGTTGTGTTGGCCGTGGTATCGTATATTTTCAATACACCGCTACTCAGACCATTTGTCACCCATTTTTTCAATGTTTGTATTGCTGGTGAAAGTAGCTTTCGACTGAAGTTAAACCGGACTACACTTGTACTTTCAGGGCGGGTAGCTAGCTTTATTACCCCTGCCGTGACAATCCCAAAACTAGATTGCGTAAAAAATTGTACCAATGAGGGGCCTACACCATGTGGATATATAGGCGTTTCAACATGGCTAGGCCACCAGCCAACACGGATGGTTTTTCCCGTCGGTAATAGAACCTCAATACCGACAAGGTCTTCAGTTCGCTGATGACGAAGTCCCACCCCTCGATCCAACGCATTACCGAGGAAGCTAGAATGAGCAGAAGAAGCTGTTATGTTCAACATTTTTTGGGTGCCAATTAACAGCTCAGACAGATCTCCTTGGGTCACCCCAGGCTCAATAATTGCCCAGCCTTGGTCTGTATCAATTTTCCGTATTGCATTTAATTTCTGCAATTCAACAAGGTAGCTACCATCTGCAATATCTTCCCTAGAACCCAGCCCCCAGTTGTATCCAATACTGACAGGATGTAGCCGGGTATTAGGAAACTCACTTGCGCCAATCACTATTTGCTGTAGGTCAATGAGTGAGTTCGGCCGGAGAATGCCTTTAATTTTTTTACGTCGAAAAGCACTGACGTTATCTGGCAGGCGTTTAGCTCTGACAACGCACTCACCATCTACACGAGATTCGATATAGCTAAGGAAATCTTCTTTCATGGCATTCTCTTATGTTGAACAGTTGTTGTTTCAAGGATTAGTTTTGACGTAACTGAGTTGATCACTGAAAGTACCATCTTGATTAATCAGTCTGCTCTTACTGATTCCTTCAAGGACATAGCCAGCCTTGAGCGCGACCTTTTTAGAAGCTATGTTTTCTGGTTTAACCCCTAGTTCAAGTCGATTGAATCCACCATCAGTCATTAGCCAACCAGACAGCATTTTTAGAGCCTGAGATGCATACCCCTTCCCTCGGAACCCTGAAAAAACGCCGTAGCCAACATCACCAACTCTGGGAGGGACCACAGGTCGAAGGCTGATCCGCCCTATTAATTCCTGCGTCTTATTTTCGAAAATAGAGAGCATCATTTTTTTACCCAGCAACCAATATAAGTTTGCCAAACGGCAGTCTTTATCGAACTGTGAGAATGGAATGTCAGGATAGATAGACCAAAAACGAGTCACAGAATCGTAGTGGTCTTGGAACATACGAGCACCATCAGGTCGGGTTGAAATGCGCAGCGTTAACATACCATCGGAGAGGCCTTTTTGTGGGAATGGAGTGAACGACACGGGACCAGGCTCTGTGCTGGAATAATTCAGCACAACAACATCTACATCAGTGCCGCCGGGATCTTTAGACGTGATCAATCCGCAGGGGACAAGCCCTAACTTCAGCGCTGCGGCCACAGTTGGTAGATTGTCCGACTTAATAAGGCTCAGAACGGTTTTCCCAGCCCGTTCAAGCTCAAGAAATTGAGCAGCAAGTTTTAAGTATGCAGACTCGGGGTTAGAACACTCCCCAAGGGAGTGGTAAATGATATTTTTCGATATGGGGTGCCCACTAAATAATGATGAAACACCGTTGGAATCATTCATATGAACAACCCGGTGATGCATATTTAGAGAGTCTAAGACATGCTGAATGCTGTTACATAGCAGTGAGGAAGATGCGTGATGCAAAAAATTCATCGTTAAACCTGTGAGATGTTGTTTAGGCTAGGACGCTCAAAGCATATAGCCTATTCTTACAGGTTTAACCTACACAACAGGGTAGTTTTCTTTTGCAACACTCTTTTATGGTGCGGTGGTATTGATGGCCTTTGTCGCTATGTTTAGTTCCTCAATGGCAATACCGTCTAGAAGAATGCCTAATCGGGTTGCCAGATTGAGTCGGCCATTCGCATAGAGCCAGGCCATTGCCCCCATGCAATAGGATTCGCGACCAGAGGACTGGTACTGGCCTTCCTCTTTGTCTTCAGCTCCGCCCTGGTAAGTTGTCTTGTGGCAGAAGAAGACTTCCTGATCGGAAGAAAGCAACGTCCGTTTAATGTTGTCCAAACGCCCTTCTGCTAGCGGGATCCCTCCCGCCTTTTTGAATGGGCAATTCGCACAGGGTTTTTTAACGGCAAACAGTTTTTGAATGTTCACGCTTCTTTTTCCGTGTAAATGATGGACGCCCCTTTCCAGCGGTTAGCCATATTGATAATAAAGTTTGGGTCGATACCACGCACAGCCTCATCCGCCATGCGCTGTAAATCGTGTGGTACGCCGACAATATTGAGCGACATACAAAGACCTGAGGCGTACTCACTTAATAGCGTAGCGGCCAGCTCAGGCGTTGAAACACCGCGTGCGATTTCATCCCGTCGCGCGGACAATACAGCACCGAATTGGGCATAAACATCATTTCGAATAGCGTCAAGCAAATGCGGCCAAATAGTACCTTCGGGTAGATCACCGAGTCGATTCATCAGAAAATCCTCACGAGAAAATCAGGGGTTGATTGTTTGGTATAGATATTACCATAGCAAGGTTCACCATCGAATGATTCCCATCCCCAGGCGGAGTCTACTGGAGCACCTTTGAGCACCCTCTCAATGCGTGGCAGTTGAAGCTGAGCTTCGTCATGCTGTGCGGGGTTAGTCTGCTTAAGCATCGGTAGGATCCGATTACCCATTTCCCACAGGTGGAACAGGATACTTTCATTTACGCCAGGCCTTGCTATCGCATGTATCTCAGGGAGTATTCTTTGAATGCGGCTTAACTGATATTCCCAGTTCACATAAAGGTCAACCTCCGCCTCGATTGCTGTGCGGTCGGTAATGATATGCGCGCCGTAGATCCGGTGCATTAACACGACGACGTCCAGTTCACACAATCCGTCATTGAGGAAGTTGAAGGTCGGCAAATTGAAGTACATGAATTGAAGGTAAGCAACGGCCATATTCACCTGGCGCAAGTTCATCGTCGTTTCTATTGCGTAAAAATCATCTTTTCGAATGGCGTAAGTATGGGTAATGCGAAACTTGTTCATTGTTGTCTACCTATTTTCCAGTGTCCTGGGATCACATCGCTGACACGTAAAAGTGGTGCGTGCGCTCCATCTGAGGGATAACGTTCGTTCAAAGCGGTGAATACTTCATCGGCATCCATATCCGTGAGACGAAAATCATCCACCAGCCGACGAATCTTTTGCCCTTTCTGTTCCAACTCAACCAGTAATAGCACCACGCGGCACAGGGCTTGCTTGGCACTGGCCTGTGCGTATCGGAGTTCGGATGCGACGGTATTTGCTTCAGGACTGTTTGGAATGTTGAGTTGTAGCAGTGCGGTGACAGCTGAACGGTTATGTTCAAGGCTTCTTAGTAATGCTCTGAGCAATACTGGCATCGCACCAATATGATTTGGTGATGTCACGATATGAAGAGAGTCATTAATGATAAGCATTTCATTGGTCACTTTCCGTTGGTATGCACGATTATTGTTGTCCTGAACATACAGAAAACGGACCAATAACAAGATAACCGCGAGCAGCGCGTACACCATTATTCCACCCCGTACTTGCTGTCTACTTGTTTCGCTCGCGCAATACTCCCTGCAATCAGCTGCTCACATTTCTCACGTCGAAAATCGGGGTCAGCCCCGACATCGTTAAACTGCGCTGTCAGCTGTTCGGTATATTGCTCAACGGTTTCCTGCATTTTCTCTGTCATGGCCTGAGCTCTGTCATCGGAGCCATCTTCAGCACCGATCGCATTATGTAATGCCTTTTGCATTTGGCGGGCAACTTCTTTGCTGCGCGAACTGGGACTTTCTATGTACGCTCTGCATTGAGCAACTGAGGCCATAACAGCACCGTGGGAACCGGCGATTTCGCCGATAGCTTCGTTAGGCAAAGGCGCGGATTGTGCGGAGGCGCAGCCCAGAGATAGCGCTATGATGAATAGAGCGATAAGGGGTTTCATGGTTAACCTCATGGTTTGATTTCGACAGGCAAAGACAGCACTGCGATACGGTGGATAACAGCGGTGATCAGTGCGATGGGTACGACAGCGGTATAAACCAGCCAGTCACTATTGAGTGATGTGTATGACCACAATGCAAACACGGCCAGGGATAGCATTGCGATGACAATCATGATGCTGACGTTGCGGAACACGGCCAGGATGACTGATTTGAAGTTACGGAATAACGCCCCTTCACAGCACACTATCGCTCCGATGAACATGATCATCATTGGCAGAACGAGCAAAACAGTGAACGTCACCAGGCTGTACATGTTGAAATAGATTGGGAGCAATGACAGGAACTCTTGCGGCTGAGTAGAAGGTTCCATTATTAATGGAGCGGGAACCTGCGTGGCACCAGTGGCTGCACTGGCTGTTGGCATATAAAGGCTGAAGCACCATAGCGCAAATACCAGCAAGAATGTGGCAATAACACCGGTAAACAAAACCACAAGCAGGTTTCGGATGTGGTTTTTTATGGGGAGTCTTTTGCCTGTGATTTTTTGCTGAGTCATTGTCATCATGACCAGCGAGGCGATGAAAACAGGTTGCAGGATGAAAAAACCGATATCGGCCATAGAAAGACGTTGCATCAGTAACGCAAGCAATCCTCCGCCAACCAAGATTGGGACTATCAGCATGAGCACCCCATAAATGCTCACAAATGACTTGCACGTTTCGGTGAAAATGGACTTAATCGAATGGGTGCTAACTTTTGCATGTCGCATGGTAGACATTGAAAATCCCTAATTTAAATGTTGGTTATTGGCCGCAATGCTTTTGGGGCGACGGATGTGAAATGACATTGACCAGGTCACGGCGCTTTCGACGGGAGCAAAGGTCAACAACATTGGAAACAGAAGATTTGGAAAGTGAATCTACCACTTCAGCAGGACGATAGGCCTTCAGGCTAACCCCCTGGAATGTTAACGGGATCCCTTCCCCGCCATCTTCATTACAACAGCCACCGGCGAGCTCATGCAGTTTCATACGCTGCTTAATATCTGCGGCCTTTCGGCGAAACTCGTCCATGCTCCGACGATCTGCCAGGCACTTTTCCAGATCGTCGTTGCTCAATGTAAAACGGTAAACCATCAGCTTTAACCAGTATTTAAAGTTGTTCATGACTCTTCCCAAACGGTTTCGAATGGGTTAATTGTCTCATGCAACTACTGCTGACAAAGAACGCAAAGGAGATCGAAATGACCTCCTTTTTTGTGGTGAGTCTGAGGCTCCCGACTAACGATTTAATGTCCGGAAGCAGATGAAAGGTACTTTCTACATTGCTGGTGGATACGCCCAGCCAGTAAGATTGAGGCGTTGTAGTCGAGGATGTCTAATCCGAATGCTTTTAGCGTTTCATCGTTAGTTGGCTCGAACCATCGCCGGAGACCGCGACGACCGACTTTCAAAAACCAGGAAATGCCAGTGGCCTTGTCATGCTCTATGAAGAGTCTTTCCACACTTTGCTCATCGGTAATGATAAATCCAGCATCTTTGGGATAGATGAGGCCTGAAGCGCCAGGGGGGATAGAGGATGATTCTTTGGCGGAAAATGCCAGTCGCTTACCGCGCAAATTAACAAACTGAGTCACTCTGTTGTCCTGAATTTATAAATTCGCTGATAATGCAAACCACAGCAGAATGAAACCTGCTATAGGGTTAGCAAACTTTTTGAGGTCGCTATTTTACGCTGACGGGATACGGTGACGAAGGATAATAGCCGACAAAACGTCGGCTAAATTTTAGGGGGGTAAACGTTGACTTGGGTGTGAGTACGCTTGAACACTTTGACTTCATCGGATGATTGGTTGCTGTCGATAGCAAAAACACCTAGAAAGCGATACAGCGTGCGGTTTAGTTCATCACGGGAATGTGCCATAACAATGCGGTAATCCCACGTTTCCTGATAGTTTCTTGTTGCATTAAGGCTTTCTTCGATTATCTGCTTGCCGTCTTCCGAGAGTCCATTTTTCCACTCTCCAGCCTCATACAAACGAGGAAACCAAACCATTACGCGGCCTGTTAATCCGATGGACCGAACGACCTCAGCAGGCAGGGTCCAGCCACCTGATTGATGATGCCCCTCTCTGCGGTACCCAAAACATTGCAAAGCATCTCTGTGATAGCGGAAAACCGAGTTAGGGCCCACTGCCATGTAGCCAGTATGTATATGTTTTTTTGCTGAGTATCGTTCGTCATAGTCCCAGCGAAAAAATAGGCCTTGCTTTTCGAGATCTTCTTTTTTGTTTTTCACTAAACGGACAAATTCATCAACCAGTTTATTTACTTCGCTGAGGGTTATGTTACTAGCAGGGATCCGTTCCTCCTGGAATCCGGTTGCTTCAACGATATCTAATCGGCGCACGGCGTCAGCTTTTCTAGCGTCATCACTATCATGATGAGCCTCATCAATCTCAAGATAGAGGCTCAGCTGTGGAAACAGGAGATCAGCGAGATATATTTTCCCCAAGCTGTCTTCTTTTCGAATGCACTGTTGGCAAACGAACTCAATATCTGGGTCATCTAGCGTATGGATGACACGATTGATAATGTAGTGCTCCCAGCGTTTATGCGAAATTTTTGATAACGCACGGAGTATGTAGTCTGTTTTGCCCATGAAATTACCGTTAACGCCGTAGCATATCGAGTATGCTACGGCAAGAATATTAATAAAAATCAATGACGAATAGTTTAACGTTAACGCTTGTCTTATCAAAGGCGTTTTCATATTGTCCGCATTGGTGGACACTACAATCATCGTTCATTAGAGATTGCACACTCTCTTCTGTCGCACTGCCGGGAAGAACTGCAACGATACGGCCGCCAGGTTTCACGAATTGACGAGCATGCTGTAGGTGATGCTTCCAGCGACCGTCTGAGTATGGCGGGTTCATTAACACGCGATCGTACTGACCGAGTTGTTTTACCGTAGTGGTAAGGAAATCTTGCTGGTGAGTATCCCAACGCAAGCGTGAACAGATGGCTGCAACATGATTTGTCTCGACTCCCGTCACTTTGACCCCCTCAGGCAAGTTACGCAGAAGCGCACCAAAACCGATGCTAGGTTCAAGCAAGGTATCGCCCTCACTCGGGTCACATTCGTCCATCGCCGCTTTTTGGAGGTCGCCGGTTGTCGGGTAGAACTGGTGTGTTTTTTGGTCAGGTAAGGTGCCACTGATGGCGATCGCTTTAAACGCTTCCATCGGCCAGAATTCAAATTCGTAGACCTCTGGCTTAACCTCTACCGCGCCCAGGATACGGAAGATGCTATCAAGCTCCTGTTTCACCAGTTCAGCGTAATGGTATCTCCGAGGCATCACGATAGTAAATGGTCCCGCACCATATTGCTTCGCGCTATGTTGGTTGTTGCGCGCCATTTCAGCGAGTTCAGTGCAGGTTGGGAATGCAATCCGGTAGTCAATTAAATCGCCCGTGTACTGCGTGTTGCGCGTCGCTTTGCTACTTTTCCCTCGCTCTTTGAACTGAGGGATGAGGCCTGGCATCCGGTAAGCCAATACTGTATTGAGGTCATCGCACACAGCCTCTGATACCTGAATATGTACATTGCCATTCAGGAAGCCTTTGCAGGTCAGCGCGCCACCGTCTACCGATATCCACTCCCCCGTATTGTTACTGAGGGATTGCTCTAGCGCCCATTTATTGACGATCTCTGCGCCGGGACGGCCTTGCATTAGGCCGATAATTTTACGTAGGTCGCTGAGGTAATCCATATTGTCATAACCTCGCTTGTAGTCACGACATGGTAGGCAGTTGGTGATCACCATCTTCGGACTAAATCCCTGTGCTTTGTTGGTTTTGTGAAACACTGACAGATTTTTGAATACGCCTTCGACCATTTCTGCGAAATAATCTTTTTTCTCGGTCGTTAGGCTTTTAGCCGTGGCGAATACGTTCTCTTCCGTGAAGGCGACGGGCCGCACCGTGGCAAGTCGATCGGGAGAAGCTTTGCGCCACTGCCGAAGTGTGTTGTACCACTCGTCTTTACGCGCAGTGGGCATAAAATTACGCACGCCTGTAAGGTCAAGCACCTTTTGCCAGAAGGACTCGTCAAGTGAACAGGTGGCGCGCTGGAGATCAAACAGGCAATCAACGGCCAGTGTTGTCCCTATCGAATTGTTGCATCCGTCAGTGAAATAGTGAAATGCCTGACTATGGCGCTTGCCCATAACGGCGAGGTGTAATGAGTCAATTTCGCTACGTGCATCACGGTATTCAGCGAGAAGCTGCGTAAGTGCGTTGAACATACGAAACCCCTCGTGTGGGGTTAGGCCAGCATGATTACTATCCTCAGCTTGATACAGAGGAAGTATTGGTTGAAACTCAGCTGCGCGATTGGGCTCGTAGATTGCTAAATTGATCATGGGTACCTCACTGGAAAATAGAATTATTATCCGGTGGGTCTAACCGCTGACGAAGGGAGAAAGGCAAAAAAAAAGCCCCGTCCTAAACGAGGCATCTATTAAATGAGGTACTACTTTCTTATCTCTCAACAACCGTCATCTTCAAGGTCTTCACCAAACTCATCAAAACAAACCCGCTGTGGGAGAGCGACTCCCTTAGGGCGAAACAGATGATGGATCTGGAGATTGTTCAAAAACTCAGCTTGAATGAGTATTTTTATACTATTACGTAGAATATCCGAGGTCGGGTTTAAAATCCAGCCGCAATTTTTCTTTACACCGTGCCGATCTGTGATTTGCGCGGTGCATTTACTTTCGTGGTCTGACTCCTGATTGCAGTTTGGGCAAAGGTACGTTGGGGCTGAACCGCCTTCATTGAGGCACTTGCGAAATTCTTCAGCGGTCGGCCAGGTGTAAGCATCGCAAATTTCCGGCAGGCGCTGTTCGCTGTAGAACTGTACAGGCGACTCATGACCTCGAATGTCCTCCAGAGACTGAAGAACCCGCTCCGGCGAAATGGATAGCACATCGCTGTATTCTTCCAGCTTCGCGTAAATCGTGTTGCGCATGATACTCACCGACAACACGTCAGAACCTGATAGTAAAGCCGTATTCTCAAGCGCCTGAATAGCCCCCTCAACCGAGCTTGGTGGTAATTGGGTATGAATGCGTTGCCCTATTGATGGTTGGCTCATTTTCACTTCCTCAGGAATGTAGGTTATGCCGATTTTACTTTGCTCTAGTCCGCCGACCGAATTTTCAAGATCTACAATTTGCTGCTGATGGCTAGGCCATCGCTTGTCGGAATGTCAAAGCACAGAGCATTTCCAGTCTGATATTCGTAATCCCCCATCAAGTAGCAAAGCTTGTAATTTCCACGATGGTACTGGCGCAACTCAAGTGGCAGCCCAGGATTAGGGAAAATTTGTAGATGAACGGTAAATTGCCCTTTCGTGGTTTGGAAATCCGTTTTCCAGTCAGCGCCGGTTTCGTCAGAGGATCGAATACCCGGCTGGGTAACCGCACCAACATCCCAGGTAGTGACCAAGGTTGTCGAACGCCAGTAATAAATCACGGATAATACGGCCACCAGTAACACTAAAAGAAAAGCAATCAGGTATTCCCTGGACGTTATGGTGTAAGACCAGTGTTTTTGCTTTTTGCGTGTGCTTTTTTTACGGCGCGGAGCCTTTTTTGGAGACCGCTCAGTAGTAGACATAAAAACCTCTATTTAATTTTTCGTGGCAATTTTTAAGCCAGTTAACATATACATAACCTGAATTTCACTCAAGGTGCTCAGGTTCATTTCCTGTATATAGCTGCGTATCCCTTCTGGGGTTTCAGCGATCGGCATCCCTGGCAATGCACCTCCACCAGCACGTTTAGCGAGATGCAAGCCCGCATAAAGATGATTGATCTGGAGAGATGAAAGCGCCGAGATATCCAGACGCGCCAGATAATCCCGCTGCTGCTGAATGCTATAACGCTCCCGAACATCATATGCATCAGGTAGCGCAACAACGCCTTCCTGGCTGGTCGCCGTGAATTTATCAAAGGAAGAAGAAATGCCAGCGACATTGAACCAGTGATTGGCAACGTTGATGACCTTGCATTTTGAAAGGTGACCATCCTGGCGCCTGATGAACACCGTAGAGCCCGCATACAAATCACCTGTCCAATACCCGTTGGAATGAGACATTTTGCCCCCTGTAAGTGATCTCACAAATTCATCATAACAGCTGTTAAGAATCGACAAAGCCCGAACGATGTCGGGCTTTCATTTTGTTTACTCGAATTGACCGCCAGAGATCGTCTCTGCAATATCAATCGCCAGATCGTTATCGCTGATATCGGCCAGGCGCTCGTAACGATATAACGGGATATTCAGGTGGCTGAGCAGGCCAATCAGAAACGCACTGTTACCGGAGTCGGCCAGTCGTTCTTCAGTCAGCATCACCAGCACAATTTCACCGCTGTGTATGTCGCTGAGGACAAAGTTAAAGTTCATTCGGGACATAAACTGCATGGCACTTTTGACGTCCAGACTCTGGTTGTCAATATCCTTTTCTTCTGCCTGAATGATGTCAGTCACTCTGACCTGAGGTGCTACAGCATACTGATCGGCAAATATTTCAATCAGGCGCGAGTATAGATTGCTGGCATCGCGTGGGAGAATAAATTTATGCCGCTTGTACCCAACATAAATGGCCGGAGTCAGTTCATTATCACTGGTTATCACACCATCGTGCTCTTCCCTTTGATAAATTTTCTCCCCTGTTTCTTCATCAATGGGAAACAATTCGTCGAGAGTCGGCTTCCGCGCTACCTTTTCGCCGTTTGATTTTTTCACCGGTTTCCCAGAATAAAACAGTAAGTAGGCCAGCCCCAATACACCCGCAATAAATACGGCCAATCCAATCATCTTGAAAGACATGACGCACCCCCGTGCCTGTCTTGGTGAGTTACCCCTGTTATACCAGCCTGCCCGCAATATCGTTACGGATCAGATAGTCTGCCAGGTCCCTGAGTGAAGAAACGCCCAAATCCCGCAGTACCGCAGGCGGCCGCTCTTTGTTAATTTCAGCTTCACGCGCTTTGCGAACGTTATGCAAATAGCGGTACATCTCATCGTGCATTGTCATAGCTTTGGCACTCAACAACGGGTAATCGCTGCGGGCAAACCAAGCTTCATAGGCTGCATCTCTACGAACGTGATATAGCGTAGGATCATCTTGCCCCTCAACTGGGGGACGCCAAGTATCGTCATTACGCTTTTTGCGCTCCGTTGATAAGAACCAGGTGTCAAAAAATTGCTTTACCAGGCTGTCAGTCACGCTCATGGATTTTCCTTGTTGTACCACGGGGAGAAGTCTTCAAAGTTCCACTCCCCCTCATCTTTGAGCCATTTCACGGCCAGAAAACGGAAGGGATAGAGTTCAGCGGCAAGCTTTATTTTGACTCGCGCATCCTCTTCCCAATGCCCCTTCACTTCATGCACCTCCAGATCACCCGAGGTCAGCATGACGAAGAAGTCCGCTGTATACGTTGTTTTGTCAGCAAGTCGTAGTTTGATGGATTCAAACTTAAACCAGGCGACTTCACCAGCATGCATACGCCATTTCAGGTGTTCGGCGTAGCGTGCTTCGGTTTTATTCATCGTGCCCGTTCGTAACCGCCCCAGCGCTTGGGTACGTTGCTTTGCCGTCAGCTCAGCAGGTGCTGACTCAATGGCTGGTTGGAGGGGGGTGACAGGCTGAGTGTCATTTTTCGGTGCTGATTTGCCCCCCGCGCTTCGCCCCATTCGTTGCTCATATTCGCGTTGCTGCTCTTCAGTCCAACGAAGCATTAAGCCAAACCCTCGCTTTTGGTTACCTAATTCATACCCGCTATGGTTACGCGTTACTCGTCGTCACCCTGACCGCCATTATCAGTCGCGTCCCCACCTTCCTCTTTGCTCTCAGAAGATGATTTCGCTTCCCCGCCGAAAGCTGCAATTAACTGATCCAGCAGTTCCATAATGACGCTGGTAAACAAAACGAAGTCCGCATCAAACCGCTGCACTTCATCTTCGCGATCGATATCGTCGTTCTGCTCAATCAGCGCGTCGGCAAAGTTCAATCGGGAAATGACAAAGCTATCGTTAATGACGAAGTTGAGTTGCTCCATCCAGTTCATCGAAAGCTTAGTGACTAACTTGCCCGCTTCGATGTGATTGGCAATTTCATCGCAAACTAAATCTTGGCGTTTGGTTGTCACCACGCCACCGTCTTCCAAAATGGCCTCAAGTGTCGCTTCGTCGCACAATGCCAGGCCAGGAGGTAGCTCGGAAGAGCGTACCCATTCCGTTAGCTTGAGCTCAACTGGCGTTTCCAGCGTGAACGGAATAATTGGCAGCGAACCAAGCGTCTTACGCAGAAGAGCCGTCGCGTCTTCTGCCCTTTTAAAGCTGGTGGTGTCCACAATGATCAGACGGGATTTTGGGTCAATCCACATGTTCATGTTGGCGTACTTACTTAGGGCTTTAGGCAGCAACTCCCCCAACACCAGATCGTTAATGGCTGAAATTTCTGTTCGCTTCAGGCGACGACTCTGCTCTTTTTCCAGCTTGGTTACGCGCTGGCGAACGAGCTCTTTCACCGTAGCCGGAGGAATAATTTTGCTTTCGTTACGCTGCGTCAGCAGGATGAGACCATTTGCCTGGTGAGTCAGCTCTTCGTACTCTTCCCCAAGAGGGCTGATCCATCCGGTGCGCGCCATGTCTTGAGGGCCGCAGGGTTTAAACGTAAAGGCCTTCATCTGCTCTTCAATGTTACTGAAGTCAATTTGTCGGGTGATGCGGTACACCACGACACTTTTAGGACGAAAAAGAGGCATAGCTCCCTCACTATGATTTTTAATCAGAAGGGGCTTGCCCTTTGATTTTTGTTTTGACAGGTACTGGATGCGGTCGCGAATAGCCAATTGCACCCAATACACCACATTGTTCTCTTTGATAAATTCCAGGTACTGGCGACTGGCTTCAGCTGGGTCATAGCGGTGAATGACGGCAATCTCGTCGCAGAATCGCTCAGTTAGCGGATCCTTCAGCGGTAGAACTTCAAACACCGGCACGGTCATGCTGAGGTCTTGCCTGAAGAGACCGCTTGACGGATAGCGATGATTTCTTTCGCCTGCTTCCCTTCACCAGTCCCGTTGTACACGCTACGCGGAGCAGAGAAGCCCTTAACCGTAAAGCCGGTATACATCTGGCGGATGTTTTCAGCATCGTGGCTGGAGGCCACTACATGCACCCCTTTCTCTGGCAGGGTATTCAGAATGTCCACCAGCGCGCGTTGCTGAGCTTCAGTGAAACCACTGGCGTGATAACCCGTAAACTTACCAGGATTGACATAAGGCGGATCGCAGTAGACCACATCGCCCTCACCCGCCAGCTTCAGCGTTTCTTCAAAGCCTGCACACAGCAAATCCGCATGCACAAGGCGGTCTGCCATGTAGCGGATCTCTTTCTCAGGCAGGTACGGTTTGCGGTAATCCCCCCAGGGAACGTTAAATTCCCCTTTACGCTTGTTGTATCGGCATAGGCCGCGATATCCGTGTCGGTTCATGTAAATGAACATCGCAGCCATGCGGACAGAGTCAGCGGTGCGGGCATTAAATTCTTTACGGATCGCGTCGTAGTGTTCGCGAGTACGGCACGTTTCGTAGAGCTCAGTCAGTGCAGCAATGACGTTTTCAGCCGCGTTACGGATGGTGTCGTAGGTGTTGATGACGTCGGCGTTGATGTCGGCCAGCACGTAGCTTGAATACGCTGTGTTCATCATCACCGCACCCGAACCACAGAAAGGCTCGATCAGGCGGGTACCCTTTGGCAGTGCCAACTTCAGCTGAGCCATGACACCCTGCTTACCCCCAACCCACTTCAGAACAGTATTCATAATTGCACCATAGAAAGCGGACAACCCCACGTTGCCCGCATGAATGGATAAGGCTTACTTGATGCCGTTTGCCAATGCCTTGCGCTCTTCCACGAGATTACGGTTATCATCGTGGGCCAGGAACGCTTCAAACTTTTCCGGGTAGCGGACGGCCAGCTTGACGATATTGGTTTCCAGAATACGGCCATAATGGATTCCGGAGGCAGACGGGAAAATGCCCAGGCCATACCAGCTCAGATCGCCGAACTCTTCAGACAGGTTCACCAGATCCAGAGGTTGACCTTCAATCGTGTTCACCAACGCTTTACAGATTTCAGCGGATTCAGTGAACACGCCCAGCGAGGCGTGCAGAATGCGCGTGTCGATAGCGTCCAAGGACGCCAGTCCGATATTGTGCGTTTGACCGTCATAACCGTTCATCAGCATGGTTTTGGTATCATCGTGCAGCTCTTCTGCGGTGATGGACTCAGGCGAAAGCGTGCCCACCAGGTCTTGCAGGTCGGCCAGGCCTTTTTTAAAGCGATTAATATCGATCGGCTTACGGTAAAAAATACCTTTTTTAAACTGATCCAACATTTCACCCAACGAGTGAGCCGCTGACAGCAGCAGATAAAGGTGAGGCGCACTTACGCCGCTGACGTGCGGGATCACCGATTCGGTGCGCAGGGCTTCTTCATGGTATTGTTTCAGTTCCACGTAAAATCCTTATGTTCGATATTGCTGGTGGAGCACAGAAATTTTCAGCCGAAACCAAGCATTACTGTGCAGGGAAAGTGAATCCATAATACCTGTTGACGTGTCGTATTCCCTTTGAAAAGGCGGGCAATTTGTCGATGTTTTTCAGTGGGAGGTATCATCGACGGAGCACGCTCGGCACTCCATTGCCTTTGGTCAACAAAACAGACAGTTACAATGAATTATTAAAAACGTACCGGCATGATGATGTCGCAACAGTCATCACCGAATCCAATTTCCAGCCCAGTGACAGTATCTTTCAGGGCGAAAGTGATGTCAGTTTCTTCACCGGAATGCGCGATTAAACTGTTCAGCGAACGCAGCAGGTATTCGCAGTTCAAACCGATTTCAATCTTGTCTTCCAGCTCTCCGGCCACCTTTTCAATCTCCAGCACTTCCTTGCACTCGATAAGGTTCTGGTTTGGGGACTTAATCATCAGCGCATTGTTTTTGAATACGAATAGGCCGGTACTGTTCGCATTTTTATTGACTGCGCCTGCATTGATGAGCGGCAGCGCGCGGCTTAATGCGTCGCGAAGCATCAAGGCATTAATGCTGAACTTCTCCGTGTTGTGCTTAACAACACCCGCCACACGACGCCAATCGGGATAATTGCCGCTCAACAGATTCGAGATAACGGTGACATCACCCAGGTTAAAGGTCAGGTAGCTTTCGCTGTAGTCCATCCGGAAGCTGCCTTTGTTTGCGGCCAGCAACTTCATGAGAATAGGACACACCTCTATAGGCAGAATAACCCCGGATGAAGTACCAGACAGAGACGCGGGGGCGACTGGTGCTGTGATATCGTCCTGTAACTCATCCGTAAACAGGACGTCTTCAGTCATAACCGACATCCGGTGCCCATCGGTGGCGACTGCGTTGAATGCATTCTTGTCTAGGCTCAGGAAGACACCGTTCATGTAATGACGCACGTCGTTCTTGCCCGCAGAGTGCATGACACGTTGCAAGGTACGGTTAAGCATGTTTGCCGGGAATGTTATGCTGTATTTGGCCGTCAGGTCGGACTCGTCCACGACTGGGATGGTTTCCATGCACAGCGGGATGTTGTAGGCGTTCTTGCCGGTACGAATGATGAGACGATTGCGCTCTTGGTCGCATCGCACATTCACGATTTCTTCGCCTTTCATATTACGGAATAAGGTGCTGATGTGGGTTGCTGGCACAGAGGCGACCATGTCACCGTTTGACTTTTGAACCACACCACGGGAGATCACTTGTCCAGTATTGTAGTCAACACCGAGCGCGCTCAGGTTGTCACCCACCAGCGTCAAGGTCAGCATTTCCAAAACCTTGAACTGGACGTTACCACGTTTGATGATCATGCACGGGGCATCAATGATGCGCAGCATGTCAGTTGCAGAGATGTCGAAGCCTGGCAGATCTTTAAAGGTGCGCTTCTTCGGTACCGCTTGCTGATTCAGAGTCGTGGTCATGTCGTGCCCCTAAAGTTGAGTAAGTAGTCATAATTAGACTACCCCGACCCAAACTGCTGACGAATAGCTAAACGGCAAAATATTTAGGATAAGTTATGTTTTATGGGGGATGAAAAAAAAGGGGCTGTTCGCCCCAGAAATTGCAGTTAACGCAAACAATCCGTCATAGTAAAATAACCAAGCCGCCGCATCATGTCGTACATCTGGCGGGCTTTACCGTTAGGCCCTTCGTGCTTACCCAATTTGTAGATCAGGACGCGCATTCCCATCAGCACACTTTCCGTGCCGGGGTCACCTTTGACCAGGGGCTTATCGGTAATCTCCGGCCAGGTTCCATGCTGCGCAAAATGCTGGATATCCCCGGCCAGCAATTCTGGGTGCTGCAACATCAAATTGCAGGTTGTAACCGCAAACTGCGTTGCTTCAGCTTCATTAATACCCAATGCGACCGCCAGATCGGCCACAGAGTTAACGGTCATGGCGCTTTCCCTTCCCATACCTCAGGGTTACCCCCAAGTGTCAGCACCAACGCCTTGAGCCTTTCTGTTTCTGCATCCACTTCCAGCCGTTCAGCACGAAGGCGTTCGTTTTCAACGGTCAGCTGCTCGTTGGCCCCACGCTCAGAGTTGACTTCATTTTGAAGGCGCTTGATTTCCGCTGGACCGTCACCGGTTTGCTTGGCTTTTTCGCGGTAGATAGCCAGCTGCTTGCCGAACGAGACATTCAGTTGTTGGAGCGCATTGAACTGACGCAATAAGCCTTGATAGTCAGAAGCCGGGGAATAGCTGCCCTTGTAATCCCCGGACAGGTTAGCCAGCGCCGAGATCAGCTGAGTGATGAGCTCGGAGGGTGCCGTAACTTTTCGCAAATTGTCAGCACAGATCCCTTTTTCTTTCAGCGTTTCTACTGTTTGGTTCAATAACGACTTCAGGTTCATGATGCACCTCTCCGGTTGTTGATGTTGAATTAAAGAACACGCATTTACGCGAGCATTATGCTTTCCAGGGTTTACCCACGGCTTCCAATGCGGCGATAACGGTTTGACGATAGGCTGCGATTGCCCCCGCGACCTGGGCGGTATAGACCCTGCCAGAAGACAAATCGACGGGCTGGTTGATGTGCTCCACCAGACGATCCAGCGCCGCAATTAGGTGCGTGACATTCTCATAGCCGAAATCACTGTCTGCCCTGTCATACAGGGCGATGACGGTATGGTGATGCTCGCCATGCTCTTCGAAGTGCTCACGAAACTCGTCAGCCAGCGCACGCATCGTGGCGATAGCAGAATGCGTTTCGGGTGTCAGCAATTGCGATGCCGGTTGTTTCAGGCGCGCATGGTGGCAGCGGACCCAGGCATTCCATTCCACGTTCAGGTCGATGCGCTCAGAGTCATCATCATCAACAAAGCCTGCGGCAACTAGCTCAGTGGCCGTGGCGTGATTGATGTTTAAGCGTGATTGCAAATCCTGTATGAACAACTGCCGTAGGTTCAATAAGCATGGGTCTTTCATGGTGTGTCCTTCTGGAAGATTTCATGTAGCGTAACGTGGGTGATGCTGCCCACGAAATTTTGGCAAAGAAAACCCGCCGGTATAGCGGGTTGAAGGTCAGGCAGGATTACTGAGGACCGGTAAAGGTGTTTTCTATAACCTTTTGGCTGCGTTCGACCCAATCGCTGCTGTTTTCACAGTTCACGTTAGCTTCGAATACCTGGCGTGCCGAGGTGTACATGGGGCTGTTGTAGCCTCCACGGTTAGCAAGCATGACGCGGATGCCGTTGAGGTAGGGATAGATCGGGTCCTGCAAGATGGTCTGATCCAAATTACCGGCTTGCTGGCAATACTGGGTGCGCATTTTGATAATGTCCTGAGCGACCTGTAAGCACTCAGGGCAGTTGGCTTTGTAGGATTCGAATTCTGCCACCGACTTCCCGGCAACGGGTCGGCCACTGGCATTGGTAGGGATTTCGGCATAGGCACTGGTCAGGCACAATGCGGCAATGGCCCCAGCCAGTAATGGTACGCTACGGATACGTTTAAACATGTTTTCACCTTGTTAATGTTCACCTCGACGGGTAACTCGATCCTACTACGGACAGGATTTCTGCTCCCCCGAAAAGGGCTACAAAACGAGGACTAAAAACGATGACATACAATCAGGCCAACGATAGCTTATTCATATCGCATATGAATAGGCTCAAACATGGAAAACATCACTCAACATCGGAATTCATCGTTACAACAAGACGTCCTGTACGTGTTGCTTAAGATCAGGGCCCGAAACAGCAATCCCATTCCTTTCACCGCCATTTTCACGATCTTAAACAAAGGTCGCTCCCGTGAGGTTGAGCGCCCTAATCTGCGCATTTCATGTCGCACGCTGGTGGACCGTAGGCTGTTGCTTAAATACCGTGATCCACGCACGCTGAAAGTCGCGTACACGTTAAGCGAAACTGGAATTGAATTGGCTGAGAGCATCCGCAAAGAGCGAGAGGAAGAGTAAAGAAAACCGGAACAATCATGCCGGATACTAACCCGGCTGTATCTTCTCGAACTAAAGCTTATAGGTTTTGTGAATAGTACAAAACCAACTTTCACGATCTGCCGCGAAAAATAGAAGATAGAAATTACTTACAATGGGTGGTGATTTATAAAGAAGAAGCTATTCAATTTTCTTTTTTTCAAACTTTTCTTGGAGATGCTTAGAGAGTTCATCAATAGACGCTTTCTTTGCAGAGAAAAGGTCATTCAGTACAAATTCCATAATCTCGAATGCAACTTCTATATCACCAATTTCTACTTCGTCATAGGTATGACTACCGGCATTGCCCAAGAATTTAATGGCCATCAGGTAATCTTTATAGGACACATATTGTCCTTCAAGACCGTTGATGCGATTATGAAGCGGGATTCTTCTTTTGTTATTTAACTCAGGAATGCCAATGGCCGTAAGCATCCTTTCAACGGTAATTCTGATCAGATTAGCTGCGGACCCTGGCTGGCTGAGGTAAATATAGAAGGAAGCAGTCAGAGGTTTACTTATCTCTTCCATACATTGCTCAGGTATCCTGAAAGGATGAAGTGCTGGTGTGAATGATTTTGGGCGATACCATTTTTTTTGATGTTCTCCGTATTCAGTATCCCAGAAAGTATTTGCACCACCAATACCAGAGCAAGCCACAACTTCATTACACTGTGGTTTTGTGCATTCAGCCATGCAGGTGAATACTAATCTGTTCATTTCCACCTCGAACCAGTCTTCGTTTTCGTACTTGCGAGTCTCGGCCGATTTTTCCACGATAAAACTATCTTTTATAATTTGTAGAGTCTTTTGATGGCAGCGGGGGCAAGGCCAGTCGATATTCAGGTCGCAATGAAATTGCTCAGATATTTTATGTACTGCCATTTACAACTCCCTCGATTGTTGCTGTGTGATACAGATAATTATATCAAATAAACATGTATATAAATTAATATATTCCATGATTTTTCAAAACTACATCTATAAATTACTAATTAAATAGTCGTCGTAAATTGATCGCTATATTGAGTTGTTTCTGAACCTATACAGATTCGCCTTAGGCACAGAACCGCCGGATATAATTAGATGACCAATAATTTCAGGAAACGTTCGTGTTAATGTAAGTTACCCCAAGTAACGACGGCTAATGGAAATAACACTACGGCGGCGAACTGGATGGGTAGTACCTTGCGGGGTAATTACTCGGCCTTCAGGACCGGTTTGACCTTCTACGCGATCACCCTTCCCTATCAGTGCCCGACGCATGTATCTGTCCATTTGATCGCGCTGCCATCCAAACGCATACTCACGCTCACCATTGCGGCCAGTTTGCGGCCCAGCCACGATATCGCGAACCCGTTGGTTCAGTAATTGACCACGAAGACCATATCCGGACAGCTTCCGGCGTAGTTTTTTAGTCGTCATTGAGTGCGTAGACTGTCCGTTTTTCATGTCGTTTCTCCACCTATTGAGCCCTGAGGGCTAGTTGATGCGCTGGCCTGGCGTTATGGCCGGGCTATCCTCACGCTGTGATGCTCTGATAATCGCTATGGATTGCTCAATGCCACTGGTGTCCTGCCCTTTACTGGCAAGGATATGCTTTTGCTCATTCAACGCCATAATGGCATTTTCAACACCTGCACAGAACACATCTTCCTTCACCTTTTCTGTGGTGATAACACCATTAGTGACGGCCTCAAATCCATTAACGATTTCGTTAAGTGCCAATGCGCCTTCTGGCTCAAATTGTTGGTAGTTTTGTAAGTCAATGAACGGCAAAAGGTTATCCAGCAGACTACGCAGCGCATAGAACATTGTTAGCAAATAAAGGTTGTCATTCTCAGTCGTGCTGTTGTCGGCGATTTTTTTTGCCAGCGTTTCTTGGGCTTTGGCGTTATACCGTGTTGCCCAAGTCTCACTCACGCAAGCCAAGAAGCGCTCCCCTTCTCGTTTGGTCGCCTCCAAACTTGGGATACCAAACGAGCTTGGTAAAGCCTCTCTCCAGGGGATCCGCTGCTCACCTAAATAGATACCATCTGAAGTTGATTTCAAGTGAGTAAGATAGGTAAACACCTCCATTAAATGACTGTTTTCAGACAGGAGGGTATGCTCGTGGTGCTGTGCGCCCATTGCGAGTTCGTTTAAGGCTTTTGTTATTTTGGGATCAATCATGCTGGTTTTCCATTTCAGCGGGATGTGTATGCACCGGTGCGCGACCATGACGCATATGGTACAGGGTATCGCGGTGCTGCTTGGCATCCATCGTGTTGTTGTTTTTATTTCCCCAGGAAAACGAAGAAATTAATTTTTTGAAGAACGCTTTCAATTTTGGCCTCTCCGATTTACGGCAGAATTTTGTTCTTAATCAGTGATATCTGCATGTGAAAAGTGGTAACACAAGAATGCTACCACCGAGTTTACCGCTCACGAAATGCGTTACTTAGGCAATAGTCCACATTCTTCGGCGATAGTCAGCACGTCACCGTTACGGATCACCACACCAATGTTGCGAATATGTTCAACCTTCGCGGCCGCACATTCGCTTGCCTGTGATAGCTGAGTGACCAACTGCGTGGAAGCGGTAGTGGCTTTATCCAGTGCGGTCTCAGGTGTATTCAGGAAAAACACATAAAATGTCGCTACCGCACCCAGCATGACCATCATCAAGCTACGAAACAATAATGACGCAACCGCGAAACCAGCCACCGCGATCCCTGCATAGCTGAGCGCCTGGCCGATACTGCCGTTATTGAGAATGGCATTCAATGATGCCTGTATTTCGTTCATGTCAGACTCCGAGAGATAGAAACATTAATGCAGCCATTAAGGCTGCATGGCGGAACGATAGCAGGTGTTAGAATGGTGGATCATCGTGATTGGGTGCTCCCCAGCCGCCTTGGCTGTGCTGTTGAGAACTTTGTTGCGGAGCACCCCAACCGCCTTGTTGGCTGCTGGATGCATTGTTTTGCTGGCTGTTGGCTTGTCGCGAGTTTTGCTGCCCGTTATTGGGTGCGGAACCAAGCATTTGCATGGTGCCACCGGAGGCCGGATTGACCACGATTTCAGTTGTGTGGCGATCCGCGCCGCTTTGGTCTTGCCATTTACGCGTTGAGAGTTGTCCTTCGATATAGATTTGTGAGCCTTTATGCAGGTATTCACCGACAACGTCGGCTAATTTGCCAAAGAAGACAACGCGATGCCACTCTGTTTTCTCACGTTGTTCACCTGTCTGCTTGTCACGCCAGGTTTCAGACGTTGCGATGGAAATAGTGGCAACGGAGCCACCGTTTGGCATTGCTCGGACTTCGGGGTCTTGCCCGAGATTTCCGACAATAATGACTTTGTTAACGCCACGTTGCGCCATACGACTATCCTTTTGATATTGATGGTTGATTGACTTACCACCTTTATTTTACGGATGAGTGGCAGATGACAAACCTTTAAGGTGGACAAAATGGGGTGCTTTTTCCAAAAAGATTCTCGGGGGAAGAAAACGCAAAAAAAAGCCCGGAAACCGGGCATGGTGATCGTTATGACTAACGAAGTAAAACACCTTTTTTATCATTAAAAGTGGATCAGTCACACTTTATTGCAATCCCTGGTGAGACGCAATCGTTAGGCTAGTTGGGATGCCAATTCCGTCGCATATTTTGCTGCAATATCGGGATTGTCGATGGATGCAATGAGCGGATGCTTATCGCCGTCAGCGTTAACACCGTACACCACCCATAACAGTGTATCGCCAGGCGCTGCAACCAACTCATCGACATCCCCACTCGCCGGAAGCTCAATGATTTCGTTACCGACACCTTCGGCACCGTATGCGATGCGAGTAAAGCCGTGATCTGTGCCCAGAGGCAATTCGTTGAGGACAAATTCACGCAACGCAGCAAGATCTTTCTCGGCGGTTTGCATTGCCAGGGAATGCAGGTTTGGAATGCGACATAAGATTTCCGCCGCACTGGCGGTATCGCGGGTCGTGGACATCAGAATATTAGCAGCCCACAGTGCGCCAGCAGCGAATTCAGTTGAGGTTAGTGTAGTCATAGGGAGTCCTTATCTTTTTTGTCGTTTGAAGCTTTCGCTTCCGTATTGTTTGAAATATTCAGTGAAGCCTTTATCGCTTTCACGCGTTGCTGATTCAGCAGCCTCTGTTGCTTTGCGCATGTCGCGCTCGGCGACCTCTTTGCTCAGCTGCATATAACGGGTCATGTTGTCAGCGCTGGGATCCGTAACCACCTCTTGATAGGCTGCTTGGTAGCGTTCATCCAACAATAACCCGAGCGAGGACGAACATCCTGCCAGAAAAAACGTCAGAGGTAAAATAATTAATTTATTCATATGGTTATGCCATTTTCACAGCCAGAGTATGGATTTCGTTTTGCCAATTTTCAGAGCCCGGATCTGGTTCTCATTTTACAAAAGGCCACCGTAACGATGGCCGATTGCGATTATTTGGACACAGCAGAACCGACCGACATCAGGGAACCGGCATTGATGAGACCGCCAACGCTTTGCGCCAGATCGGCAGGCATAGCCACCACTTTTGCGTTAGGGCTGGTCGCCAAGTCAGAGAGCGTCTGAATATAGTTGTTCGCCAACTGGAAGCTCATGGCCTCACGCCCACCCTCAATGCTGAGTGCTTCAGCCAGCTTGGACGAGGCTTTGAACTGTCCATTTGCCAGCGTTTCCAGCGCCGTCGCTTCGCGGATAGCAGACTCTTGCTTGGCTTCTGCATCCAGGATCATGGCTTCCTTCTTGCCTTGCGCTTCCATGATGGCTGCATTTTTATTACCGGCAGCGAGTTCTTCCGTGGCTTTACGCTCACGAACCGCAGCGGCCTGCTTCTCCATCGACTTGAGCATTGAGTCGGATGGCGTAATGTCCTGAATATCAACAGTACGCAGGCTCAAGCCCCAATCCACCATTTGCACGTCCATGCTTTGGCGTAAGCGCGCAGCCAGTTCGTCGCGGTTGGTCAGCGTCTCATCGAGCTCCATCCCGCCAACGGCGTTACGGATCGTGGTCATAACCAGGTTGCGCACGGCAGTGTTGAAATTATCAACCCCGTAGGCGGCTTTCTTCGGATCCGCGACACGAATAAAACAAATCGCATTAACCTGCGTCATGGCGTTGTCTTTCGTGATGGCTTCAATGCCCTTCACTTCGATCATCTGATCTTTAGCCGACATTCGGTAGGCGATGTTGTCCAAAAATGGGATCAGGATGTTCAGGCCGGGATTTAACGTCGTGTGGTATTTACCCAGACGCTCCACCACCCACTGATCAGCCTGCGGAACGATGCGCACGCACTGGTACAACGTGATACCGAGAAAGACCACAACAACAGCAAGCCCGATAAGTCCAATCATGTTTTTTTCCTATTCAATCCACGTTATTCCGCAGTCACTGCGGAGACTAAAACTACACCACTAGCAACACTCACGATCTTGACGCGCGCATCGCGTGGCAGCACCTCTTGCGATTTGCACGGCCACTGCTGGTTACCCTGAACCGGCTTGGACAGCAAAATCACACTTTCCCCACCTTCCGGCAAAGCAAACGCCAGATGGCCTACTTCACCGATCAGCGGCTCTTCCACGTAACGCGTAGGTTTGTTACGCGAGTATTTCACCCAGAGAATTGCGCAGCACACTGTTGCGATGCACCAGATGCCGATCTGCCACAACAAATCAATGCCAGGTGCCACCAGCACGATGGCCGCAGGGATAATTGCCGCGATTGCCATCCATAACCCAAAAAATGTCGAGGTGAACAACTCAATAATGCCGAACAGCGCGCCCAGCCCTACCCAAATCCAAACCACCATAACCCCCTTAAAAAAGAACTAACCGATCATCAAGACGCAAGTAGCCAACTTGTAGGCCCCTGTTCCTAATAGCAACGCAACCAAACCGCAGACAACTGACCATCCTTTTTCGCTCTTTAGCATGACAGCGCCATCCGCACGGCAGCAAAAATAAGGCATAAGAGACAGCCCCAAAAACACCAAACAAGTAATGGACAGCAATGCGGCAATGAACGTAAGCAAAACAGAAACCTCTCAGATAGCCGGACGAAGAATACAAAAATTAAGAGGGATGCTCAGTATTAAACGTCCACAGAACGGGGAAGAAAAAAGTATACCGCCACAATGCCAAAATCTGCCACGCACCAGGGAATATATGCCCACTCACGGTAACTCTCTGGAAAGATGCCGATCCAGCTAAATTGCACCAGCAGCGTGACAATGGTAAGCAGCCAAAATTTCATGAGATACCCTCATCGGTAGTTTCTGTTTGTATGCGTAAAGTTAACCACGGGTCATTCGGCTGACGAAATTTTCAAAACCTTTTTCGTCACACCCTCGACGTATTTCCAACGATGACCTCGGCCTTCAAAACCATAGGCTTCACATTCGTAGCCTTGACGCGTCAAAGACGTGTTGATGCCGCTGATAGCACTGCTCCGGCTCGCCCAGTGATATCCACCGTTAACATTTAACCAGTCAACAATTTCAGCAACATGCCTTTGTTTACCGTCCCCCATCAACGTTTCAATGCGGATCATAGTGCGTTTCCAGTCGGTCATGAATTGCCCCGTGCCTGTGGTACCAGCAACGGCGATCCGCATATCGGCGTTAAGCTGAGCCCGCAAGACCTTCCCTTGATGACGAGATCCAGGGACCAAGCGAGGTTCGAGTTGAACCCTGAGGGTGTAATGGGCTTCACTGACCTTTTCGGTGACACCGTCATAACGCAGTTTTCGTGAAGGTGACTTCTCAACTTCCAGCAAGCCGATCCCCCACTGACGCATGAGTAATAACGGAAAGTCACGGCGGGCAGATGACTTCTTACAGGCCACATAAATGAGATGTGGAAGGCCTGCTTTTTTACTGCGGTATGGATAGAACCAGGACATGGCCTGTTCCAGCACCGGTAAGCCAATCGCTTTTTTGCACTCGATTACCTGCACTAACGCACCTTTAGTGGCAACAAAATCAGGACGCTTGCTGTGGTGTTTTAGCTGCACTTCGGGATAGACCTCCCAATGTAACCACTTCAGCCAGGCCTCAACGCAAGCGGCAATTTCCGCCTCCGTCATATCGTTGCTATCTGGCGAAGCGAACTCAGGCTGGTGAGGCAGGTACGTGGTGAAGCTACCTTCCACACCATCATGCGTGCCGAAACGTCGGTTGTGTTCAATCATGTGGTCAGCATAGTGACTCATTGCGCTTTCGTCTCCTGATCTGCCGCAAACATCATGGATAACGCGATCGTAACCTGGGTGACTGTACGGTGGCTAAACGCCATGATGTAAGCCTGAGCAGCGGCGCGAGCGATATCGTCTTCCACCAAAGCAACCGTGGTGAAGGCTTCGGTATGGCTGGTGGGATAAACCTGATCTGCCCACCAGCTGAGCGCGTAATTGAAAAGAACAATAAAAGCGGTGAACAGCGTCCAGAGCGTGGCGAATGCAATCAGGCTTAACATCATGCACGACAGGAACAGCGCGGCTAGTGAGTGCCAACTGCCAACATCCGTGGTGATGATCCGGACAATACATCCCACGGCACTGACCCAGAGTACCACCGGAAGGAACGCACGTTTTTTGTATTTCTGCTTCGCCCCATTGCGCGCCATCATGATTTTGAACCATAGAATGAAAAGCGCCAGATAGGCTTTTTGTGAGAGCGAGGCGGAATCCCAGTGAGGGCGCACGCGCTTATCCAGGTACAGGTTGGCGTACTTCATCTTAGCGTTGGCTCCAGTCGTGCTTTAGGGCAGAAATGCTTGGTCGCGGGGCTTTACCTATCCACTCGCAGCAGCTGAACCAAAAACGGTTAAATTTGTAGGGAATGTGGGTGTAATACCGATCGCCATCATCCTCTTTGATTTTCTCTCCGTTAATGACAGGTTGCTGGTGGCAAAACGGACACTCTGTCGCGCCGTGTGCCATTTCCGGCGCTATCGGGAATTGTGTTGCACCTAACGTTTCAGGATCACCCGGCACGCGCTCACGCCAATAGGTACCTTCTGGCAACGTGATGAATTCATCGTCCAGCACGTATTCAAAGGTTGGCATCAAAACCTGATGCACACCGTGTTTACGCCAGCGTAACTGTGCCAGAAATTCAACGGTTTCCTCCGGTCGGGATTCCATCGGAACACGAAAGCGGTACACACCGGGGGTTGTAGGTAACCCTTCTCCTCGGGTTCCCACGGGATGCCAGTGATCGCTTATAGCAGGAATTGGATTAGGATTGGCGTCATCCGCCATTGGTAAAAATGAATGAGAATCAAACATGATATTCAGCACTCCTTTCGTGCAGATCGTTTCACCGAGTTGAAGGAAAACACGCAGGCGCGCGCAGAACGGCGAAGACAGCTTCATCGGTTCACCCGCCCTACAGTGGCAATGCCGTGCAAGATAAACTCGGGAGGCGATCCGTTTTCAATGCGATAGATGGATAAGAAGACAAACAGCGCAACCCAGACCGTCATGAGTGGCGAGAGTATGAACGGCAGTGCCGTCCAGGCGGTCAGCAGGAGCAGACTTAACGACGCCCCTGCCACAATGAAAATCTGATAAAGCACCAATTTAACGTTGGCAACCATGCGAAAAAGCGCATTTTTGCGAAAGGTCGGGTTATGGCGAAAGTTGCGAAACTCAATCCACATCAACCCAATCCAGAATACATACGGGCACAGGCTGGCAACGGCGTTAATCAGCAACATATCCCGCAGCGACATCATCATCGAAACTCGGTTGGTCTCTGTATGAAACTGGCCTTCCGCAAGCAGCTGCACGGCGCGAATAAACCCGTTATCCGAAATGTTCAGCGAGAGGATAACGAGCGCGAAAATGCCAAAGCCAATGCGCAGTGCATTGCGTGACATCTCTGAGGTTTTCAGACCCCAGCCGATCGCGGATGTTGCCCCACAGATATAGCCGACACCCAATAGTGATGACTGTGTCACCGAGGCTTCCTCAAACCCGGTCAAAGAGAACCAGCAGAGACAGAAAACGGCCATCACACCCAGGCAACAGAAAAGACTGCGTCGAGAGATAAGCGGATAACGCAGCGCGCATAACGCAATGTGCTGAAGCTCCGTAAACGGGAGAATGAACAAGTTCCGCATCACCCTACCCTCCGCGTTTCCAATGCCAGGCGATTGCGGATCAGTGTGTACCGGTCCTGGAAAAGATGACTTTCTGCAATTCCACTGGCTTGGCGACCACAGAACCAGGCCACATCATGAACTTGCGCATAAGAGACGCGTTCTTGCTTGTTCAGCAGAGAAATGAGCTCACGCGTGACATCTTCTGGCGCACCACAGGCGGCGAATCGAAGCAAGGCAGCGTGCGTGAACGGCGTTTCAATCGCGGAAATCTGGTAAAACAGCCCGCCAGGACAACGCGCCAATGCTGACATAGAGACCATCATGGCAGATGCTGCGCCTATTAGGGTTAACAATGGCATTGCGCCACCCGTAGCCATAAAACTGGCCCCAGCGCTGACCATCGCCATTCCCGTCATCAATGCAGTCGTGGCTGCCAGATTACGTTTTATGGTGACACGGCGCATACCCTCAAGCGAGATATGACCCGACCTCGCTTCCTGCTCAAGGAAACGTGAGAGTGACTCGCTGTACTCGGTGCCGGGTGTAATGTTGCCTCTAAATTTGGACATGGTGCCCCCTGTGCTTGTATTGCAAACAGGTTAACCCTGGGGTACTGACTGACGAAATTAAAAGGCCAGCAGATTGAGGGCGTTTTAAGGCAAAAAAAAGAGCCTTTGATAAAGGCTCT